>CAZLXW010000014.1:0-66256 GCA_964563505.1 uncultured Eubacteriales bacterium
AGTTCTGTGTCACGCAAGCAGAACAGGTTTTTGTTGTTTCAAGCGGTCAATAACAATATTAAGGAGGAACGTTTATGTCGAAAATATTTGGCACAGTAGTTGCACTAATGGTTTCATTCATACTTATGATGAATATAACAGGATGTAAGGACAATTCCACTATAAATCAACAAGAGAATATTACAACGATTATTGAAGAAGAAAAAAATCATCAACTAAAAGATATAGAGAATGCAGTTAAACAAGGATGGTGGATAGATGAAATTCATTGGGTTAGTAATGAAAAAATAGTTGCAAAGATAAGCGTAGATAGTCAAAATGATTCGGAATATCTTAATAATATATATCTTTTTGACATCAAGAACGATAGTGGAAAACTTATCCATGAAGGTATATATGAAGAATATTGGATGGATGGAAATACATTTGTAAACATTGATGATTCAAGATTTGCATTGTTTTCCAATGCCTATTATTTAGAGTTTGAAGAAGGGGAATTAATTACAAACTATCATTTGAAGGAAAAATTTGATGCTGTATTTGGTGCAGAAAACTATCAAGAAACCAGTGTTAATATTAACAAAAATGGTGAGGGAAGTTTGTTGGTGAATGGAGAAATTGCGGTGTTCGATATTCATAATATTGAGGACTATCAAATAGTTGTAAGAAAAACAGAAACACTCGTTAGTCAAGAAAGGATGGCTGAGCTGATTGAACAAGGGGTGATTGATACCTATAGAGAGGTTACTCAAACGTATTATTGGCAACCCTTGTTTTCTCCTGATGGAGAAAAGATTTTATATAATGAAAGAGAAAGTACAGAACATCATGAAAGTAGTGTTGTCATTTATGATCGAATGACACAAAAACAACAATCGTTTGAATTTATGTATATGGATTCGTATTTATGGGGAGCAGATGGCAAGAATGTTGTTGCATGTACTTGGCCCACCTATGCAGAATATCCTGAAATTAGGATTTATAATTTAGCAAAGGATTCATATCAATCGTATGTGTTTGACCAACCTGTTGATGAAAGGGATATAAGAGATATTGGTATTTTAGATGCGAATGAAACGACAGTACTCTTTAGAGGTACTGGTCCTAAGACTGCATTTGATTCAACATTTGAACTTGATATAGAAACAGGTGACATTCAATCTATTGAAGAACAGAGCACGACATTCCATGCGACTAAGCTTTCTCCGGATGGACGTCGAGTCGTATTCGGTTTTTCAAGAGGTGATACCGTTGGAATAAAAATCATTGATTTAGAAGACGCAAAGTGATTTCTTTATGATTCCTGATCCGTTAATCGACTGTTTATATTTTGGAGTTCTTGTTCAAGTAGAGCTTTTTGTTCTTTTAAATATGTTTGCTCGTCAACAGGTGTTTGAGGATTGACATAAGCAAATCCACGTCCACGGCCGATACCTGCGCCACAACCCATTCCCCGACCTATCATTGCTCCCATTCCCATGGGTCCTGTTGCATTTAGTCTTGGCATAAAATCATTCCTTTCAAAACATCATTAATAGTTATTGGCATATATCAATAACTATTAATGATTTAATCAGAAAAAATAGTTTGTTCTTATTTTTTGAGTCCTGTTTTAGAGTTCCCAGGATACCGAGAACGTATACAAAAAGATGGAGTTGAGATATAATAAAAATAAGTGATAAAAGTAAACACATGCAAAGAAATGGGTGGTGAGACGATGAACTTAAACTATAATAAAACAAATTTTCAAGGCGTCAATCAATGGAAAAGTCAACAGTACTTTGAAGGTTGGTACTTTAAACAGGTGAGTCAAGATAAAAAGAATACCATAAGCTTTATCCCTGGGGTTAGCTTCAATGATGAAGACCCACATGCCTTTATTCAATGCATCTATAAAGATAAAGACAATCAGCATAAAACTTTTTACTTTAAATATACTTTGGATGAATTTTCTTATAAGAAGCGACCCTTTGAAGTCACAATTGGTGATAGCACCTTTTCAAAAAATGAAATAAGTATTCATCTTGAAGATGCGACTAATCTTATTGAAGGGGCTATTAACTTCGGTCCATTAACCGATCTGCAGCGAACTTTTTTCAATCCCAATATTATGGGCTATTTTAATTATATTCCTAAACTAGAGTGCAATCATGAAGTCGTTAGTATGAATCATTCCCTCAATGGAGAGATAACAATCAATGGCGAGTCTATAGATTTTAATCAGGGAAAAGGCTATATCGAAAAAGATTGGGGAAGGTCCTTTCCAGAAAAATATATATGGATCCAATCCAATCACTTTGATAAGGATAAGATTAGCTTTTGTTGTTCAATCGCAACGGTCCCTTTGTTTGCAACGACCATTGAAGGCTTTTTTTGTAATATTGTGGTTGATGACCAAGAGTATCGCTTTGCAACCTATAATAATGCAAAAGTCAAAATAATCAAATGCAATGAGAAGCAATTCTACATTCTCATGAAGCGCAATACGTTAACGTTGAAGATCAAGGGAACCCTTACACCCGGAGAAGAGCTGGTTGCCCCAAACAATGGCCGCATGTCCTATACCATAAGAGAAGCACTGACCGGTAAACTTCAGCTAATTATCAAAAACAACACGGGTATCGTTTTGCTAAATACCAAAGCCGATCACTGCGGTGTCGAAATCGTCAACTATGATGTTAATTAATATAAGAAGAATGAGGGAAAGAGGGTTAACATTGAAAAAAGTCATATTACTATTTATAGTATTCCTACTTGTAGTCCAATTAAATACGAAAGCTTCTGCTATTGATGTGGAGGCTTTTTCTGATGTACCGACAGGCCATTGGGCCGAAGAAAATATTAATACCCTACGACAACTTAAGGTAACTGATGGTATCGGAGATAATCAGTACGGACTAGGAGATACCCTAAGTCGGGCCCAGTTTGTCGCTTTTTTATATAAGCTACAAGGTTGGCAAGAGATGTTGCCTCGTCAAGAAAGCTTTATTGATGTCAAATCTTCAGACTGGTATTATGGGTACATTGAAACATCCCTAGAACAGGGTGTCATAACAAAGGTCAATCAAGCCTTTAGACCCAATGAAGCTATTACACGAGAAGAAATGGCCATCATGATTGTTCGAACACTAGGCTATGGATGGCTAGCAGAACGTATGAATAATCAGACGAGCTCATTTACGGACGTAACTAAAAACGTTGGCTATATTACTATGCTTAAAGATTTTGGCATCATTAATGGTGTCGGTGATGGCCGATTTGCACCCAATGCATGGGCAAAGCGGGAAGAAGCTGCGGCGATCTTGGTTCGTATGTATGAGAAGACAAATAATGGCCTAGATGAGACCAACGTATTTTACCGGGATAATAGCTATGGACAAATAGATTTGATGCAAGGCTTTGATGTGGTGAGCTTCAGTTGGGCAGATCTTACCTTGACCCAAGATCAGAGAATTATAGTTGAGAATAAGTTTCCCCTCGGATATGAAGAACCCCTTCAAAAGGCAAATCGAGAAAATACAGAAGTACGATTAAGCATCTATGCCGATGATCGAGAAAATCTTTTAAGCAATTTACTTGCCAGTAAAGAGACTCAAGCCCAAATCATTACATCAATTATGAACCTGCTATATACCCATCCGGCATTTGATGGCCTTGCCATTGACTTTGAAGGATTAAGAGGAAGCGAGAACAGAAGCGGTTTTACCGGTTTCTTACGTGCCCTTGACCAAGAACTTAGCGCGCAGGCCAAGAGCTTAACGGTCATGGTTCAGCCACAAGTCTATTATGATGGCTACGATTATGCCACGATTAATACGATTGCAGACCATACCATTATGATGGCCCATGACTTTGGCGCCAAAAGATTAACTGAAGCGGAGATGGCTATGGGGATTACAACGACACCCTTAGCATCCTTAGAAGAAGTCTATAATGCCCTTAAACATTTGACACAAGCACAAAAAGATGAGGAAGCCTTAATTAAGCTAAGCCTTCAGATTTCCTTTGATGTAGCTCAATGGCAGACAAACAGTGAAGGTAATGTGGTCAATCAAAGCGCTTATTCACCAACCTATGCGACGCTATATAATCGATTGATTGATGGGGGAACCAACATTGCCTTTGGTGCAACATCTAGGAATCCATACGCAAGCTATTATAATAGTCAGACCGGATTAAATAATGTCATATGGTACGAAGATTCTAGAAGCGTTGCAGAGAAGATACAATTGGCAAAAATGTTTGGCATCTATGATGTATCCGTGTGGCGATTAGGGAATATACCCAATTATAAGGACAGTGGTGACAAAAAGGTCTATATGGAACTTATGAAGGTATTGCAATAAATTTAAACAAATACGGCTGTTTTAGAAGTTAGCCGTATTTGTTTTAAATAAATATTGTAATTCCTTAAATGAATGGGTATAATTATCTTTATGGAGGATTAAACATGAATAATGAAATTATAATTCCAGAAGATAAAAAAATATTCCAAACAGATGAATTAATGGCTCTTGGATTAAGCTATTACAAAATAAATAAATTGGTACAAGAAGGAAATCTAGTTAAACTCAACAAAAGCCATTATGAAAATGTAAAGTTTCAAGGTGAAGAAAATGATTTTTACTATGTGATAGCTTATGCGAAAACAGGTATTATATGTCTTTTGAGTGCAGCGAGTTACTATAATCTTACGACCTATAGGCCTGATTCAATTGATGTTGCAATTCCAAAAAAAAAGAAAATCACAACGCTTCCGGAGTGGCCAAGATTCAATTTATATTATTTTGAAAATGAGCGATATAATTTAGGAATGAAGTTAATTAAGGATGGTAAAAATCAATTTCAAATATATGATATAGAAAAAACGGTTATTGACATTATTTATTATCGTAACAAAATAGGTATTGAAGAAACAAAAGAAATTCTTACCAATTATTTAATGCAAGCGGATAGAAATATTAATCAACTCATTCGATATAGCAAACGGTTGAAATGCTATGATATATTGAATACTTATTTGGAGGTATTGATTTGAATAAGGCAGATTCGGTAAAGGCTAAGCTAAAAAATCAAGCAATAAAAAATGAAAAGCTATTTCAAGATGAATTGATAGCCTATTGCTTAGAACGTACAATTTACAGAATTTCGGTATCTCAATATAATGATAACTTTACATTAAAAGGAGGTATTTTTTTATACGCTATATTTAGCGGTGAGTTTTCTAGAGGCACAAGAGACATTGATTTATTAGCAAATGCATTGAATAATGAAGTTGAAGTGATGACAAAGGTCTTTGAAGAAATATTTGCAATTGAAATAGATGATGCAATAAAGTATAGGTCTGAATCGTTATCTATTAGAACCATAACAGAATTTAAAGATTATCCAGGAATTAATATCTCAATTATGGCAATGCTAGATAGAACACAGATTCCGGTATCAATTGATATAGGCTTTGGAGATGTTGTTTATCCTATGCGTGTTATGATGGAATTTCCAGTGCTGTTAGATATGGAAGTGCCTAAGATATACGCTTATTCATTGGCATCTGTTATTGCCGAGAAATTTGAAGCGATTGTATCATTAGGCTATGCTAATAGCCGGTATAAGGATTATTATGATATTTATATTCTTAGCAATGAATTTGATTTTAATGGATTGGAGTTAAGTGTAGCTATTAAAGAAACATTTAAACATAGAAAGACATCGTTTGATGATATTGTAATCTTTGAAGAAAATTTTTCAGAAGATAGAATGCGTATCACAAGATGGAAATCGTTTGTAAAGAAAAAGAGGGCGATGACGCATTTAGAGCTAACACAAGTAATCGAAGGTATTCACGGCTTTTTGAGCCCAATAGTGGAAGGTATTAAAAATGATAATTATCATTATAAACAGTGGGAACACATAGAAAGAAGTTGGAGAAGACAAGGAGATGATATATATGGCTAATGCTATAACTTTAAATTCAAGAGTTAATCTTAAAGCACCTATTGAAATTAATGCTGAATTAATGACAACACTAGAGTTGCATGATAAGTTACAAGAAGGCTATGATGATATCGAAGCTGGTAGAGTGACAGATGCGTCAGGAGCTTTTAATTTGATAAGAGAGAAGTATTCAATATGAAATTACATTCTATGCTTGAAAGATATCACAAAACTTTTTGAAATAGTGAAAACAAAGGTTTGAAAATTATCGTGAAAAGACATGGGGTTACCATGAGTTTTAATAATATGTGTCCGTAGACCGGTCGATTGCCGGAAATGGCCCTGCAACGGGTTATAAGATATTAGAGTAGTTTTTATCGTCTGATTAAACCGGACGATATTGAATCGTGTGGTGTTCAACGATATAATATCAAAGGAGAAGTTCAATGGTAAAGCATAAACGAAGCAATCCATTCATAAGAGGATATATTATTCTCTTCATATTCATTGTTCTCTTAGCAGGATGTATAGATCAAGAACCGGAAGACAAAAACATGAAGGATAATACAGCGCTTAAAGAAATAGAACGGACGTATGAAGAAGCACTTCCTGATGATATGGCAATGCTTATAGTAAATGAGCCAAACAAAGATGAGTTAAATAAAATCAAACATATAGAAAAAGTTCGACTTGAAGAAAACGGACAAGAACTTTTACTTGTACCAGCATATAAGGCCTCCAATTTAAAAGTTATACAGGTAGCTTTTGAAGATGGCCAATTGATTGAAAAAGATATTGTTTTTGAGCAAAAAAATACGCAAGATCATTTTGCCTTATTGTTAGAAGTATTTAGACCCGAAGGTATTCCTCAATATAAAGTAGTTGTTGAATATCCAGGTGGAAGTGGGGAATACTTAATTGCATATGATGGTAAAGATGGGAATTCACATTTTGAATATATAGGTGAAGATACACCATAAGCTAGTCCTCTAACGAAGGTCATATCATAAGATGTAACTGCTGGTTGACATATTTCAAAGGCGACTTGATAGTATGCAACTGCTATGTTTGTTAAACTTAGACCATCAAAACATAAATAGGAGGAATCAATATGATATTAGCAGATAAAATAATAAAACTCAGAAAGAAGTTTGGATGGTCACAGGAAGAACTTGCTGAAAAAATGAATGTCTCAAGGCAGTCTATTTCTAAATGGGAAAGTGCCAGAAGTATACCTGACCTAAATAAAATTCTCATGCTTAGCGAGATCTTTGGCGTATCTACGGATTATCTAGTAAAAGATGACATTGAAGAGGACGAGGAAATTAATGAAGATTTGGATATAGGTGTGAAGCGGGTAACCTTAGAAGAAGCATTGCTTTATGTTCAGAATAAAACGGAAGCGTCAAAATTTATTTCAAAAGGCGTATTATTATGTGTGTTCTCATTTTTACCCCTTTTATTTTTACTTGCACTCTCTGAATATGAACAGTTTAATCTGACATCTGATGCAGCGGCGGCTATTGGCTTAACCATACTCTTTGTCATGATCGCAATAGGCGTTGTGCTTTTCATACGAATTAACCAATATAAGGATGACTTTGAGATATTAGAAGCTGCACCCTTTGAGTTGGTATATGGTGTTCGAAGTGTTTTTATTGAGAAAATCAAAAAGTATAAACCGATATACATAAAAAAAGTCTCTATTGGCGTTATACTCTTCATTACAAGTGTCATACCACTACTTATGGTGAGTCTGCTAGTGCGTTCGGGCATCTTATCTCTGATCATGGTGGTCGTGCTGATTCTGATGATAGGAGTAGGTATTTCCATCATTATACCGACGTCTATAGAGTATAATACCCTTAATTTTATCGTGGGTGAAGGTGATTATGCACCACATAAAGTCAAGCAAACAAAACGTATTGAAAAACTCGGTGCATTTTATTGGCCATTAGTGGCAGCTATCTATATAGGCTGGAGTTTGTGGACCATGGCATGGGGAATAACATGGATCGTATGGCCGGTTGCAGCCATAGGATTTGCAGCACTTATAGGTTTGGCGGGTTTGTTTGAATCAAAAAGTTAGAAAACACGGTTTTATCTTTTCGGGAGGCAAAAAATGAGATTTCTAGGTGTAGGATTCGTTATACTAGCAGCTATATGCTGGGGGATTAGCGGAGGAATTGCTGATATATTAATGAACAAAGGATGGAGTCCTATTGTCATTTCATTTTACCGAGGGGCAGTTGGATTCATATGCTTTTGCCTATGGATCCTCTTTCGAATAAAGCAAAATTGGACCACGTCGAGGCGTTTTTATATGTGGTCTCTATTGGCAGGACTTGGTGTAGCCGGAAACTTCACTTTGTATTTTCTAAGCATACAAGCGTCAAGCATAACGGTTGCGGCTACTTTAATGTATACGGCACCTGTCTTTGTGCTTTTGATTTCCTTTTTATTAGGAATAGAAGCTTGGACTTGGTTTAAATGGGGATGCATTTTTGCTGTGTTTATAGGAATTATCCTGCTTACAGGTGCCTACAATATCGAATCGATTTCAGTGAGCTTTCTTGGAACGGCAACAGGGCTTGCTGCTGGTCTTTCTTATGCTTTATTCATATTCGGTTTTAAAAAAGCCACTGCTATGGGTCCGCCGGAGACCACTTTGACAATCACCTTTTTTTCATTTTGTCTCATTCTGTTTATTATTATGGATAAGGAGGAAGCCCTTCGTGCAATGGCTTCAAGTGAAATAGGATGGTTTCTTCTATTAGGACTGATAGGGGGTGGGATTTCATTTATATTTTATGTGATTGGCCTTCAAAAGATTGCCCCGACAACGGCGTCCTTGGTGGCTATGATCGAGCCGGTCACAGCTTCATTATTCGGCGTCTTACTTCTTGGAAATCGTTTAAATGGCATTCAAGCGATTGGAATGGGACTTATACTGATTACCATTACCCTACTTAGTGTCAAGCAATAAACTACTTATTTACATATAAAAATACTCCTTAAGATCCCTTGCATTATCTGTGGCAAAATAGTAAAATAGTACTAGAGTCGCACGATGATGTGCAAGGGGATGAGTATAATGAAAAAACAGACAAGGGAAAATCAAATATTTTTTAAGAACAGTAACGCATAACCGCGGGAGTGGTATGTGTTTTTTTGTATTTTAAAGGAAAGAAAGTGAGGTATTTAATATGAAAGTTTTAGGTAATATTATATGGTGGCTCTTTGGTGGACCGATTCTCGCAGGTATATGGTTTTTAGGTGGATTATTATTAATCATAACCGTTATTGGAATACCTTTTGGTATGCAATGTTTTAAGATTGCGGGATTTGTATTGTTCCCCTTCGGTAGAAAGATTCAACTCGGTGACTTTGGTGCAGGTGGACTCGTCTTGAATGTTCTATGGATTATTCTTGTGGGTTGGGAGCTTGCTATCGGGCACTTAATCGCAGGAATTCTTACCGGGATTACAATTATAGGTATCCCATTAGCTAAACAACACTTCAAATTAGCACACTTAGCCTTTATACCCTTTGGTGCAAAGGTATACTAGATAGATAAAATACAGAGGTCATAAGATGTCGATTGATTACTATAACCAGAATGCTGAAAAATTTATAAAGGATACGATCAATGCAGATATGAGCCAGCTCTATAGGCGATTTGAAAAATATTTAAAAGTCGGCGATACCATCCTTGATATTGGCTGTGGATCCGGCAGAGATAGTCTATACTTCATGGAAAAAGGCTATGATGTATACGCCCATGACGGCAGTCCGGCCATGGTTGAGCAGACCCGTAAACTGATTGGAGATCACGTGGCACTTGACACCTTTGATGCCTTTGATCCGGTTGCATGCTTCCACATTGTGAAGTATAGGCGAATGAAATTTGTATTGTAAGGAAGGTTGTTGGAATTTGCAGAGATTTCATATGGAAAGAAATTATCATTTGATAAAGTACTGGAGTACTGAGAAATATATTAACGTAGATTGTAGTTTGTTGAGGCTAAAGCATGAGTTTCGAGGTCCTAATAATATGGTAGATCAAATCAAAGTGGACTAAAGATCTAATGAAAAATCTTTGGTATGTATTTCTTAAAATACAAGTAGAAGAGTATACGGTGGTAAGGAATGCGTAACTTAAGAAATAATAAATCTATGTGGTTTGAAAATCTTAAATATAATTATATGATTGAAAGAGGCTAAATATGAACAGTTTGGAATCTAAATTTACAAATGAAATGATAAGTATTTATAACAAAGCAAAGAAAGAATTAGGGTATAATGCTACAAGATTACTCCATCTTATATCGTCATCAGATGGAGTAAAAGCTGCAAAAAATCTTGTTTCAAAAAGTGGAACGAGTGAAGGATTTGAGGTGCTTTGGGAGTCGGGACGACTAGATTTATCGGTTGAAGCTCTAGTAATAAAAGTAGAATTTAGAGAGTTATTTACAGTTGATGAAATAAATATTTGTAAATCAAGATTAAAGGCGGCTAACTTTCAAATAGAAGAATTAGAAGAGAAAGAAAATGAAAGAACCATTATAGATAATATTAACGAAAAAAAAGCAAAAGAGAATAACCATAAATATTTTGTGAAGAAAAGTATAAAAGTAGAATATCCAAAAAGAAAGTTACTACAAAGTGAAAATGGTTTTAATTGTGGATTACTATTTGAATTAAAAAAACTTAAAGAATCTTCAAAAGAGGCAGTTGAAGGCATTGAGAAGTTTAGTGAATTTAAGGAATATATGCATGTTATGCGAAAAGTTGAAAATGAATTAGAAGATAAACTTCAGAAAATCAAGCTTAATAATATTAGTAAACAACTTGTTTTAGTATGTGGTAGCGTAGGTGATGGAAAGTCACACATTATTTCTCAACTTAAACACAAAGGTTTATTGGAAAATTTTACAATATATAATGACGCGACTGAAAGTGATGATCCAGGTAAAACATATATAGAAAAATTAGATGAATTATTCACACCATTTTCTGATGAAAACATTAATTCAGTTGGAATGCATAAAGTTATTGTAGCAATCAACTTAGGGACATTAAGTAATTTTATTGAATTTGAAAAAATTAAGGAAAAATATTCAATATTTTATGATTTTGTAAATCGTAATAAAATAATCGAAGATGAAATAGTTGAAGTTTTTCAGAATGATTATATAGACTATATTAACTTTAGTGATTATTCGCTTTATGAGTTACAAGAAATAAAGCCAAAAAGTAATTTTATGACACAACTTTTAAAAAAAATATCAAATAAATTTGATGAGAATCCTTTTTACTATCACTATAAAAAATGTAATAAATGTCAATTTAGTACACAATGTCCTTTAAAGATAAATTATGAATTTATTCAGCAGGATAAGATAATGGAATCTATAATTGATCTTGTTATTGAAGCAATAATAAAATATAAAATTATTGTTTCGGTAAGGAGTTTGCTGGATTTTTATTATGGTATTCTAGTACCACAAGAGTTAGAAAGATTATTAGAACAAAATACAATGGATAAATTTGGCAAAAGCATTTATAGAGAAAATGTATATTGGAAGATGCTATTACCTAATATATTATTTGAGCATAAAAACAGAACACCACTTTATACAGGATTATCATACGTAGACCCATTAAATGAAAGAGCTGAAAGTGTGGATGAATTTATTGTTGAAATAAATGTATTGAATGATAAAAGTAAAAAAATTGCAGAAAGATTTGGTTTTGGAGAATTTTTAATTTTGAATAAATATATGGATGATTTGTATTTAAAAGAAATATCATCTAAGAATATATCATTTGTTGTGAAAACCTATTTAAGATTTGCACAAATGATAAATCATGAAATTATTCCATATAATACTGTATACAATAATTATGTTAAATATTTATTCTATAGCAATAGTTCTTCATTATCAAATATGAAACCATTATATGAAACTGTAATTGGAGCTATATATAAATGGAATGGTAACGATAATGAAAGCAATTGGATTAACCTTGATAGTAGTTCAATAAGTAAAGATTATGCTATAAGCCAAGAATTAAAAATTATCCCGGTTTTAAAACCAAGTATTTCTGATAGTGTAAAAGAAACAATTTATAAATTTGAATCAGAAATTAAAATCTTGTTAAAAAGTAGTAAAGCGAATACAGATGTAATATACTTTATGATAGATTATGATTTATATGATTTGTTAGTAAAAATAAACTACGGTTATAGATTAAACAACCTTGATAGGGAGAACTATATTGCATTTATTGATAACTTGGAAAAATTGCTTGATTTAGGGGATAAAAATGAAGTTGTCAAAATAACTCATAAGACAACTAATAATCTAGAAAAATATGAACTAAAAAAAGATATGTTTGGAGGATATAGTTTTGACAGAGCATACTAGTTATGAGATTGATATAGATACAATTGAGAATAAATTAAGCATAGACAAAGACAAATTAATACTAAATAAGTTAAACAATGTTATAGTACTACCATTTAAAACATCATCTATAAAATGTGACTTAAATGATATTTCATCTATAGAGTCTTACGTGTTTAGAGAAGTTCTTGGAATTGAAAAAAGTGAGATAAAAGAACTTGAGTATTTTTTAGATGAGGTTATTTCTAAAGTTGATAGTGAGTATAAAACTAAACTTAAAGATGTGATTAAATCAATGTATACATCTAGTGGAGAGCTAACTAAATTTCATCCTAAAATGTACATATACGGAGGTAAAGAAAGTTCAGGAGTGAAAAACATTGCAAAATATATTATCGAGACGTTTGTGGACCAAATATTTGTAGATAGTATAAATAGTGTAATTTTTAGTAGTCCTAATTCTATTCTTGAAGAAATTGTTTTAAATACGATCCCTTTGAATATAATAAGAAAAAATTCAAAAACTATATCTGGTCAACCTTTATTGCCATATATAAAAGATCTTTTTAGTAAAGATTTAGAAATTTTATGTACTCAAGAAAAACTTTTTACTCAAAATATAGATAAACTTATTAAGTATTACTTGTTTTTTTATACTAGTCAAATAATATTGTCGTTAAGACATGGATTTGCTGAAGTAGAAAAACTGGATAAAGTATTTTACTTTGTTGAGTGGGAAAAGATTTCGCGATCTAGAAATGGATATAGGCAAGGGTGGAGGATGATTGAAAAAAAATCAGAAAATATTTTTGCTTATGTAAACTTAATACAAATTTTAAATACAACTAAAGACGGGAAATCAGTTGGTTCATTTCAAGATATTAAGTCAGTGTTATTAAATATGGAATTAAATGCACAACTTTTATTTAAAGATGATGTGAAACGACTGGATAAGAATATTAGAAAAGTATTAGGATTGGGAGAAAAATCAGTGCCAAAAAAGAAAATATTTGAAGGCTTTGATGAAATCGACCATTTGCTACAAACACTTATCGATGCAAAGGACAAAGGAACAGGAAATAGAAAGTCTGCATACGATAAATATGAAAGAAATATAAAAGATGTTGCAAATCTTGGATTCATTAAGGCAAGAGGTCAAATGGGGTTAACTACGATAATAAATCAAAGTTGGCTGATATTTTTTACTAGACTAGCAATAGGTAGTAGGAAAAAGATTAGACTAAATCAATTATGGAAAGAATTTGAAATAAGAGGTATAAGTTTTGATAAATATACCCGTCAAGAAATAGTAACATATTTTGAAAAAATCAATGTATTAGAGAAAAAAAGTGATAGTGGGGATGCGCAATATGTCAGAGTTTTATAATTATATATCAAAAATACTACTTAACTATTTATCTGCAATTCAATTAACAAGAGGTGATCGATACAGTCTGCAATTAGATTTAGATGAAGAAGTGAATAACTTATATAACAGTTTTAAACACATAGCAGAGACTAATGGAAATAAAATTGAAGAATTTCGTGTCAGCAATAATTATGAAACATATTGTGTTGAAGTTAATAAGGTGAAACTTGTTGTTGCAAAAACTGATAAGAAAATCAAACCAGATTTCTTAACATATTTAAGAAATAATGTAGATAAGAAAGATACAGAATTTGAAAACACTGCATTATTGTTTATTCATAATTCAAATCTAGATAGTATTATTGGTGGTTCAAAACGTCTAGAAAGTGAAGGCATGCCTTTGCATATAAAATCTATTGAGAAAAATATATACGACTCAATAAAAAATTCTAACTTACCAATGTCGGATAAACGAATATTGATTATTTCATTAGATAGATCTAAAGAAGATGTACATGAAGAAAGTACCTCTATATTTGATTATAAATCTGTCTTTAATATTTTGGAACAAAAATATATTAAGCCAAACCAATTTAAAGAATTTGGCATGTTTATTGATGATAAAATTAATACATTTTTAAATACATCAAAAGAACAAACTTTGGATAAGAGAATTATTGATAACATGGATATCTTCAAAATAGTAGACAGTATTCATAAATATTCAGATATTAGCGAACTAGAACAGCACTTTGATTCGAATGGAGCGGAAAAACTTGAAAGTGAAGAGTGGGCTGAGATTGACTTTGATAAAGTGAAACGATCTAAGGATAATTATGACAAACAAAAGAAGCCAAATTACTTAGAAGATGAACTAAAGATTGATAATGCACTATACACAATATGGGATAGAACTGAAGGTGATTCGGCCGCAAAAAAAAGAAAAAGAAATATCATTGTTTTTAATCCTAAAAAAAACGATCAAGTAGAAATTGCATTAAAATTTAATGCTAAAGTAATAATAGATGAAGTTAAATCAACAAGCAAAAAAGCGACTTTTAGAAGTAATAATAATAGAATTATTGTGACCATTAGTGACACAAACATAGAGACTCAAGCAACAAAATTATCATATTACAATTTGAATTTTAATATCATAGTTATTAATCTTAAGGAAGAATTTTTAGATGCGATTAAAAACAAATATTTGGTTACGACGAATATGAGTATAAATTATAAAAAAATAATTTTGATCAATGATGAAAATGAATTGTGTCTCAATGCAGAAGGTATACTTACAGAAGAACTAATATTGACTCAAGAAAATAATAAGCTATCAGTAACTGATGATCATATGATAAAAATAATCAATGATTCCGAATCTACTGAAGACTTAGAAAAAATAAATTTAGATATTGAAGTTAATGGTGTTAATGTACCATTAATGATTAAAAATGAATCCATACGCCCAACTAAGATTACTCCTTATCAGCTATGGAGTGGTAAATTTGTTAAAAATGAAAATTTTATATATGAAAGAAAAATTGATAAGAAGACAAATAAAGAATCGATTAATATTTCTCAAAATACAAGATCCTATTATCCAGTGGGAGAGTTTAGAAAATATTTAGAATATGAAGAATTTATTATGTCAACAAATGCTATCCATTTTAAAATTATCAATGGTGAAATCATCGAAGAAAATTTAGTATTACCTAATCAACTAGAGAGTAAATTAGTTGAACTTTTTGAGTTCTATAAAATGTCTCATACACTGCCTTCATTAATATACTTTAGTAAAGAATATATTACTGTTGCACAAGAATATGTAAATAGTTATTTCGATTACATTGATCAAATTGATGAAAAGTTTGATGGTGATAAAGAACTTTTAAAAGCAGTATTTGATATTGGAGTTATCTATGAGTATTCATCAGAAGATAAGATTCACTTTGCACCATGGCATCCAATGAATATTGCATATCAACTTCAAGTATATAATAAACTTGATATAAATGACTTCGAGAATAATTTGTCTGGTTATATTAACAATACTTTTTTAGTACCTTATATAAATAGCAAAAATAACGAATTGTATAAACCGATTGATCAAGAGATAGTTGAATGGACTACATATGTGAAGCAGAATAATACAAAGTATAATTCTTCAAATAAATATGTACCTAGAATTGTTTCTAACAAAATTCGTGATTTTATTACACATTTTGAATACTTGTTTTTAAATGAATACGCTCCTCTTAAAGTAGGGGTTGTAAATTTAGGAGATTGTGAAGAAATATTAAAAGGGTTATTTGAATTTTATACTAGTGAATTACGTCATAAAAAAATTGAGGATTTAAGACCTATTGAACTTCATATTTATGATAATGATAATAATATAAACGCTTTTGAAGAGTTGTCTAGTTATTCAAATATAGAAGAGATAAAAGAACAATTTGGAATTAGGTTACAAGTCAAACCATATGACGAACAAGATATACTAAATATCTATAGGAATAAAGTTCATTTTTATAAGTTCAAATTACATGAAGTCAATTATAACCATGTAACATTTTATAAAATGAATGATTATGGTTCAATAGGTTATAATCATATGTACAACATTGAAACAGGTTTAAGTTTAGATGGTTTAGTTACGGATGTATCATCAACTTATGTAGGTGGGGCTTATGTAACAGGTTTCGGTAGTAAGAATTTAGACTTGAGTAAGGATGATTTTGTGAATTGTGTTGTCAAGTTTAATTCGTTTACCGAATTTGTAAATAAATTATCTGCATATGATAAGGATACTATTATTGCTACTTCTATAAAAGAAGAAGAGAATGAATTGCTTAAAAGAATATATGATAAGTCTTATTGGATAACTTTCATAGATCCTAAAGTAGATCTTAATTATTTTAAAGGAAATAGTAAAGCAAAAGAACTAATGATTATTCATTATAGTGATCAATACTCAAATAGCAGTGGTTATGATGCGATTACTGTAACTCAAAAATCTAAGATGTATATGAAAGTGATTGAAGAATTCTTAGAGAATGAATCAGATTTTGAAAATATTGTAGAGAATAACATTGAAGAAATTATAAATTCATTTAATGTGTTTAATGGTGAATGGTTACTAAGACTGGTATCAAGACAATTGATGAAAACCAGAGATCAATTTGCAAGAGAAAAATTGAGTTTATTTAGTGCGGTTAAGCTCTTTATAGCAGATAGCTTAGACACAGATATTTTCTGGATACCTATATCTAGTGAAGAATTAGTAAGAGTTTCAGGCGGATCAGGGTTAAGTAAAAAAGATTCGATTTTTAGTCCATCTGCGAGTGGTGTATTTAGTGATGATATACTTATGATTGGGATAAGGTTTGTAAAAAATGTTATTCAGGTTGCTTATTATCCAATAGAAGTTAAAATTGGCAACAATCTTAGCGAGGTTAGCAAAACAGCTAAAGAGCAAGTAATTAAAGCTGCTAAACATTTTAAAGTGGATATGTTTAACAATAATCTTGAAGGGTTTTATGCTAAACTCCTTAAAAATCAATTAATGCAGATTGCTATTACACAAGTTAAAAAAATACAAATGTATGGAATGTGGAATGATAAAGATTGGACAAGATTACTGGATAGTCAAGTAGTAAAAAAATTAATGAATGATGATTATGAGTTAGTTAACCAATTTGAAAGTATAACAAAAGATTGCGGAATTATTACTTTTACTAGAAATCATACCATGAGAAGTAAAAATATAGTTGATAAAGATGGATATACAATTGATTATTATGAATATCCAATGCATGATGCTTTTTCATATTTGGCAATGGGGTTAGATGAGATTTGTGTGTTTAATGATTGGGAAGTTCATAATACATCTGCACTAGTAGAAAATATTGATATTGAAGAGAGAACTGAATCGAAAATTGATAAAAATGAACTTTTGGCTGATGAGGTTATTAATGAATCATTTATTTTAGGAGATCCCACAGAGACTGCATCTTTACCAATTAATGTAAAATATGATCTAGATCCACATAACATTGCTCAAAGCATTGAAAAGAATAGTTTGAAAAAAGAGTCAGAAATGAAAATTCATTTTGGAATAAACCAACTTACTAAAGAAGATGTTGTTTGGCTTCCAAATTCTACCGATAAAGTCATGCATACGAATACCGGAATAATAGGAACGATGGGAACAGGTAAAACTCAATTTACCAAGTCTTTAATTGCACAGATTAAAAAGCAAGAGGTTAACAATGTTGATAGCCAAGAGATAGGTATTTTAATTTTTGATTATAAAGGTGATTATATTAAAGAAGATTTTGTAAATGCAACCGAAGCTAAAGTTTATAATCTATATAATCTCCCATTCAATCCATTGAGTATATATGAAGGTATAGAATTTAAACCAATGTTGCCATTACATACAGCAAATGAATTAAGAGATACTATTGCAAAAGCTTATAATCTTGGTGCTGTACAGAAGAATACTCTAAGTGAAGTTTTAGAAGCATCTTATGCCAGTGCGGGTATCATTCCATATGATAGAGATACTTGGAAGAAAGAGTCACCAACGATAGATTCTGTATTTAGACAATATATGTTAGCTGAATATCCTACTAATGATTCACTTTATGCAGCTCTTAATGAGTTAAACAAGTTTAGAATATTTGAATCAGATAATAAAAAAACAAAACCTCTATTTGAATTAGTTAAAGGTGTTATGGTTATTAATTTAGCTGGTTATTCTGAAAGTATTCAAAATTTAGTAGTTGCAATAACCTTGGATACATTCTATGCACAGATGCAAGCGAAAGGTCACAGTAAGATTGATGGAAATTATCGTCAGTTAAGTAAGATGATTTTAGTTGATGAAGCTGATAACTTCTTAAGTAAAAACTTTAATTCAGTTAGAAAAATACTAAAAGAAGGACGAGAATTTGGCATTGGAACAATTTTGTCAACGCAGTTTTTAAAACATTTCTCGACAAGTGATAATGAATTTTCACAATATATTTTAACATGGGTAATTCATAAGGTTAATGAGATTTCTAACAAAGAAGTGGGCAATATATTTAGTATGACAAACAAAAATGATCAAGAATCATGGGTTAATAATATTAAGAATCTGGAAAAGCATTATAGTATAGTAAATTTAGGCGGAGATAATTTACCTAGACATGTTAGGGATAAAGCTTTCTGGGAACTGATGAAGGAGGATTATAACAAATGAAAAAGAGGTTTAAAGCGATTTTAGTTGACACTGTTTCTCTATATGAAAACAATTCTACAACAAAATATGATATTTATTCGGCAGTAATACCGTTTAAAGATTTGATAGAGATATGTAAAATTAAAAGTATATCAACTAATAGAGAGGTAGATGAAGTAAGAGCATTAAAAATGAAAGATTATATTAAGCAAAGTACTGCTTTTTATCCTCCACTTATTATTAGTACAGACAGAAAGGGACAATTAGTTCATAATGAACTGACTTCAGAAATGACTTATTTTGAATCAGAGAATTATATGACTATAATTGATGGTCAACATAGATTTAAATCAATTGAATTGCTGTTGATGCAAAATGAAGTTATACATAAGAAGCAGTCAGTTTTTATCTTAGATGGTATTTCAGACTTAAAAAGACGAGAAGTATTTATCGATATAAACGATAAGGCGAAACGTGTTTCTACTGGTGATAAAGCTAGATATAGTTTGAAGGTATCTAATTATCTCTCGCTGAAGTTCATTGAGGAAAAATTTAATAAAGAAAGAATTGATTGGGGAGCAACTCAGTTTCAAGGAAATGGAAAGTATCCTTATAAATTTGTAGAAAAAGGAAGTGAACAGTTATTAAAAGATATTGAAAAAGATTATAAAAAAGGCGACATATCCCTCGAAGATTTATCGGGATTAGAAAAAATTATTTTTCATATATGGAATAGAATTATTATCAAAACATTAGATGCCAATGAAGATAATAATTTTTTGAAAACTGAAATTTTCATACATGATATTATAAAATCTTTTAAAAGTGAATTTGATATAATTAAATTAACTAATAATAAGACCGACGATGAAAAGACAAATTTATATATCCAAAGGTTTAATGAAATATTTGATAAATATTTAGCGAAAAATAAAGAAATAGATGAATTGAATATCGGAACAATTACTGAAAAACGTGATAAATTATACTCTAAAAAGATAGAATGGGGGTGGATAAATGAATAATCTGTTATTGGAGATTAAATGGTCAGAAAAGGTTTGCTTTGAAGAAAATCAAATATTGGATTCAATACTTGGTAAAATGAATCTAAATATACGTGATTATAAAGATTATCAAAATTTTAGAGTAGGAAATGAGTTAAGAATTGAAGTTTTAGATTGGCGTGATATAAATAAGTGTTTAGTTAATATAGTTTTTACTGCGAAGTGCATTGAACCTCAAAAAAAAATTAATGACTTAATATTTAAAAGTGGGGCAGGAAATGATTATACTATTAAGATATTATACCAATCAAATGCGATTACTTATCTAAATAATACAAGAGAAATATTAGTAGTCTTTGAATCAATTCTTCGGGCATGGTTTACGGAAATTCTTATTTATGAGTGGAGAAGTTCTTTTTTAAATAATTTTAATGAGTTACTTAATCACAAAGAATATATTTCTACTTCTAGTAGCTCAAGTAAATACTGTAAGACTTATGAAACAATAAATTTAGATTGCATTGATGATTTTGCAAAATTCCATTGGTTAGGAGGCAATGAATATGTTCGCTTAAGTGAAATATATTCTTCAATAGAAGACGAAAATGAAAAGATAACGAGAATAAAAACAGAGATACAAAAAGATATATTTGCAGATTTTAATCGAGTGTTAAGAGAACGATTTAAGAAAATAAAAAGTATAAGAAATATATATGCACATAACACATATGCAGATCAAGAAAAAATTATTATGGAGAATGAACATATTACTGATATAAATAAACAAATGCTTGATAAAATTAATTTTATTAATACAAATAGTTTTATAAATAATACTGATTCTTGTGACTTTCTTTATATATCAGAACAAAAAATAGCTGATGCAGGGAGGATAAATTTACTTGAAATAGTTATTAGTCTTAATATGATCCCTGATATGAACTCTGTAATAAAAAATGATAAGGCTAAGTTTGTTGAATATAAATATGAGACTAGTAACTTGAAAATCGAATTAAGAGTCTTGAAAAATATTGAGAATAAAGACATTTTCAATATTAATATTAATAAGAGTTTAAGTGAAATTAACCTTGATAATTTTTTGGCTAAAAAAAATGCATTGATAATATATGATTCTAAAATGATTAGCAATTCAATAAAGGTTCAAAATATGAGTGCAGAAATTGAAAATTTATTTAGAATGTATTTAGGTATTTTACAGTATTCAAATGAGGAAGTGAATATTGAAAAAACTAAAAGTATCCTTAGTGACTATTCATATAAAGGACTTGTAGAAGAAAATGTTTTTTATAATGTAGATTTTATAGATTTGATAAAAATATTTCAGAGCCTAGATTATAATGAATCTGAAAAACTTAAAAGTAAATTACAGAGTGCAGTAAATTCTTCGGATCATGAAAAGGTAAAAAAAATATTTGGTATTGTAGAAGGAGACTATAGTAGGATTATTGATTTGGATTATTTTTGGAATGAGCTATATAAGTATCGAACAAAAGCAGTGCACTTAGGAGATTTGAGTAGCGAAGATTTGAATGAGTTCAAAAAGATACATGAAAGAACAAGAGAAATTTTATTAACTATGCATGATACTTTATTAAATAAGAATTTTGTGAATTTATATAAAGATCCTGTTATACAGATTGAAAATATATTAATTGAAACTGATAATGAATTGATAAATAAATTGCAGATAAAAACAAGCGACGAAAGTTATCTGAACATTAGTGATATTAGCCATATGGAAGTAACATTATTATTAGATTATATTAATAACAACAAAAATGACGCCTATAGTTTCTCTAATAGTTTCATTAAAGAATTGATTATAGAGTCCAACTTAGATAAATTAACATTTGATGATTTGATGAGTAAGATTAATCAATGTCCAATTAAAATTAAAGTTATTACATTTGAAGATGGGATACAACGTTTGGCAAATGAAATAGATTCAATTTTAAAGAGAATTGATGTAAGTTAATAACTCTGCTTTTATAGTAAATTTTGAAATTACTAATCTTATATAGTAATGATCCTTATTTTCTATAAAAGACAGAACATAGCTACCTTCTCCAATACTACAAGCACTACCAGTGCTTATAGCAATTTCATCACTAACTTGCTTACAAAAGAGTTCATTATTAATGCCTGGAATATTAATACTTAATAATCCGGGTATTTTGTTATTTTGGTCTCCATTGAACGTGATGTCCGGTCTTACTTTTAATAGTTCGGATTTCAATTCTTTTTCAAGTTCTATTATTCTTGGAATGTATGTATCCATATCTCGATTTGCTACTTCGCATGCTTTTCCTAACCCAACAATATTATGCATTGAATGTGTTCCGGCGCGCATTTTATATTCTTGAGCACCGCCATCAAGTAATGAAGGCAGACGATAGCGTAATCCTAAGTCATCTGGTCCAATATATGCAGCGCCGATACCTTTTGGTCCATATATTTTATGTCCTGACAGTGAAAGGAAATCTATAGGGAGCTTAGAGAGATCAACATTTATTTTGCCCATTACTTGAGTCGCATCGGTATGAAAAAGAACATTTTTCTCGCGACAAAGTTTTGAAATTTTTTCAATATCGTTAAGCGTGCCAATTTCGTTATTACCCCACATAATACTAACTAAAATTGTTTCATCTGTTATGGCATTTTCGATTTCTTCTATACTGATATGTCCAAGTTCATCATTACCGACATAAGTGACGGTGTATCCTTGACGTTCTAGATGTTTGCATGTTTCCAGAACGGATTTATGTTCAATTTTACTCGTAATGATATGCTTGCCTTTTTTTATAAATTTCTCGGCTACGCCTTTTATAATAAAGTTATTACTTTCAGTAGCACCACTCGTAAATACAAGGTATTCTGGGTCACAACTTAACAAATCAGCGACTTGTTGACGCGCATTTTTAAGGGCCTTTTGTGCACTGATAGCCTGTGGATAATACTTTGAAGATGGATTTCCATATTCAGTTTTCATATAATTAATCATTGTGTCCAAAACTTCTGGGTCGAGTGGAGTGGTTGAGGCATTATCTAAATATATCATTAAGCTAATTCTCCATTCATAATTAATTGCATTAAGTAGTTATCAAAACTTTTGGCCTGAGAAATATTATTTGAAAGTGTAATAAGACCACGTTCAATGTGTGATTTAAGGTATTTAGTCATATAGTCATCATCAGAAATGAAATTTTTGTGATGACTTTTAATGAGCTCTCGAAATAGAATATCATCTTCTCCAGTTAATGTTATTCGATTGAATTCTCGGCCGGTGTTGTCGTTAATTGTAATCGGCTCTTCAGGGTTTCTTAAGGATAAGAGTAAAGCGTAACGGCAAACAATATTTGGACGAATATCAAACCGAGAAGCAATAGAATTTAGAACTCTTTCACCGGATTCTGAAATAATAAGTCGTGTTTTCATATTAACCTCGCATTTCTATTAATCGATCATTTTTTTTGCTAAAATCAATTGTATATTCGGTATTCACTAAATTTTCCAGGTACTTACGATCAATGTTGGCTAATTCACTGTCTGTGGCAAGTATTATAACTTGATCCGGGCAATTGCTAATAAATTCTTTGAATACATTTTCTCGATGTTCTTCATCAAGTCTTCCTAGCAGTGTATCAAACATTAATGGTACCGTTCGTTCAGATGATTGCAATATGGCATAAATTAACGATAAAATAAATAATTGCTTTTCGCCGGCAGAGAGATTTGAGTGATTAAGCTGATTTCCATGTTCATCAAGCAAATAGATTTCTTCATCCTGCAATTTGAAATCTTTTATAAAGCCCTCTTTTCGTATTAATCGATCAAACATTGATTTGGTGTGAAATTCAATTTCATTAATTTTATTGAGTTTAACCTGTTCAATATATTGATCTAAGACAGTGTGAATTTGATCTAATATATTGTTTATATTATTTTTCTTCATCTCAGACCAAATTTCGTTATTAAGAATTTTAATTTCTTCTTCAAGAGTAGATATATTGGAATAAATATTTGTGACTACATTTTCTTTTTCCGTAAGGGATGTATGTAGTTTGTCTAAATCTTTTTGCAAATTTAATAGGGTGTCAAGTTGACCAGCCTTTTTTGCGGCGGCAAATTCTTCCGCTTCTTTTGATAATTTTTTTTGTCTAGACTCTAGAACATTCAGTTTTTTGATTTTATCGTGAAGAGTATCTTTATTATATTCTGTTAATTTTGTTATTTTAGTTCGCAATGAATAATAGTCATCATTATTTAGATGATGAATCATTTCAGATTTATCATAAGAATAAAAATCGCTTATTGCTGAAATTAATTTTAAAGTATCTTTCTTTGGAAAGTTTGATCTTAATAAATGATCCTTAAGTTCCAATGAAGTGATAGCTTTATTAATAGTTTGATTTTCAACCACTAAGGATTCGTGTTCAATTGTCTTTAATAATGTAAGTAATTGATCCTTTACAAGTGTAAAAGGTAATAAGTTGATTAAATCATGTTCAACATCTTTTTTTAGATCTCTAATTTCATCAAGTAATAAGTTGTATTCAACTTGATCCATTGCAATGGTGTTAATATTAAGGGATTTTTTAAAGTTATCCAATTCATCAGACTTGATATTTATGGCACTATTCAGTTTTTCAATATTTATTTGAGTTTCTGAAAGTTCTTCTTTATATAAATCTAATTCTTCCTCTTTCACTTTTTTGTCTAAAGTTATTTGGTTGATATGTTTATTATTGATGCGTTTAACAGCATAATTTATTAAGTCTGAGTTTAATTTTTTGAATAAATCTATATTAATAGAGGATTCAAGTAATTCAATCAGATTCGTATTCAAAACACTTAACTGATCAATCTTTTCGCCATCAAGATAAAATAAATCAAATAAATCCAGAGGAAAAGCATGATAAAGTGCATTAAAAAAAGATTCTTGATCATCAGGAGAAAGTTGTTTACCGTTTCTCATCATATAGACTTCTTCCTTAAAAGATGAACGTATATCCCAGACTCTTTCAATAGTGAATTCACCATCAAAATTATGTACTTGTGAAATGAAGGTTGCCTTTATGGAGAAGCGAGAAAGTGCTTCTTTCATTGCATTTTTATTTAGAAGATTGATGATAAACTCTTCATAGTTCTTAGTAATTGTTCTGTTTTTAAGAATCATTGAACCAAAAAGACATACTTTCATTGCATTTAAAAAAGTAGTCTTTCCGGAACCGTTTTTACCAATGATCATGGAAACTTTTTTATCTTCAGAATATGGAAAATTAAAGGTATTCTCATCCTTATAGATACCAAAATTAGTTATTGTTAGTTGTTTGAGTCTCATCTTCTTCTCTCCTATGAAGTTCTAATAATTCTTCATGAACGATATCTTGGTTTAATATCTTATCTATTTTATTATATATATTTGTCCTTGTATTAAGGCCTAGATATTTGTTTTCAAGGGTTATTAGAGATTTGATCAAGTTGGTATCAACATCATTTTTCTCGCAAATGTCATTGAGAACGGTTAAATCACTGTTGCTAATAAAGGGTTGATTTACATAACCGGTATAAAATGGTTTGCCAATAATTTCTTCGTAAAGGGTGGGTAATGTATCGGCCCAATCGCCCTCTTCAATCCATTGTTGACGGATATACTTAAGTTCTTCCAGTGTGATTAGTTCATAGTATGCATTTTTATCAAGGGTGAATTTCTTGTTTTCGGCTTCTTGCATTGAGTTATTGAAATCAACCTGTGCTTCTAACAAGCTTCTCATCAATTTTATTCGGCCATTTAAACTAAAAGGTCCGAAACCACGATGCTCATTATCGTCTTTTCCAACAAAATATATGTTTCCATTCATTCGATAATTTTGACGGTATTCGGGATTTTCTCTTACATTGACTAATTCTTGTCTAAACTTTAATAAAGGTCGCAATTCATCATATTCATTTTGAATAAATCCGGATAATGATTTATCAACAGAAACAACAGTACATACCCAACATCCGAAACGACTTTTACCGCAAGTAGGCGCATTAACGTCTTGTTGTACCGGACATTCAGATTCGTCTGAGGCATCTCTATAAAGAGAAAGAAGTAAATTGTTATCAAATCCCCATGGGGTAGTGGTATTTAATAAGCTTGCCCAAACATCATCATTTGAGAGATGTTCAATGGGGGCAAAAACAAAAGCGTTTTTATTGGTAGTATGTGTTTTTAGAGTTTTTCCTTCAATAGTGTGATCTTCAATTGATGTTTTTCTAGAATTGCTTTCAGCACTTCGAACACCTAATACAACAATAACACTTCCGTGTTTGTCCGCTAACATATTAATATATTCATCGATCGGCTTAATTTTTAAGCGATGAGTACACCAACGGAATTTTTGCCGTGGTGAAGGGTATCCTTTTCCGAGTAATAATGACCAGAACGTTTCAGATACTTCAGGTCGTACAAGCTTGGAAAATATATTTAAGTTCGATTCTTTTGAAAAATCATTCATCATATCAATGTTTTTTTCTAAATAGTTTAAAATCAAAGGGTTTTCAACCATTGTATCTGAAGATACGATATGAATTTCTTTTTTTCGCTCGTGTTCAGGTAATTGGCTGATTGCTTCAAAAACGACCATAGCTGTTAATGTACTATCTTTTCCACCTGAGTATCCGATTACCCAAGGACGATTATCTGAAAGATAAACTCGTTGAATTTCTTTATATATTTGATTCATGACAGCATCTCTGCCTAATTCTTGTATCAAGTTTACGGCCATACTATACTTCCTTTCTTAATTGTTGATCATGTATAATTTCGTCTTTTGAAAGTTCGAAATCAACTAATTCTTTTATTCGGTAGTAGGTTCGATAGATAAACTTTGTTGATTTATGCATTGAACCGCTTTCTAACATACATCTGTTTAACCAATCTTTTTGATTAGATTTTGTCCAGTCAATTTTGTTTAGTTTTCGTAATATAGATTTCCAAGTCGAAATTTTTTCTGAATATATATAATAACACAATAATGCTAATGATTCTAAAACAATTCCATAAACCGCTACGGAATTTTGTCGTGCATGATATGCGCTTGTTTCATGATTGATTACAAAAGTCCATTCATTAAAATTCTTAGATAAATAATTCCAATAATCAACAACAAAACGTTTTAGTTCAGGGTCTTTATGTAAATCTAAATTATTGTAGGATTTTTCGAAAGCAGTACTAAAATTATTTAATGAAAAGAGCTTGTTTGATTTTTTTGCAATGACATCATGACTTTTATCTAAAATGACATTAAATTCTTTGTTTTGTTCCAAAAATTCTTTTAAAAATTGTATCTTAGGGTCTCTATGGTTATATTGGATACTTAATGATTTTGAAACTTTGACTGCATGTTTATTTAAATCCGAGAACATTTGCTGACTTCTCTTGAGCCCTTGATCAACAAATAAAACTACTGAAATACTCTCGTTTTTAAGGTTAGGATTTTCTTGAATGGCTTCATCTATAGCAGCTTTACGATGCTGGCCATCATTAATCAAAAGGTTGCTTGACATAGATACTTCTAGAATGCCAATACTCGGATTATCTTTTTCAGAAGGAATAAAGTTATATTCCCCATCTATAGAAGCTGTAATAGAAGAAAAAACATAATTATCATGGTTATTTAACATATAATTTGAAATTTCAGGTATTCTTTTTTCATTAATAATACGTTGAGCTCGAAATTCTTCTGGGATCTCATTGTTATAAAAAGTAAAAAGTTTACTTAATACATCAAGTGGACAAATAATCGAAAAAAATTCTTTTTGTGCTTGATAACCGCGTATAGCAGGAAATGAATAATTAAAATTCATAATGAATATCTCCTTATTACGTACGTAATTTTCTTTAGTATAACATGATCAAATGTGGGAGTAAAGCAATTTTTAGATCCTTTTTTATGATATTTTCTTGACTTATTTAGAGGAAATGAATCGGAAAATAATTACGGAATGTTTTTGAAAAAATCAAAAAAATGTAAGAAAATAAACTTTTTATAAAAAGTTTTCAACAGGAAATAGGAATTATTGTTGATAAAAAAAAAGGGAACAAACATTCGAAAACCATAGGAAAATAAAAGGATGTCAAAGAAATAGAGTTGGATTAATCCACAATATGTAGAAAGGGATCTGAAGGTTATCCACAATATGTTGTGTTTTCATATAAAGTCATGGCTTGCATCTATTTTAAAGAGGGTGTAGAATATAGTTAAGTGAAAAGTCCACAAATGACGGCAATCAAATGTGGACGGGCTTGATATAAAATACCAAGATTTGTAGAGTATTAGTATATCACTTTGAGTATTTTACATCAAGCCTTTCATTTCACAAAAAAATGAAAGGTGGTGAACTAAATGGCAAAGAATGCCCCAGCTGGAGATAATCGACGTATCGGTGCAGTTCGTGAACGCTCTCAAACATATAATACCAAAATAGGTATGTATATAAAGAGAGATGCTAAAACAGGTCGTTTTATGGACGTGAAAACTACAGGCGGAAAATTCAAAGGTGTAAGAAAGGAAAAGTGATATGAGATATTATGTTAACAAGAACCCTCAATCAAATGGTGATCATGAAGTGCATACTTCAGAATGTTCATGGCTACCGGAGCAAGACAATAGAATTTATTTAGGCAACTTTACAAATTGTAGAGAGGCAGTTAAAGAGGCGCAAAAACATTATAAAAAATCTAATGGTTGTTATCATTGCTCAATTAGTTGCCACACGAGTTAAATAGAAGAAGATAAAGGAGACCTGCTATTGAGTAGGCTCCTATATTTTCATTTCAGAACTCGTTTGAGAAAAAGAATGGAAAGAAATAGAATTTGTTTGTGAGATCAATTAATATAATACGTGACACTATAAACTAGTATAAAGTTCCTATATAAGTAGGTTCAAATATTTTTGTTTCTGTTGAATTTGGATCAACTTGACCATTTCCATTATTTCCCCATGCCCATAAAGAACCATCTGATTTTAACGCCAAAATATGCCCGACTTCATGTCCAGCAGCTACTTTAACCCAATCATTGTCCAATCCAACTCTTTTGGGGATATCGCTTTTGTTGGAATCTCCCCATTCCCATAAAGAGCCATCTCTCTTTATGGCTAATGAATTATATTCACCTGCTGATATATATACCCAATCATTGTCGACACCTATTCTTTCTGGTGTTATAACATATCTTTCTTCCACAGTAGCTTTTCCATTTCCGACTGCTCCTTTTAGATTGAATCCCCAACCCCACAAGGTTCCATCGTTCTTTAAAGCGAGCGAATGAGCACCGCCACTTGAAACCATAGACCAATCCTTTTCATTATCAATTTGTTTTGGATAATAGATATTATCTAAGCTTCCATCACCAAGTTGTCCGGCACTATTTGCTCCCCAAGTCCATAAAGAACCGTCATTTTTTATTCCAGAGGAGAAGTAAAATCCAGCAGAAACAATTTTCCAATCGTTACTTTTCCCAATTATTATTGGTGATGTCATATTTTGCGTTAGCCCATTACCAAGTTGTCCAGCATTATTGAATCCCCAACCCCATAAAGAACCATCATTTTTTATTGCAAGTACGTGAGCATATGATGTTGATATTTTTTTCCAGTTATTGTCTATACCAATTTGTACTAAGTCTTTTCTAGTCTTTAGCGTTCCGTCACCAAGTTGGCCCACATCGTTAAACCCCCAAGAGTATAATGAGCCGTTGTTTTTAATTGCAATTATGTGATGACTACCAGCTGAAATTGACTTCCACTCACCCGGATTAGTATAATTTTTTATTGAAAAATCATTGATAGCAACACCAAAATTAGAAGAAGACCCCTGCACATGGTATGAATTATCCCTACTGATATAAATAGAATAAAACTCACCTACTCCCATTATATCTTCATATATTGGATTTGATAATTTGTGGTTTTTGATTATATTATTATTTGAAATCATATTTATGCTATTAAAAACGTCTTTATCAAAAAAGCCATTTTCTATGAGGTAGTTGCTCATTTTAATCCCATCTTTACGCTGTATAGAAAGTGAAGTATAAGAAATTTTAGCAACATGATCTCTTAGAAACGAACTAGATGTATATAAAGCAGCTTCTTCATCCGAAATAAGTCCTATCTTATTACTAAATTCAACTGCGTAAGACCAAGAAAAATCATTGTTATTATCATCGTACCCCAGTGCTCTTAAAACGAAAGTTAAATATGATTTAGCGCTAATGTTTTCAGTTCCAAATTCTGTTGCGCTAATTCCATTTGCGTAACCATTTTCATAAGCCCATCCAACATAATTATCAGCCCAAGAAGGTACATCTAAAAAAGGATGATTGAAAGAACCAGAATTAACATTTTCTTCTTGTCCAAGCAGTCTAATAAACATAACTAAACCTTCAATTCTTGTGGGAAATCTGTCTAATTCGAGTCCATTCTCGGTTCCTTTTAAAATACCAATTTCATTTAATTTTTCAGCATATTCGTCATTTGAGGAAGCATAAAGAGATGTTGAAAAAACTAGAGATAAAATTACTATTAATATTGACATTTTTTTCATAAATATTTACTCTCCTATCAATTTTTTGTTTTCTTAACTAAATTATTATACCAAATTGTTGGTGTGATGACTATTGATTTGGTATAATAAAATTGTGATAAAAATAAAGTGGAATATTTTAATTTTTTTAGTCAAGCAATGCTCTGCGAATATGGCAGGAATCGTAAAGTAAAAATCAGAATATTCAAAATAATTCGCTAAATAATATTTTTATTACATTGATGAAATATGAACAACCAATGTAATCACCTAACGCCAAAACCCAAAACCCCATACCCAAATTAATTCAGAAGCTCCTATGAATCCGCACAAAACCTCATACTAATAAATGAAAAACAACTTATGAAATAGGTGATTATATGCCATTTGAAATTGATAGAAATAATAAAGTAAAAGTCAAGTCATAAGTTACCTTTTTATTTTTAAAAGTTGTATCCTTTAATTATTAAAGTCATACAATCGGAGGTTTCAACAGTGTATTAACGAAGCAGAAAACAGAAGACGGTGATGCGTATATCACAACAATACTGTTTGATGACAAAAACGAAGTGCTACATGACCGGTACAATCTTCTTAAAATTCCAAATATAACAGACAAGGAATATTTTGTAAGAGGAACGACAGCATTATTGGATGTCATTGGTAAGACAATTAATATAATGGCTAATGTACAGAAATATGCTTCTGAAGATGATTAATCGTCAAAAGAAAAAATATGGAGGGGAATTTATATTTCTGGGGGCCAATATTGATGCATTAGAGATTGCTAGCCGATTTGGCATAGCAGAAGACAGAACGGCCAATTACCATGCAGATAGTGAAGTTACCATGCTAAATTATGAAGTGATTAGTGAAACGGTGAGTATGGTTCGCTCAAAACGTTCTATTGATTCAGATTGGAAAAATAGAATCGACAGCGATTATAAGAGTAGGAAAAGACGGCTTTGCTGTCTCGGTAAATGCACTTTGTTTTGTATGAAGGTTAATAATACAGTAGAGGTGGAGTGACATGAAGGGGAACGTAATGAGTTTGAAAAAATTACAACGAGGTATTTATATTATAATGAATAGTTTTTTTACTATAGCATTTATTTACATCTGTACGGTAAATGTATCATTTGCCAAAGAAGTTGAAATTGAAGTAGAAGGGTCGTTGTACGAGTTTGGCGAAGAGAGCTTATATGAATTTTCAGCTGAGAGCATGAGTACAAGAACTGAAGCTGAAATTAATACGCTTGGTAGTTTTTCCCTTTATGGAGATATCCAAGAGAAGTTAGGACAAAGTGATCAATTACAGTATAATATTCATAGTGGCAATTTAAGACTGTATTATAACTATGATATTTCAAGTTTTCCAACAGATGAAACAGAATGGCATTTGGTTGAAGATAATTCAAAGGAAATAAATGGTATATCTTTAGAAGACAAAATTAAGAAAGGCGCTTTGGTTGTTCAGAGCTCACTTGATGGAATAACGTGGTTAGAGGATGTTGTGTTGACGGATATTTTTTCAGATGAAGGCGATATTGACGAAGTAATCTATACTACAAATAATATTCAACAACAGAATGGGTGTTACTATAGACTGATAGTTGTATATTCTCTGGAACGTAAGGTTGGAGAGGGAAAATTCTTATTCATGAAAACGGATGATATAGAAAAGAAAAAAGTTGCAGAGGTATATGATTTTTTCATAGTTGATGACGAAATTGAGGAAGCTACATCTGCTGTTATCACTCCTAAAAAAGAACTCGGTAAGAAAGTGAATGCTGGAAAAGATACCGGGTATTTTGAAAGTAATGTAGTTGATTTGGAAGACCCTCATTACGGATGGGATATTGGTACATTCTTTGTAAATGGATATACAAGAGAAGTAATACAGGAGGACGGTTCTTCAGTGTTTTTGAAAAATATTGGAGATAAAGTTACATTATGGTTTAATTTGGTCCAGAATTTGGATGCACTTAATGGTGATGAAAGTCTTATAATATATGAAGATTCAAATGGGTATGATAAAGAATTTGAAATTGAACAAACCGATTTCGGGAGAGGAACATTAATAATTAGTTATACAGATTATCAGGGAGAGGTACACGATCCTGTTATATATACTAATTACTTAGCTGCCAATACGAGAACTGGTGTTGATTCAAGAGTTCAACTTTTCGAAGAAGGTGATTACGAGGTGGCCTTGGATTATGAAATAGAAGATAGTCCACGCAAAATTGGCAGTGTATCTGTTTTACCATCATATACCAATTACAAAATAAGATTCTCTTTTTCAATACGTAATGGTAACACAATGGTTTATCCATTTGATATAGATACAGGTGCAGAGCTATCCGAAAAGGCAATTACAGAAAATGGATTCAGGCTAGATATGGCTAAATCAAGATACCTTACTATTGATGTTATGAAATCAGTACTAAAGGAAAGTGATGATGGCTCTATTGTTGAAGATATTCGGTTTAACAGACCGGCAAAAGATGGAGAGATATATACGGACGGCGGTATATATACGTTCACGGTTAAAAATCTCTATACCGGCGGGGAACCAACAACAAAGACCATATTTATAGGTGAAAACAAGTATATGAGGGCAATATCTACATCGGGTAGTACACTTGTAGAGTTAAATGAGAAGGTTGCACTTGGGGCAACAATAGCAGAAGATGGAACAATAATTGAACCTATTGAAGAAACTGTTGAAGTTATGGAAATAAATGCCAAGACAGATATTTCCGTAGCAGAGTCGGAGAATAAGGGCAGCCAAAATGATAAAATGGCAAACGCAGAAATAGAAGAAAAGGCGAATGAAGACCCTGATAAACCAGGTAGTATGATTTTTGTTGTTGGTGGATTAGTTATTTTTTTAATATTGAGTGGAGTTGTATTGAGGCGTAGAAAATGATTAAGAGGTGATGATAGTGAGAATAAGTAAAATAATTGCTTTGTGCCTAGTCTGTAGCTTGACCTTGAGTAGCTGCAGTGTAAATAAAGATGATGAGATCAAAGTTAATTCTGATAAACAAGTAATTGTTGCAGAAACAATGACAGAGCCAGAAAAAGAGCAAATACATGCTGTAGAAGAGAAGGTAGTAATTGGTATAGATGATCATAGCCTTGATGTGCCTGAATTTTCAGGTATAGATGATACAGGTCTGCTTAGGTATGTTCAAGATAACGTTTACACTGAATTGGTAAAAGAGCTTGATCATGATGAATATTTTGTTGAAAATATTAATGCTATTTACATTTCAAAAGAGTATCTCGAAGAAGTAGCTTTTAACTCACAATCTAATGTTTTCTTTGGATACACTTTAGATGAGTTAAATGAACAATTTGAAGGTATTCAATATGCATTTGGTTTAGGTGATGATGGCACAACTGTTGTTTATGAGATAGAAGATTATAATGATACTTACGAAATGATTATTAAAGATGTTGCAATTGGTACTGGTGTAATTTTAATATGTGTTACTGTATCTGCTGTTTCAGGAGGTGCAGGAGCGCCAGCTATTAGTATGATTTTCGCTGCATCTGCAAAATCAGGAACAATAATGGCATTGTCATCAAGTGTGTTTAGTGGCGTAGCATCAGGAGTTATCACAGGAGTACAAACAGGTGATATAGATGAAGCAATAAAAGCGGGCACAGTAGCTGGAGCTGAAGGCTTCAAGTGGGGAGTAATATCAGGTTCTTTATTAGGTGGTATTTCAAAGGGGGTAGCCCTTAAAGGAGCTACATTAAATGGGTTGACAATGAATGAAGCCGCATTGATTCAGAAAGAAACCGGATACCCTTTAGATGTTATAAAAGGTTTGGAAAATATGGAGCAATACGAAATTCTAAAGCAAGCAGGATTACAAACAAAAACTATAAATGGGAAGAGTGCTCTCGTAAGAAGTGGTATAGACCTGAATTATGTTGACGAGTTTGGAAGAAAAAATATTGACCGAATGAAACAAGGTTTAGCAGCTTTAGATCCTGACGGAATTCCCTATGAGTTACATCACATTGGTCAGAATCCAGACTCAACTTTAGCGATTCTATCTCAAATCGAACATAGACTAGGCGGTAACCATAAAATATGGCATAAGTTTACAGAAGCATCAAAGATTGATCGTACTGATTTTGATAAAATACGTCAGCTATTTTGGAAAGATTACTCAGAACTATTTGCACTAGGAGGCTTATGATATGGACAATATTATTGAGGTGATAAAATCAAGAAAAACCCTATTTACGTTGGAGGGTGCAACTGAGCTGGAAATTAAACTTGCAGAAGAAGAATTAGGCGTTAAGTTTGCACAAGATTATTGGGAGCTTCTATCCGTTTATGGTGTTGTTTCATATGAAGGTCATGAGCTGGTGGGTATTTGCTCAAGTCCTCGTTTAAATGTGATAGATGTGACAATAGATGAAAGAGATAAGAATCCGAAAGTTCCAATGGGAATGTATGTTATTGAAGTGACTAATATTGACTTGATAGTTATTTGGCAGTCTGTAAATGGTGAAATATATAAAACATCAATGGAGTCTGAACCAGTCAAACTATGTGATTCGTTAATAGAATATGTAAACATATTGGTCTAAGTAAGATTCGCTACGTTATCAATTTGCTCTGCGAATGTATCAGGAGTTGTAAAGGAAAAATCAGAATATTCAAAATAATTCATAAGCTCCTATGAATCCGCACAAAAACCTCATACTAATAAATAAGAAACAACTTATGAAATAGGTGATTATATGCCATTTGAAATCGTAAGAAACGACATAACAAAAATGCACGTCGATGCCATAGTAAATCCGACAAACTCCAACCTATATGGAACAGCAGGCGTTGATGGTGCTGTACATAAAATTGAAGGGACACGTTTACGAGAAGCGACTTCAAAAATCGGGACGCTGGCTCCTGGCGAGTGTGCATTGACAAAAGCCTTTAAACTTCCAGCCGGACATATCATTCATACGGTGGGACCGGTATGGAAAGATGGGAATAGCTCAGAAGAGGAGATTTTAAGAAGCTGCTATAAGAATTCTCTTGAACTCGCAAAGGATCAGGCATTTGAGACCATTGCTTTTCCTTTGATATCTTCAGGATCATATGGCTGCCCAAAAGATCTTGCCCTCAATATTGCCGTTCGTTCCATTGGAGAATTTCTTCTTTTTCATGAGATGACGGTCTACTTGGTTGTCTTTGATAAAAAATCCTATCAACTATCAGAAGACCTCTATACATCTGTAGAAGCTTATATTGATGATCATTACATCGATGACCATATGTTTCAAAGAAGCTATCGAGTAACAGAACAAGCCCAGTCAATTTTTTATGAAGATACATTATTAGAGTCGACTCAAATTAAGCCTTCACAAAAGGCTAAAATAAGGAAGAAATCCCTAGAGGATGTCGTAAAGCACTTGGATGAAACTTTTTCTGAAATGTTATTAAGGCTTATCGATGAAAAAGGATTAAAAGATCCGCAAGTATATAAGAAAGCCAATGTCACTAAACAGACCTTCTCCAAAATTAGAAATAATATGCATTATAACCCAAGCAAACAAACAGTACTGGCTTTTGCAATTGCCTTGCAGCTTAATCTTGATGAAACGAAAGATCTGCTATTGAAGTCAGGCTATGCTCTATCTAAAAGCAGTCGTTTTGATCTGATTATCAGCTATTTTTTTGAGTCAGAAAACTATGACATATATGAGATCAATGCCGTCCTTTTTGAATATGATGAAAATCTTCTTGGTATATAAAAGTTATAGAACAAAAGTCAATTCATAAGTTACCTTTTGCAGTGTTAAAAGTTGTATCCTTTAATTATCAAAGAGATTGGAGGAATTAACATGAAAAAAGGATTAACGGAATTGGTATTTATTTTAGACCGAAGTGGTTCTATGGCTGGACTTGAAAGTGATACAATCGGAGGTTTTAACAGTGTATTAACCAAGCAGAAAAAAGAAGACGGTGATGCAAACATCACCACAGTACTTTTTGATGACAAATATGAGTTGCTACATGACCGGTACAATCTGCTAAAAGTCTCAAATATAACAGAAAAGGAATATTTTGTAAGAGGAACGACAGCATTGTTGGATGCCATCGGTAAGACAATTGCTAAGATAGGGAATTTACAGAAATATGTTTTAGAGGATGAACGCGCTGAAAAAGTGATGTTTGTTATCATTACAGATGGTATGGAAAATGCAAGTATTGAGTATTCCTATCATCAGATTAAGAAGATGATTAATCATCAAAAGGAAAAACATGAATGGGAATTTATCTTTCTGGGGGCCAATATTGATGCGATAGAGATTGCCGGTCGATTTGGTATAGGAGAAGACAGAGCGGCCAATTACCACGCAGATAGTGAAGGTACCATGCTTAACTATGAAGTAATTAGTGAAACGGTGAGTATGGTTCGCTCAAAACGTTCGATTGATTCAGATTGGAAAAATAGAATCGACAAGGATTATAAGAGTAGGAAAAGGCGGTAATATCATTATAAATCAATGGATTTTGAACTCTTTACTGAAGACTGTTTTATAACAGATGATACGATTATGACTCTAGCTATTGCCAAGGCCATATTGGAAACAGATAGAGAAACACTGTTAGGATCCTTTATTCGAAGGCAAGATAAAGTTTATTTGAATCAATTGGCCGAGAATACTGTTTCATACATGCAAATGATTGGTAGGAATTATCCGGATTGCGGATATGGAAGCAATTTTGGCCAGTGGATATTTAGCGAGAATCCACAACCCTATGGAAGTTATGGCAATGGTGCTGCTATGCGGATAAGCTCAGTTGGTGCAATAGCTGAATTTGAAGAAGATGTAAAGCGACTATCCAGGGCCGTAACCGGTGTCAGTCATAACCATGAAGAAGGACTTAAAGGAGCAGAAGCTACATCCATGGCCATCTTCCTTGCAAGAACGGGTCATGATAAAGAAGAGATAGGTCAATACAACCAAGAGCATTATTATACACTTGATTTTACACTTGATGAGATTCGTGACGCCTATCAGTTCAATGAAACGTGTCAAGAAACAGTACCTCAAGCCATTCAAGCATTTCTTGAAGCTGATTCATTTGAAGATGCTATTAGGAAGGCCATATCCATAGGCGGTGACAGTGATACCCTTGCTGCCATTACCGGAAGTATAGCAGAGGCCTACTATGGTGTGCCAGATGATTTGGTAGAAAAAGCGCTAACGTATTTGGATGATGAATTATTGGAAATATATAATGAATGGACTGAGTTTGGATAGAATTGAGGTATTATGTATATGCACTAATAGACACTAAAACGAATAAGCCATTCTATATTGGAAAAGGTAAAGACAATCGTGTAAAAAATCATTTTACCGAAGCAGAAACATATAGCGGTATTACTGATATTGATATAGCAGTAGATATTGAAGTGGAAGAAATGATAAAGTTTTCAAATGTCAAGAAGTTAGCAAAAATAGGTGAGCTTTTCTCAGAAGGTTTTATGTTTCAAGACATTGCAAGGATTATGGCCAAAAATTTAGATGAAGAATCTGCGTTTACTATTGAATCATTTTTAATAAAAAGTATGTATGGTATAGGAAATTTAACAAATATTGTAGCAGGAAAGCATTCAGAAAGATTTAGACCTTATAATAACTGGAAACTTTTGCAAGGCTATGATTTAATCCCATCATTAGATCCTGAAAAATCAAGTAGAATTGATAAATTCAATGCGATGATCTCAGAAAAGTTAGATAAGCCACTAAGGGAGATTGCAAGTGCTTTTCCAGACTTGAAATTTGATGAACCCAAAGTTTTAGATGCAGGAGAATTAGGCATAGAAGCCGATATTGCTGGAGCTAGAATAAAGATTGCAATACGCAGAAAAAACTTATACTGTGAACTAAGAGGCAGGAAAAAAAGTCAAAAATTATGGCTTCAGCAACATTTCAAAATGCTAGGAAAAAGTAATCTTCTTAGAAAAGATGATGTTTTTCTTCCAAACTGTTGGAAAAGAAGCAATATGACGGATGATATAGAAGAAATGAAAGAGCGTGTTGCATTGATGATTAAACTTGTTACAATTAAGTCTGAAAACGAATTAGAAAATGAAGTTATGATTTTACTTGATTAGTTTGTTTGTTTACAATTAAAAAGTTTTTTGAGGGGATGCAAGTTGGGATCGGAGGCATAATGAAGAAGATTGTCTTAATATCTTGCGCTAGCAAGAAGCGAGATGTTGCATGTAAAGCAAGAGAATTATATCAGAGTCCACTGTTTAAATTATCATTAGCTTATGCGGAAGTAGTATTGTTAGTGAATAAACTAATGATTTATAAGATCAATTACTTTTAGTATTCATTGGTATTTTCAAATTATCAATCATTTCAACCCCATCAACTTTATAACTAAAAGACACATATAAAAAGTCAAAATCATAAATTCTCTCATTATTTAGTAATGAACCTTCATTAATTGCCTCTAAAAATGCAAATCCCTTTTTAAATTCATATTCATTTGCATATTCAATGGAACTGCTAAAAATATGTTCTCTAAACGACTCTTTTTCATCATGTGAATTCAGATAAAAGTCAACAGCAATACTTGTAATATTTCTTTTTGTATCACCTACATATTCAATTTTTTCGTATGAAAACTTTTGTATATTATTTTTAAGGATATACTCAACTTTTGAAAATTTCCATTTTCCAGAATTAAAGTCAGAAATAGTATACACGGCATCATTTTTAGCATTACTTTGTACTGAACAAGCCGATATTATCATTATTAATAAAAAATAGATAAAAAATGCAAACATTTTTTTTTTCATTTTATTCCTTTCAAACTATATAGTATTATTTGGTTTTATTCATAAACTGCAAAATGAACTCCAACTGGATCATCAACAACTGCTGTTCCTATTTTTCGGTCACTCCATATAAGTCTATTCTCCCAAATTTCATATTTGGTATGTTTGTATTTTGGAAAAGCGACTAAAACGGTATAATTATCACCTGCAACATGTGTAGCACTATTTATAACTGTTTCTGATTTATTATAAGATATTCCGGTAGATGCAGAAAAAATATTGCCGGTAACACCAGCAGTAAAGCTATATCCCCAGTCAACTGACTCAGATACAGAAACAGATAGAGTCACGTTACTTCCTGAACTTGATGAAAATGAGTCTGAATAATCAATCCAGTATGAACTTCCAATTGTTTTACTATAGTAATTCGGTATTGCAGATTTAATTGCATATTCATTATCTACAGAGTTTACTGAAGTGGATTTATTAACACTGACATTCTTGTCAAATGATTGATCAAATTCTTTAACAAGTTTCAATACTACTTCTTCGCCTTTGTCATTAGTAACGGTAATTTCTTGAGGTGGTTGATTAGTAGAAATCGGGTCTTCTTCTGCAGAAATAAAACTAGAAAAAGTGAAGCATAATACAAAAATGAGTATGAAATTTAAATTTTTTTTCATAAATAATCGGTAATCTCCTTATGTGATCTTGATACGATTTAGTTTAAGTAAGTGACTAGTCATTGAAAGAATAACATTATAAAAACATGGAAACAAGTAACGACGGTAACTAGAAAATATTACTAAAGTTATTTTTTGATATTAAATCATCTCAAGGTTTTACCTTTTTTCATTTCCTTCTGAAAATCATAGTATTATAGGATATATGGGTTCGACCCCAATACAGTCTTGTCAAAATATTTAAAGAGAAGATCCTGGAAAAAAGCCTTTAAACTTCCTGCCGGACATATTATTCATACGGTGGGATCGGTATGGAAAGATGACTCTGGCAGTCGCAAAAGCTATAATGGAAACAGATAGAGACATAATGTTAAGGACCTCTATTCGAAGGCAAGAGGACATGTATTTGAATCAATTGGCCCAGAATACTGTTTCATACATACAATCGATTGGCAGAAATTATCCGGATTGCGGATATGGAAGCAATTTCGGCCAGTGGATATTGAGCGAGAATCCACAGCCCTATGGAAGTTACGGCAATGGTGCTTCTATGCGGATAAGCTCAGTTAGAAGGGCTTAAAGGAGCAGAAGCTACATCCATGGCAATCTTTCTTGCAAGGACGGGGCGTGATAAAGAAGAGATAGGTCAATATATCCAAGAGCATTATTATACACTTGATTTTACCCTTGATGAGGTTCGTGACGCCTATCAGTTCAATGAGACGTGTCAAGAGACTGTGTCACAAGCCATTCAAGCATTTCTTGAGTCGGATTCATTTGAAGATGCTATCAGGAAGGCCATATCCATCGGCGGTGACAGTGATACCCTTGCTGCCATAACGGGAAGTATTGCAGAGTCCTACTATGGTGTGCCAGATGATCTGGTTGAAATAGCGCTAACGTATTTGGATGATGAGTTGTTGGAAATATATAATGAGGTGATTGAATGGTTAAATTAAGTCTTGGACAAAGGTATATGTGTTGTATGATGTGGACATCAATAATTACTTTAAAGCTACAAATAACTGTCAAACAATGGAGTCGATTTTCGAGAGGCTTTGTGTAACGCTTCAGAATCGAAGCCGATTACCCAATGTAATAAAATTTGGCCCGAGAAGAGAGGTTATCTCCAATATATTGTTTGGATTTAATCCGCACATGGTTAAATCAACATATGACGCTGAGACTCTATATGGGGAATTTATGAAGCATTTTGAAATTAGCAATCCAGATAATAAGAAGAATCTTTGGTGCCAGTACACCCGTTACATCATTTCAGGGTGTGAATTTTTAAGTGAATTTAAGGGTGCTGAAGAATTCAAAGCGTTTGTTGATGTGTTTTCCTATAATAAATTGACAAAAGCTTCACTGCCGATTTTGCTTGAAAAAGAAGTGGCAGGATTAGGCTTTGCATTGGCATGTGATTTCTTGAAAGAAATAGGTTATTATGATTACCCCAAACCGGATGTGCATATCAAAAAAATAATGACTGGGCTTGGATTAAGTGCGAATAACGATTTTAGTTCTTATAAAGCAGTTATTGAAATGGGGGATTCAGTAGAGAAGACAGCATTTCATATTGATAAAGTACTGTGGCTTGTTTCATCCGGAAACTTTTACTTTGATAATCGTAAGGTTATTGGACACCGGGATGAATTAATCGAAAAGGTAAAAGAGAGCTATATGAGGATGACTACTAAAGAAGACTCAACGTAAAGATCGGAGGCATAATGAAGAAGATTATTTTAATATCATGTGTTAGCAAGAAGCGAAATATTGCATGTAAAGCAAGAGAATTATATCAGAGTACACTGTTTAAACTATCATTAGCTTATGCGGAGACATTAAATGCAGATCATATCTTTATTCTGTCAGCTCTACATGGTGTGGTTGAACTTGATTCGATTATCGAGCCTTACAATATAACATTAAATAACATGAGTGAGAAGGATAAAAAAGATTGGGCTCAAAAAGTAATGGTTCAATTGAAAGATAAAGGTATTGATTTTGAACAAGATCAAATTATATTTCTCGCCGGGAATAATTATAGAAAACATTTAATATGCGAGTTTAAGAAGAGTAAAGTTCCAATGAAAGGTCTTCGAATTGGAGAGCAACTATCTTTTTTAAAGGAGAGAAACTCATACGGGAGATAATCAATTGCTATCAAGGCTAAAGCAACATTTTGTTAAAGAGAATAAAGATAGAAGTATTTTCAGAAAGAACATAGGAAGATGTATTTTGAATAAAACAAATGATGATTATCTAACCAAGTGGGAGTGGAATTTAACAAGGCAGATAGATTACGTATTGAAAGTCGGTTAATTTCAGAAGTATCAAAGTGTAATTCATGCAGACCATCTAATCATTGGTTGGGATTAAGTTTGCCGAAAATAAAAATCAGAGAATCTGGCCTTTGGCTTGTGGCTTTGCGAACGTATTAGGAACGTTATAAGGAAAAAAGCAACCGTCAATACCAAATAGTACACCAGGAATACCAAATAAGCCAAATGACTTGATTTAATCATGATACTTGTTACAATGAATTCATATTAATATTAGTATGTTATTAAATGCATTTACGGTACGTATCGAAGGAAATCAATAGCGCAGTTGATTTTCAAGAGAAGCAAGCTTCTCAGCGTTAGCACTTCGCTCTGCGAATGTGTCCGGCGCAAAGGTAGTGAACAAGATTATATGTGGCAGAAAAATCAACTATATAGTTGATGCGGATATCAAAAACTTTTTCAATATAAGTTAGGTATTACAAATCCAATCACGTATAACTATATAAACAACCAAATTATCTAAAAGAAATGTTACTGAAAAAATATACTCAATTTAGGAGGATTATTTATGAAAAGAAAACTAATTTCTATTTTATTATTATTAACGTTAACAATGAGTTTACCAATATATGCTGAAGATTCAAAAAAAGAATTACCACCTCGTTCAGCAAATGGTGAAGCATTAAGTAAAGAAATTTTAAAACAAATAGAGAAGAACCAAAAGTGGGAAGAAACAAAAAAAGATGATGGAATTGTTAAAGAAATTAATGAATTTGACTTATTTACTGATTTGAAAAAATCAACTGATGATGAGTTAATGAAAATTGGTTATACTAAAGAAGAAATTGTAGAACTTAGGTCATTTGATTATGCTACAGAAATCAAAAAATTAGATGAAAAAAGTGATGATGAATTACTAAAAATGGGTTTTGATTTGGAACGTATAGAAAAGATAAGAGCTTTTGATGGCAAATTATCATCAATTAAAAGTGCATCAGGAACTTTGTCATTTGATTACGATGCAATTGCATATGAATATACCAATGGTAGAACACACTTTGCAAATAGATTAAAATGGGAATGGTCAGGTGTTCCGTTTTATACATTTCATGATGTAGTTGCTTCTTCTTGTAGTGAGGGCATGTACAGACATGCTAGCGCGTATCATCAAGTCCACTATTATCAGTCTGATAATCTAAATAATATGGTAGATAATGTAATATTTTCTATGGATTCAAATGGAGAACCAACCGGATTACAAGGTAATGTTTTCGATGTAAATACCTTCAGCCCAGGAGACCAAATAAAACCAATAGCAATGGATGGATATGCATATTTTTATTGGCAAAAATTAGGCAAAGTTGAACAAGTTTCTGGTTATATCAAATATGGTCATTCATCGTTCACTGTTAAACCTGAATTTAGCCTAAACAACAGTGGTTATAAGTTAACAATAACGCCTGCTATAACTACTAGCACTAAATATAATAAGTATTTTTATGAGGAAATTAAAAACTGGTAAAATAAATTTCAATATATTATAATGTATTTATATTCATGTGGCTATTAAAGGAGGTCTCTTATATTAAAAAAGTTGTTTTGTTAATTACTAGCGTCATTGTTTTAGCATTCCTTAGCTTGGTTCTAATCAATCCAAAACTTGAAATTGATGTTAAAAATGACATAAAATTAAATGAGATAAATTTTATGGATTTTCAAAAAATTAATTCAGATGTATTTATAAAGTCAAATGGTAAAACGCAATTATTACTAAAAATTAATTCATCATTCTCTGTTGAAATTAACAAATATTCATTACTAATTTCTACTCGTGAAAATAATATAACTGATACCACTAACCTTGAGAAATATCACCTCATAGAAATTTTAAGCGGTAAGTTAAAGACGGTGTACTATAATGATGTTCTAATATATAAGAAATAATATTTTTTGACTTCCAAAAATTTTAGACATAGCTAAAAAAACATAATGAAAATCACGAGAAAGTCCAGAAAAATGCAGTTTCCACTTGCTTGTTTCTGGGCTTTATGTGTTTTAGTAAGATAAGTTTGTAAATAAAGTTCGGTGAATGCCTCAAAGCTTCTCAAAAGTGATCATATAGCTGTAGGGAAAAGTGGCTTGATACGTAGCCAAACCTGATGATTGTATCAAGAGACGGATCATCAACATATGCATCTGCTATCAAAGATTCACATCATGATGCAATTCAAGTAAGCGACAGATTCCATATAATAAAAGGGCTATCAGAGGCAGTAAACAAATATATTATTCGAGTATTACCTGATAGGGTGGAGATACCGCTAACAGAAGCTATTTCCGAAGAGCTACAACTTTTATATAATACTGCGAATCGATCGATGAGGATACAGTATGCTCATAAAAAACGGAGAGAAGGGCTAACAGTCTCTGATATAGCATTGTTATTACACTCAACACTAACAACCATAAACCGGTATCTTGCGATACCTGAAGAATCATTAACAGACAATCAGTTCATTGCAAGGGAAAAACAGCATCAATTAGCCATGGAACAGAAACAACATGAAGTTGATGAAGCAAGAAGGTTAGTCCAAGAAGGCTATGCGATTGAGAAGATTGCATTAATTGATGATGTGGACATCAATAATTACTTTCATTTCAATTTCATGAACAATAAGCCTTTAAACCTCCTGCCGGACATATCATTTATACGGTTGGTTCTGAAGACATCCTTGGATAAGCAATACGATGTAGCTACGTTGTATTGAAAAAAAGATTTAACGAGTTAAAATGATGATAGAGAGGAAGTGATGAAATGGGACAAACAACAATTAGCATACGTATAGATGATGAATTATAAAAACAAATGGAGGAAACATGTAAAGAATTAGGTCTTAATATGACTACTGCAATTACCATTTTTGCTAAAAAAATGAGTCGCGAACATAGAATTCCATTTGAAGTGTCTATTGACCCTTTCTATTCTGAGAACAATCTGAAGTCCATTGATAAATCGATTGAGCAAATTAAGCAAGGGAAAGTTGTCGTGAAAACAATGGAAGAACTTGAGGCAATGGAAAATGAGTAGATTTGTTTTTTCTGAAAGAGTGTGGGTAGAGTATTTGATTTTGCTCAAAATTACAAATATAATAATGAATAGGCAGGGCAAGCATTAAATATAAAATTATTAAACATATAGAAAATTTTTTCATCATCAGGAAAAAAACGAATGAATAAAAAATGGGGGTTGTATGTATTTCTCTTATAATCATTGTCATCTGGTTGCATTGGGGGATACGCCCATATGATAGGACTAAAGATTCAGTACAAGTGGATACGAGATTAAAAACTTTAGTGAATGATGACAAGGACTACTTTGCGAACGTTTTAAGAACCCCTATACCCAAATTAATTCAGGAGATCCATATGAATCCACACAAAAACCTCATACTAATCAATAAAAAAACATATTATGAAATCAAAACAAAAGAAGTCAAGTACATCAAGTACGAAAACAATAAAGTCTTGGTGACCTTTAATAATAACAAAACCTATCCATATAATAAGAATAACGTTTTGTGGTATTCCAACCCTCAAGAAATCGATATTACAAATGCTGTTATATATTGCGATAGAGAGCGATTACAAATGCCACTAAAGCTATTAAAGTTTGAAGATTGGTATGCACTCGTATATAAAAATGATTATTTGAAAATATATGCAGCTTCGAGTCTGCAAATTATTCGTGACCTTAAATCAGGTGGCAAATCAATCGATTTATGGCAGTATTTCAAGGAATTATCGGCAGAGGTATCCTTAGTACTTGAGGATGGCAAAGCACTCTTAAAATCAAAATATGATAGGATGCATGGGATTGACCCTAATACAGTCTTGTCAAAATATTTAAAGGGAAGTGAATTGGACCGGACTGAGGCAAACAGTAGTGCCATGATTATTTATCCTTTTGGATGCAATGTTTCTCAAAAAGCAGCCGTTGAAAAGGCTTTAAACAATCAAGTCAGCGTGATTGAAGGACCACCCGGGACAGGTAAGACACAAACAATATTAAATATAATCGCCAATCTAATAATACAAGGAAAGACCATGGCTATTGTATCTAATAATAATTCAGCAACCCAGAATGTTTTGGATAAGCTAGAAAAAAATGAATTGCATTTTTTTGCTGCATTTTTGGGAAGTGTTCAAAATAAAAAATCCTTTATTGAGGAGGGCCAGACAGATATCCCGACTTCGATTAAGAATTTTGTGCAAACGCCGAATCTAGACCAAGCATTAACAGATTCAGTGAAAAAAATCCATGCATTACTTGAGGATAATAATACCTTGGCCCGCTTGAAACAGGAACTTGATGAAACAAAGCTTGAAGCTAAATACTTTGAAGACTATATGTCAACTAGAGAACAATATCCAGTGGAAGCCTTAAAGGGGATATCCTCACAAAAGCTCTTAGAGCTAAGATGTGACATTGAAAACCGCTTTAAAACAGATCAAGATAGCTTAAGTTTTTTTACAAAGCTTAAATATTTTTTTCACTATGGATTCAAGCTTAGAAAATTTGTCAAGATTGATTTGAAGGATTCACTTGATGTGATTAATCGCCACTTCTATATTTCGAAAATGGAAGAGTTGAATACGGAGATTAAGCGCCTAGAAGAACGCTTGATTTATTTTAATTATGATGAGGCCATAGACCGTCTTGTTGGACTTTCACAAAGCCTATTAAAAGAATACTTAGCAAAGAGATATGGACATAAGCCGAGACGTAAGTTTTCCGAAAAGGATTTATGGCAAGATTCCAATGCTTTTTTGAAAGAATATCCACTTATCTTGAGTACCACATTTTCTATCAATTCCAGTCTATCAGAAAATATTATCTATGATTACGTGATTATTGATGAAGCCAGTCAGGTGGATTTGATTACCGGCAATCTGGCTTTATCCTGTGCAAAAAATGCAGTCATCGTTGGTGATCGAAAACAGTTGCCCAACGTTGTCTCCAATGAACAAGAAGAAAAATCTAAGCAAATATTATCGAAATATTCGATTCCGGACCGGTATCATTATCACAAATACAGTTTGCTCGAATCTGTCCTTATGACTTTTCCCCACGTAGAGAAAACCTTGTTGCGAGAACACTACCGGTGTCATCCAAAGATTATTCAATTTTGCAACAAAAAGTTTTATCAAGACCAATTAATTATCATGACCCAAGATCAAGGGGAAGCAGATGTTATTAAAATCATTAAAACCCCTCCCGGTAATCATTCAAGAGGCCGCTATAACCAAAGACAAATTGATGAATTGATTCAAGAAGTGCTTCCGGATCTGAAAAATCATGAGGTCCATGAACTAGGTATTATTTCGCCTTATAGAGATCAAAAACATCACTTAGATCTAGCTGTTTCAGGGTATGGTTATGAAGTGGATACAGTGCACAAATATCAAGGTCGAGAGAAAAATGATATTATTATTACCACGGTGGATAATGTCATCAGTGAATTTACAGATAATCCCAACTTACTTAATGTTGCCATTTCAAGAGCCAAGAAGAGAATCCGCTTAATCGTATCCGATCACGAAAAAAATGAAGGGACTAACATATCAGATTTTATACATTATGTTTCCTATAATAATTTTGAAGTTCAAGAAGGCAGCGTCTTTTCAGTCTTTGACTTGCTCTATAAACACTATAATATCCAGCGACAACGCTACATTAAAAAGTCCAAGTTGCATTCGGAATATGACTCCGAGAAAATCATGGACCTTCTTATTCAGTCCATATTAAATGAAAATGAAGCCTTTGAAAAATATGCCTATTGCGCCCATCTACCTTTAAGACAAATCGTTCGAAAAAGAGAGGCCTTAACAGCGAGGGAGTCGGAATTTGTCAATCATCCCAATGCCCATGTAGATTTTATAATTTTTCGCCGAATAGACAAGCGACCTATTTTAGTCATCGAAGTCGATGGCTATGATTACCATAAAAAAGGGACAGACCAATATAAGCGCGACCGAATCAAGGATTCTGTCATGGAAAAAGTCGGCTTGAGAATATTACGCCTAGCCACAAACGCAAGCGGAGAAAAACAAAAGATAATCGAAAACTTGGAGAGCATACAGATGTAACTGAGAAGGAAAGAGAGGTTTAAAATAATGGAATTTCAATTTCAATATCGAATCACGTATGGAAACGGCCAATTCTATGATCGGCCACATGTAATGACCGTTCAAATATCTATGGATGAACAAGCTTCGCTACGTCAGTACTTAACTTTCTGATTCCAGTGAATCAGGTGACAAGAAGTTTCTTTAGATGAAGCCAGATATAACACTACACTATCGAAAAAAAACTACAGCCCTAATTATGTAGGGCTTTTTTATGATGTACTAATTAACATTAGAATATTCCTCCTTTTTAATATTTAGGATACGTATGTTCTTAAAAATAATGGTACAATAATAAGCACTGAATGCATTTTAATTTAATGTATACTATTCGAGGAGTTAGAGAAATGTTAAATAAAAATAAAAAAAAGAAAAAGAAAAGCTTAAGACAACAGTTAATTGGTGCGTTTCTCATTACTTCAATTACACCACTTATTTTACTCACATTTCTTTCATATTTTAACAGTACAAATTTGCTAAAACAAAATATTGATAAGTTGATTGACAATAATTTACAGCAAACAGTAGGAAGCTTAGGTGTGTGGTTAGAATCATATGAAGACTTACTATATCAGTTATATACAGATGATAATCTGGTTGTTCTCGTTGACAAAATTAATAGAAATGAAGATGTAGCGCTTTCAGTAAATCAAATGCGTAGGACAATGCGGGCTATTCAAGATTCAAAGGACTATATAGAATCCATTACCATAATCACAAAAAGTGAAAAGATGATTAGCACAGATGTTCTAAATCAAGTAACAACGGGTAATTCATGGATGAGTTCTTTTAGTCTGTCTCAACAAGAGCTTTATAGTGATATTTCCAGTAATAATTTAACTCACTATTATCCAACAGAATTTGCGGCGACGTTTGCTAATCAAAAACATTATCTTTTCCATATGGCACATAGAATTATAGATTATAAAGACATTATGAAGCAAAGTGGTGTGGTCATTGTTAGTATCAATGAAAAGTTACTTAATCAAGTATGTAGTGGCGGTGAAATCCAGACAGATCCTTCAAAAGGTTTTAACTTTATTGTTGACGAGAATGGAAGAATTATATCTTTCTATGATCAAGAATATTTATCTAATCAGATAACCAAAAAGGATAATAATAAATCTATACGACAAGATGACTATAAAAACTATATTAATAGCTTAGGTATTTTCGAAAATAGAAATATAGAAATTCATATAAAAACAGATGAAAATCTAGGGTGGGATATCGTGAATGTATCTGATCAAAGTCAAGTTATAAATGGCTTGAATACTCAGAGAAGAACGATTGTCATTATTTTTGCATGTTCAATATTAATTCTTGCAATGATTATTTTTTCTATGATGATACGGCTTACCAGATCAATAGATATAGTTGTTAATACTATTCGTAAAACAGGCAGTGGAAATATGAAAGTCAGTGTACCTATTGATGAAAAAATGCCTAGTGAGATTGAAATTATTGCATCAACATATAATACAACAGTTGAACAACTTAGGGTTTCTATCAGCAAAGAAAAAAAAGCAATTAAAAAACAAAAAGATGCTGAAATTGCAGCCCTTGAAGCGCAAATAAATCCCCACTTCTTATACAATACATTAGATACTGTTAATTGGATGGCCATTGATAAAGATGAATATGAAATCAGTAATGCCATTAGTTCGCTTGCCATGATTTTACGTTACGCCATTGACAGAAGTAACCAGATTGTGACTGTTAAAGATGAAATTGAATGGCTTAAGAAGTATATATATTTGCAACAAACTAGACTCAAAAATACATTTCAATGTAATGTTCACGTAGAGCCTCAAATCCTTAACGAAAAAATTCATAAACTATTGTTACAACCTTTTGTTGAAAATGCAATTATACATGGATTCGAAGGAGAGAAAGGCCCCCATTATCTTACCATTTCTATCGAACATAAAAATTCTGAAATGACAATTCGATTACAAGACAATGGAAAAGGGATGAAAAAGCAATTAATCGATATGTTTAATGCAGGTGATTTTAGTGTCGATGGTCAAAAGAGTCATATTGGAATAATGAACGCTATATCCCGGATACAAATGTATTATGGGGAAAAAGCTAAAGTTCATATTAGTAGTGTTTTAAATCAAGGAACAATTGTTGAGATTCATATTGCAACAGAAAGGGGAATCAACAATGAAGATTCTGATCGTTGAAGATGAAGTTCGTATCAGAGAAGGGCTTAGAAAACTTATTCTAAAAATGGATGAAGATTATCAGATTGTGGGCGAAGCAGAAAATGGAAGACAAGGCTATGAACTTATTAATGAAATGAAGCCTGATTTAGTAATTACAGATATACGTATGCCTTTAATGGATGGTCTTGAGATGATTGAAGCAGCGCAAAGCAATCATTGTCTTTTTAAGACGATAGTTCTTAGCGCTTATTCAGAATTTACCTATGCGCAGCAGGCAATTAAACTAGGGGTAACAGATTATTTAATAAAACCTATAGTGATAAGTGATTTAACTCGTCTTCTTCAGTCAATCACAGCTCAATACAGACAAGAGAATATGAGCAGTCCGCAATCGTTAGATGCCCTTGAAAATGTTTTGTCGAGTATTATAATTGGAAGTGTCTCCGTTGATGAAGAACTTAAGCATTATCTTGCAAGTAAATATGCAATCGTTGAAGGAGAACCGCTAACGGAAGTTATGTTATATCTTGGAAAGAATTATGATCTTTATTGTGATAAGACTTTACGTAATCTAACCCGATTATTAAAGGCTAAAGAAAATTTGAATTTTGCATTAATTCCAGTAGAAAATGAAAAAACAATTATAGTGGTGTTATACAATTATAAAGATGAGTATAAGCTTGAGCGATGGTTTCGTTCAGAATTATTTATGACAAATAATGTAATTATACCAAATGGAACAAGTGGCGCATGGGTTACCTTTGATTCACCTATTCATTTGAAAAAATATTATCAAATACTATCCCAATATATGGATTGGAATATTACGCTTGGAAATGATGTAATGGTATCATATCCAAAGATTACAAAGATACAAACACTACCATGTGTATATCCGCTGGAGCTAGAGAATTCAATGAAAGTAGCGATTTGTTCAGGAAATATAACGAAGTCAATTCAGATGTTTGAAGTGTTTTCAACATACTTTCGAAACGGAAGCGTCTATGATCCCAAAGAGGTAAAAGAATGTTATGTTCGGTTTTTTTGGTCAATTATCAGTATTATCAAGGAACTCGATATTCAGTTAGCGAAGGAATACAATCAACAGAACCTTTTAGAATCTATAATGGTTTCCAAAAATTATGAAGAACTACTTGAAGTGTTAAATAATTTTAAGTGGTGGATAACAAAGCAATTCGAATCGAAAAATAAGACATCTGGTTTAACAGTATCAAGAGCTAGAAGTATGATTAATGAATTTTATCAATCAGGAATTACTCTCGATGAAATAGCAGGAAAGCTTAACGTGACTCCGGAATATCTCGGAACGCAGTTTCATAAAGAATTGGGGGTAAATTTTAGCCAATATATTAAAGAACGCAGAATTAAAAAAGCTAAAGGTTTATTGATTGGTACACAACTTAAACTATATGAAATTGCTAGACAAGTTGGGTATTCGGATCCAAAATACTTTAGTCGGGTTTTTAAAGAAGCAACTGGGATGCTTCCAACCAGATATAGACAAGCAAATAAGTAACATTAGATATTTCGACTTAATTAAGAATTATGCCATTTTGACGTATTATAAAGGGTGGTAAGATTGATATATCAAATCAACAGAATAATAGGAGGTATTATGAAGAAAAAATTTGCGTTACTGATGGTTATTATGATTATGGGGGTATTCTTTACAGGGTGTAATGAGTCAGAAAGCAACAATGAAAACGCTACGACAACAGATAGTACAACAACATCAGAAGAGACTACGACAACAGAGACAGAAATAATGACAGAAGCAACAAACGTAACTGTTTGGTATTATTGGGAAGCAGAAGGACATCAAAAAACGCTTAATAAGGTGATTGATGATTTTAACGCTTCGCAAGAAAATGTTATAGTCGAAGCAAAGTATGTACCTTTTGCGGACTTTAAAAAACAACTTTCTATTGGAGCATCAGCCAATGAATTGCCAGACATTGTTATTCTCGATAACCCTGATCATGCGGCATACGCTTCTATGGGTATATTTGCAGACATCACAGGGAAATTTGATGTAAGTAATTATTATGCAGGACCGGTTAATTCAGCCACTATTGATGGAAAACTTTATGGAATACCTTTTGGAAGTAATTCTCTTGCTCTTTTTTATAATGAAGACATGCTCCAAACTGCAGGGGTTGAAGTGCCGACAACATGGGAGGAATTAGAAGTAGCAGCAAAAGCCAGTACAACAGAAAATGTCTATGGATTTGCTTTCTCAAGTCTGCAAAATGAAGAAGGAACATTTAACTTCTTACCATGGGTGTGGTCAACAGGTGCAAGCTCATATGAGATTGATTCAGAAGGTGGAATCAAAGCGCTTAACTTTGTTAAAGGATTAGTTGATTCCGGTTCAATGCCAACAGAAGCAATTAATTGGACACAAGGTGATACGAAGAATCAATTTATATCAGGAAATCTTGCAATGATGATTAATGGTACATGGCAAGTGCCGAGTATGCGTGCAGATGTACCGGACATGAATTGGAATGTGGCATTGATACCACAAGATAGTGAATTTGCGTCAGGGTTAGGTGGCGAAAATTTCGCAGTTATTGCTGGTGGACAAGAAGATGCATCGATTGAATTTTTAGAGTATGCTACACAGCCAGAAGTCAACCTATTTATGATGAATGCAATGGGATATATTTCGCCAAACAAGTCAACTGCAGCGGGACAATTTGAAGGCGATTCTGTATATCAGGTATTCGTTGATGAACTTGAATATGCGAATGCAAGAGGTCCGTTACCGGAATGGCCACAAGTATCCGATGCTATTTCATTAGCATTCAATGAAGTTATAGTTGATATTAGTACCCCAGAAGAAGCGGCAGAAAAAGCTCAAAATACGATTGACGATATTTTAGGTCAGTAAAATAAGGAAATCAAAAAAGTGCAGTAGGTTGCATATTGAACAATATGCAACCTACTTTTTAAAAGAGACGCGACGATGAACGGAGATTTATATGAGAGCAATAAAAAAGTTTTTTCGATATGATAATATAGGTTATGTTTTTGTCTTTCCGGCATTTTTGTATATGATGTATTTCGTAGGTTATCCGATTATTAGCAATCTAATACTTAGTGTTCGAGATGTTAATATGAGAAATCTAACAACAGGGAGTAAACCCTTCGTAGGATTAGAAAATTATATTGAACTTTTTACCCGTGACACTGTGCTTATAGATTCCTTGGTCAACACGTTGGTCTTCACAGTGGCCAGCATCTTTTTTCAGTTTGTTATTGGCTTTGGATTAGCATTAATGCTAAATAAAAATTTTGCTTTAGCCAAACCGGTAAGAGGAATATTAATGGTTCCATGGATGATTCCGATTACCGTTACAGCGTTAATGTTTAAGTTTATATTTGGTACAGATGTCGGCATATTAAATTTTATTCTTAATTCTATGGGAATAATCAGCAATAATATAGAGTGGTTAACTAACCCAATGACAGCGAAAATCGCTTTAATTATCACGAATATATGGATTGGAATTCCTTTTAATATGATTTTGATTGCAACAGGACTCACAACGATTCCAGCAGAAATGTACGAAAGTGCAGCTATTGATGGTGCAAATAAATTTCAGGCTTTTAAGAATATAACATTGCCCTTATTGAAACCAACAATTGAATCAGTTCTTATACTTGGTTTCATATATACATTCAAAGTATATGATTTGGTTTGGGTAATGACGAGTGGAGGACCTGTAAATTCGACGCATATGCTTTCAACTTATTCATATAAATTATCTTTTGAAATGTTTAAATATAGCGAGGGTGCATCTGTAGCGAATATCTTATTTTTTATATTGCTACTGGTCAGTTTGTTATATCTTAAAGTTGTATATAAGGAGGATCGTGCATAATGAATGATGATAAAGAACTCTCTCTAAAAATGAATCTATTATATAGTATAAGTGCAATTCTCTTACTGGTATTGTTATTTTTTCCTATTTATTGGATGCTAGTTACATCATTAAAAGTAGAACAAGAAATTTTTAGAATTCCACCAACGTTTTGGCCCAAAGAATTGAGTTTCGATTCGTATGCGGCACAACTTGAAAGCGGAGATTTTAATATGTTTCGCTCTTTTGCAAATAGTTTAATTATTGCAGTGAGCTCCATGTGTATTTCTGTTGTATTAGCTATTCCGGCATCTTATGGAATTGCAAAATACAAGTTTAAAGGTAAAGGCCTAATACTCCTTGGATTTTTAATCACCCAGATGTTGCCGGTTTCAGTACTGCTCACGCCACTTTTTATTATGTTTCGAGACATGAACTTATACAACTCAGTCTTTTCTGCTATTTTGGCGGACAGTACAATTGGTATACCTTTTTCAGTGCTTATCTTAAAAAATTACTTTGCTACAATACCAAAAGAATTAGAAGAAGCAGCTTATATAGATGGTTGTAATCGTTTTACAGCATTTAGTAAAATACTAATTCCAATTGCTAAGCCTGGAGTTGTGGTATGTGCTGTCTTTTCATTTCTATATGCTTGGGGAGATTTAGCCTATGGCATGACGTTTATTACAGACCAACAAAAACGTCCAATTACTGCTGGAATCTATAATTTTATGGGGCAGTATGGAACGAGATGGAGTTACTTGACAGCGTATGCAGTTGTAACAATTATACCGGTTTTATTGATTTTTATCTTTATGCAAAAATATATTATCAGCGGTATGACAAGTGGTGCAGTGAAAGGATAAGATATATGTCAAAACGAATAGAACTCGAAAAAGTAAAAATAAAAGATGGATTTTGGTCACCTATACAAAATTTAATGATTAATCAAGTCATTCCATATCAAGAACATATACTTAATGATAAAATTGAGGGTGTGGAAAAAAGTCATGCTTTTGCCAATTTCAGAATTGCTGCAGGACTTGAAGAGGGTGATTTCTATGGTATGGTTTTTCAAGACAGTGACGTAGCTAAGTGGTTAGAAGCAGTAGCTTATTCCCTTATAGTAAAGCCGGATATAGAATTAGAAAAAAGAGCAGATATCATTATTGATACGATTGAAATGTCGCAACAAGAAGATGGTTATCTCAACACATACTTTACAGTGAAAGAGCCAAAAAAACGTTGGGAGAATCTTCATGAATGTCATGAACTTTATTGTGCAGGACATATGATGGAAGCGGCTGTAGCTTATTATCAATCAACAGGCAAAAAAAAACTTATTGAGATTATGTCACGAATGACAGACCATATTATTCAAATTTTTGAAAAAGAAAAAAAAGGTGGCATTTCCGGGCATCAGGAAGTAGAAATTGGCCTGTTGCGCATGTATGAAGTCACTAGAGAAGATAAATATATAAAATTAGCCGAGTATTTTATTAATGAGCGAGGTAAAGATCCCGATTATTTTATCAAAGAAACAAAAGAAAGAGGATGGTCCCATCAAGGTATGGATCCGAAAGATACCTTATATAATCAATCGCATAAACCGGTCCGCGACCAGTCATTTGCAGAAGGGCATAGTGTAAGAGCTCTTTATATGTATACAGCGATGGCAGAACTTGCAACAAAAACAAATGACTTAGAGCTTTATGAGACATGTATAAGACTTTTGGATAATATAGTAAATAAAAGAATGTATATAACTGGTGGAATAGGTTCAACTGTTAAAGGAGAAGCTTTTACTATTGACTATGATTTACCTAATGACACAATTTATGCGGAAACGTGTGCTTCTGTGGCATTATGTTTTTTCGCTAGTAAATTAAGTTCTATTAAAGCTACGGGTTGGATTGGAGATTTATTAGAAAGGGCTCTTTATAACGGCGTATTAGCTGGGATGCAGTTAGATGGGAAAAAGTTCTTTTATGTTAATCCACTGGAAATTAATCCGGGTATATCAGGTGTCTTATATGGATATGAGCATGTTTTGCCTGAAAGGCCTGAGTGGTATGCATGTGCATGCTGTCCTCCAAATGTTGCTAGATTAATTACATCTCTTGGTCAATATATATGGTCAGAAAAAGACGATGTAATTTATGCACATCTTTTTATAGGTAACAAGGCAAGATTTAAGCAGGCAACATTGGTTTTAGAAAGTGCTTATCCTTGGGAAGGTAAGATTCAGATTAGAATAGAAGAAATGAAAAAGCAGACTTCATTTTCCCTTGCACTGAGACGGCCAAGCTATGCAAAAAATTATAATCTAACAGTAAATGGAGACAATTGTGAAGTGATTGAGGATAAGGGGTATTTATATATTGATAGAGTATGGTCTGAAAAAGATGTTGTTGATTATACAATAGATTTATCAATCAGAAGAATACGATGTAATCCAAAAGTTCGCCATAATATTGGAAAGATAGCACTTATGAGAGGTCCTCTAGTTTATTGTTTTGAAGGTGTAGATAATGGCGATGATATACAGGCGCTAAGTATCCTTACTGATGGGAAAGCCGAGATAAAATCAGAAGATGGTAATAGTCAGATTGGGCCAGTTAGAATGATTGAAATCAAAGGAATGCGAGCGAAGACCACAGATAAACTATATAGTGAGGTAACGTTGGAATATGTACCTCAAACGTTGAAGGCAATACCTTATTATACGTGGGGAAATAGGGGATTAACCCAGATGTATGTTTGGATTCAAGAAAGAAGGAATGAGATATGAGTATATTATCTTCTATTGATAATCGACTTATTTATCACTATGATGCAGAGACATTATGGATTGAATCATGGGGCGAAAATGCTTTAAGAATTCGATCTTCTAAATATTTGCCAATGCCTGAAGACAACTGGGGGCTATTACCACAGGAATCATCTTTAACAAATATCTATATCAATGAAGATGAAGCCACTATTATTAATGGCAAGATTAGTGGAGTTATTAATATAAATGGGAAAATACGCATTTTTAATGATAAAGGTGTGTTACTTCTTGAAGAATATATGAGAAATAGAAAAGATTTATTGGATGAAAAATGTAGTGCTATAGAAGTAGAAGCAAGAGAATTCAAGCCTATCCTTGGTGGAGATTATCATCTAACTCAAAGGTTCGAATCTCTTGACCCTAACGAAAAAATCTATGGAATGGGTCAATATCAACAACCATACCTCGATTTAAAAGGTTCTGATCTTGAATTGGCACATAGAAATTCACAAGCCAGTGTGCCTTTTGCAATTTCATCACGTGGATACGGTTTTTTATGGAATAATCCAGGTATTGGTCGAGCGGTCTTTGGAAAAAATATTATGAGTTTTGAAGTTTATTCAACAAAAATACTGGATTACTGGGTTGTTGCAGGCGATGCACCTGCAGACATTGAACATGCTTATGCAAATGTCACGGGTAAGGTACCTATGATGCCAGAATATGGTCTTGGATTTTGGCAATGTAAATTGCGCTATCAAACACAAGAAGAATTGCTTGAAGTTGCTAGAGAATATAAACGGCGTCAAATCCCTTTAGATGTTATTGTAGTTGACTATTTTCATTGGCCAAAGCAAGGAGATTGGCGATTTGATAAAGAGTATTGGCCAAATCCAGAGGCGATGGTTAAAGAACTACAAGAAATGAATGTTGAGTTGATGGTTTCGATTTGGCCAACTGTTGATAAGCAATCAGAAAACTATAATGAAATGCTTGAAAAAGGCTATTTGACGCGAACAGACAGAGGAGTAAGAGTCGGGCTTGATTTTGAAGGAGCTACTATACATTATGATGCTATGAATAATGAAGCAAGATCCTATGTATGGAATAAAGCTAAAAAAAATTATTATGATATGGGCATCCGTTTATTTTGGCTTGACGAAGCTGAACCAGAGTATAGTTTCTATGATTTTGATTTATATCGTTATGCTAAGGGAAGTAATATGCAAATCGGAAATGCATATCCTCTCAATTATGCTAAAACATTTTATGAAGGAATGGCTTCTGAAGGCCAAGAAAATATTGTGAATCTATTAAGGTGTGCATGGATTGGAAGTCAAAAATACGGTGCCCTTGTTTGGTCAGGAGATATTGCTTCTAGTTTTGATAGTATGCGAAACCAATTAACGGCAGGATTAAACATGGGTCTAGCAGGAATACCTTGGTGGACGACGGATATCGGAGGATTTCATGGAGGAAATCCTAATGATGAGAGGTTTAGAGAGTTGTTTGCTCGATGGTTTGCATGGGGTGCATTTTTGCCGGTCATGAGATTACATGGTGACAGAGAACCTAAACAACCCCAACTTGGAACAACAGGTGGAGCAACCTGTTTGTCGGGAGCGTCCAATGAGGTGTGGAGTTATGGAGATGAAGTATATGCTATATGCATGAAATATATAAAACTTAGAGAATCATTAAGAGATTATACACGTAAATTAATGAAAGAAGCACATGAAAAAGGTTCTCCAATAATGCGAACTATGTTTTATGAATTTCCTGAAGATAAAAAATGTTGGGAAGTAGAAGATCAGTACATGTATGGTTATAAATACTTAGTTGCACCTATTCTCAAAGCAGGAATGACCAAGCGAAAGGTTTACTTGCCTAAAGAGAATAATTGGACAGAAATGGAAACGGGCAGTTGCTATAAAGGGGGACAAATGGTTGAGGTAGAATGTCCACTAAATGTAATTCCTGTGTTTATTAAAAAATGATATAGGGGTCTTTTTTGCTATTTTATGAAGAACAGTTGACAAGTACATATATGTAGTCTTTGTAATTGAAAAAGTAAGTGATGAAATATTAACAGTCAAAGTAATCACGAGCTAACAATGGAAGAAATTGAGGCAATGGAAGATGAGTAGATTTGTTTTTTCTGAAAGAGCGTGGGAAGCGATATAATCTCTCAAATTTTCGACATTATCAAGGACCCACTCTCTCCATGAGACAAAACTTTACCTTCAGAAATGTTTCGAATGTTGATTGCAGAAAATAGAATAAAGTGTTCGATAACGGAAACGACAAATACATAAAAGTCTTTTACAAAAGACAAAAACATAAAATACCATATAAAGGTCTTGTATAAAAGACTTTTATATGGTATTTTTAAGTTGAGGTGATGCTAATGATGGTTAAAAGAGAAAAATACTTAGAAGAAATTAGAAAGGTAATGGGGAAACAAGTAATCAAGGTATTACTTGGTATGCGTCGTGTTGGAAAATCCACATTGCTATTACAAATACAAGAGGAACTCCTTAAGGAAGGTATTAACAAAGATCAGATTATAAGCCTAAATTTTGAGTGGTTAGAGTTTGAATCGCTTAAAGAGTACAAGGCCTTATATGAATATATTGAATCAAAGAAGCTTAAAGGGAAAAAAACCTATGTTTTTCTTGATGAAGTTCAAGAAGTTGAGGGTTTTGAAAAAGTGGTGAATTCATTAAATTCAAAAGGTGATACTGAAGTATTTATCACCGGTTCGAACTCAAAGCTTTTATCAGGCGAGCTTGCAAGCTATTTGACAGGTCGTTTTTATACAATAGAAGTACTGCCATTATCCTATAAAGAAGTCAGTGAAGGGTTTTCAAAAAGTGAGGATGTTTTTATAGATTATTTACGCACAGGTGGTATGCCTGGAAAATTCCAGTTTGAAGAAGAGCGAACCGCTAAAAATTATCTTATGGATATGTATCAGTCTATATTGTTAAGAGATATCGTCAAACGCTATAATGTAAGAGATGTTGACTTATTACAGCGATTTATGTCATACCTTATCAATAATATTGGTCAGATATTTTCGGCAGTGACGATTACGAATTATCTTAAAAGTGAAGGGCGAAGACTTTCAAAAGAAACCATTTATAACTACATAGAAGCTGCAAAGAGCACATACCTTGTTCATGGTGTGCCACGATATAATATCAAAGGTAAAGAACTTATGAAAACCAATGAAAAGTACTTTATCAATGACTTAGGCATTAGACATCTCTATTTTGATAACGAAAAGGATATTGGACAGGCGCTAGAAAACATCGTTTATTTGGAACTAAGAAGAAGAAGGTATGAAATATATGTGGGTAAACTTGATGATAGAGAAGTTGACTTTATTGCCGTTGATGGAGAAAGTACAAAATACATCCAAGTCACCTACCTTTTAGCTGAAGAATCAACAATCGAAAGAGAATTTTCTGTACTTGAGGCAATTGAAGATAATTATCCTAAAATCGTTATTTCAATGGATAAAGTGAATCGCTCAAGAAACGGCATTGTTCATAAAAATATTATCGACTTCTTATTAGAAGATTAGAGATTCAATATGTTTCCTATAATAACATGGTAAAATGCATTAAAATTTTATAATATACTAAGGAGAAAAATTTATGAAAAAATTTGTAATACTTTACACCGTAATATCAATGATTTTACTTCAGAGCATAGGAATATATGCAAATGAAGAAGCAGAGTATCTGACTGAAGCTAAAACTTTACAAGAGTTAGGATTATTTAAAGGAAGCAATGAAGGATTTGAGTTAGATCGTGCGCCAACGAGAGTTGAATCTGCAGTTATGCTCATAAGATTAATTGGAAAAGAAAATGAAGTGCTAAACAATATGTATGAACATCCTTTTACAGATGTGCCGGAGTGGGCTAACCAATATATTGGTTATATGTATGAAAATGCTTTAACAAAAGGTATTGGTGATAATTTATTTGGTTCCAATAATTTAACAGACGCCAAGTCTTATGCAACATTTGTTTTGAGATCATTAGGCTATGACGATTCTATTGGTGAATTTTCTTGGAATACGGCTTTGGATACCTTGGTTGAAAAAGGTATAGTAAGCAATGAAGAAAATTCACAATTAAAATCAAGAGATTTCTTGAGGGGTGAAATGATAAACCTTTCCTATAATGCATTAGAAGTGAAAATGAATGGAGTAGAAGAGACATTAATTGAATATTTGATAAACAAAGCTGCGGTTGATAAAAACATTGCAGAAAAACATGAATTGATTCCTGAAACTAAATTAAGTATAGAAGAGGCTCTTAAAAAATACATTGGAAATGTTTACAAATATGAAGTACCTATAAAAAACAAAAGCGAAGGCTATGCACAGTTAGACATTAACGTTCAAGAAATAGTACCGGAAGAATTATTTGATTATATATCAGGAGTAAATAGAACGGGATATGCTGGTCTTATTGATGAAAAAGCAGACATTGATAAATATCACAACACATTTTATTCAACAGATTCTTTAAGTGCGAGTTCTTTTTCGAAGATAAGTGAGAGCCCATATAATATTCAATTATTTTGGAAAGAAGGGAAATACGGAAACGAGTATACCCATGAAGCTCTACTTTTTAAAGATGATGAAGGAAATAATATAGGTTTTGCAATTACAGATACCAGCACTGTTACAGAAACAACCGTAACATTTACATTTGTACCATATAAGCAAGAACTTAACAAGAAAAACGAAAGTAAGTTTAATGATAGTGTTGAAGCTATTATTACTGAACTTGAAACCACACATTATATTGGAAAAAATAGCAAGCAAGTAGTTCGTGAAATTTATAATGATAAAGGTGATTTTGCATATTTATTTGATTTGCCAATCAAATTAAGCAATGCAAGGGCCATTCCCATTCAAAAAAATAAATTAGATGATGCAAATGCAATAATTACAAAATATTATGCGGATTATATTTATCAGAGAGGCAGAGAAATTTACACATACCAGACCTTTGAATTTATGGAAGTCGAGAATGGATATTACTTGCATGAAAACTGGGTGGATTCTTTCGGTTTTATTATCATAGTTGACAGTAAAAATAAACCGATTGCATATGGATTTACTAAATAGAGTCACGGAGGTTTAAAATAATGGAATTTCAATTTCAATATCGAATCACGTATGGAAACGGCCAATTCTATGATCGACCACATGTGATGAGTGTTCAAATATCTATGGATGAATATAAGAAAATTATTCTAGGTGTATTGGAGGGGAAACGAATCGAAGAGATAAATGATATCTCTGAAGCTATTGAAAAAATGACTGAAATGGTTTATTACATAGACCGTTGGATTAACATGAATGGATCCCAGAGAACTATGCCGCTGAAGAAAGCAAGGGTTATCTCTGAACTAGAATTCTTCATTCCGATGTCGGAGTATAAACGCTTAAAAAATATGCAAAATCCAATAGAAGTTTTTGAACGACCTGCGGAAAATATGACGATTTATCGAAATGATGGATCCAGTGTTATGATAAAGTATGAGTATGGGAAAGTTGAAATTATCGACTCGAGAAACCCTTGTTCAAGTATTATTCGTGAGGCAGATTATTTTATATCGGCTATTGTGTAGATATAGAGCGTGTCAGGAAATATGAACAAATAGTCTGAAAATTTATCTTATGGGAAACTACAAGATTTTTTTTTGCTATAGGACAAAATAATTTAAGTAAATCCAGATTAAGTAAAACATAATTTACTTAATCTGGATTTTGTGATATTATGTAAAAACAGGAGGTGAAGTTCAATGTTTGTAGGTCGGAAAAATGAATTAAAACAATTGAATGATTTGTATAACGAGGATAAATTCCAGATGGTGGTTGTATATGGAAGAAGAAGGGTTGGAAAGACAAAGCTTCTGACAGAATTTTGTAAAGATAAAAAAAGTATTTTTTATGTTGCTGAAGAACATAATAATAATTTGGCTTTACAAAAATTTTCAGAATTAACATTAAAATTTTTTGGATTTAAAGGAATGATGGGGCAGTTTGAAAGCTGGGAACAAGCCTTCACATTTATAGCAAATCAAAGCCTTGAAGAACCGATAGTTTTAGTTCTAGACGAGTTTCCCTATTTGGCAGCTAATGAAAAATCATTACCTTCACTTCTGCAAAACTTGATTGATCATGTGATGAATAAAACAAAGTTATATATAATCATCTGTGGGTCGTCTATGAGTTTTATTGAGAAAGAAGTTCTTTCATATAAAAGTCCTTTATATGGTAGAATGACAAGCCAGTTTCATGTTAAACCTTTTGATTTTTATGAAGGAAGAAAGTTTCTGTCCAATTATACATTAGAAGAACAGATTATTTGTTATGGTATTCTTGGAGGTATTCCTCAATATCTCATTCAATTTGATGATAGATTATCGATTGAAGAAAACATAAAACGTAAAATTCTTTTAAAATCAAGCTATTTAAATGCAGAGCCATATAATTTATTGAAGCAAGAATTAAGAGAACCGGTTTTTTATAACTCAATCATTGAAAGTATTGCGACTGGAGCAACAAAAATAAATCAAATAGCAACAAAAGTGGGAGAATCTACAGCCAAGGTAAGTCGCTATCTTGATATACTGCAGGAACTTTCAGTAGTGGAAAAAATTAAACCGTATGGAGATAAGACGAAGTCGCGTAAAACAATATATAAAATTGTGGATCCACTTTTCGTATTTTGGTATCGTTTTGTATTTGCCAATTCTAGTTTAATAGAACAAGAGCTTGTAGATGAAGTTTATAATGCATATATTGAACCCAATTTACCTGCATTTATAGGTAAACAATATGAAAAAATTTGCATGGACTATTTACTTAAGAAAAATAGAGAAGGAGAATTACCTTTTGTTTTTCATGATTATGGAACATGGTGGGGAAATAATCTACTAAAAAAATGTGAAGAAGAAATTGATTTGGTAGCTGGCAATAAAAAATCGATAATTGTAGGAGAATGCAAATGGAAAAACCAAGTAATGGACGAAAATGTCTTGGATAAATTGATAGAAAGATCAGGATTACTTGAATCTCATGATACATATTACTATTTGTTTAGCAAATCCGGTTTCTCAAAAGCACTGATGAAAAGAAAAAATGCAGTTACCTTTTTTATAGGTATAGATGATTTAAAGATTCAATCCTAATATATATAGAGAGTGTGAGACGAGAATGAAAATACGCGTACCAAGTTATTATAAAGACTTTCAATGTATAGCATCCGCCTGTGAAGATACCTGTTGTTCAGGATGGGATGTTGTCATTGATTCGCAAACCTATCAAACCTATCAAGATATGGACGGTGCATTTGGAGACCGGTTACGAAGTAAGCTGGTGGTCGATCAAGATGGAGACAATATTTTTGTCTTAGACGGTGACCGGTGCCCCTTTTTAAATAAGGAGTTGCTTTGCGATATACACAAAGATCTTGGTGAAGAATATCTATGCCATACCTGTAAGCAATATCCAAGATATAGGGAAGATTTTTTTGACTTAAAAGAAATGGGTATCTCCTTATCTTGCCCAGAGGCAGCTAGAATAATATTAGGCCAGACAAAAGGAATGGCTTTTGAACTCAGTGCGGATAGCCAAGTTGGGAATGCGTATGAGGGGGATGAACAAGAGCTACTTGAAGAAGTTTTCCGTTGCAGGGATACCATTATTCATATCCTGGAAATGGCTAACCTGTCTTTAGGAGTGAAGGCAGGTATTGTGCTTAGCTTAGTCCAAGAACTTCAAGATAAATTGGATTTTGGTGAACTAGAAGTCCTAGCTCAGGTTAGACAAAAGTATGAAAGGTCTTCTTTTATTAAGGAATTGACTCAAGAGTTAGAAACATATAAGGCGAATGAAGACCTTAAATATCATAACGTACATGCGTATTTTAAGACATACGCTAGTTTAGAGCATATTAATCCCAATGATCCATTAGGCTTAGAGCACGGCTTAAGTATGTTTTGGAATACTCAAGCGGACAAAGCGTTTTATGTTCAAAAGCATAAAGCCTTTAACCAATATTATAAAGAAAAGATGCATGTTTTTCAAAATATACTCACATATTTTGTTTATAGATATTTTATGAAGTCGTTTTATGATTATGATATGTCGTCAAAAATGAAGGTGGCCATCATGAGTACAATTATGATTAAAGAGCTTGCAGTTATTCGCTGGATTAAAACGGGTGAATTCAGTGAGGCGGATATGGTGGATATAAGTCATAGCTATTCGAAAGATGTGGAGCACTTAGAAAAAAATATCGAAACACTAGAGAGGATTTTTGAAACGCAAGAGGAATATGACATGGATAAAATCATAAATACACTCATGAATGAATTTTATTCATAAATATTTGTGGCACAGAAACCCATTACCTTTAGTTGGTGGGAGGAGTGCCATGCTCCTTTCTATCCTTGAGTTTCAATGTATCTTTGAATTGTTGCAGATGATACTTTGGCAATACTACAAGCAAAATAACCATCTGACCAAAATATTCTTCTTTTCCAATAGTGCCTAGATAACATTAAAGAATGTTTTTGCCATAGTCTATATGTTGTTTCCTGTTTTATTCTTTTCACAATCTCGCATATACTATCGGTGGTATCATAACTGATAAGAAAATGAATATGGTCTTTATCCGTTTCCATAGCAATTATTTCGTAATCATATGTACGAGAAATATCTAGTATTTGATGTTTGATATCTTCCGATATGATGCCTTTAAGTAGTTGTTTTCTATATTTGGTGACTAATACAATATGTGTGTGAACTTCCAATAAATTTTAGACCTAAATCATTGCTCCCAAAAAGAAAATGTT
>CAZLXW010000015.1:0-62205 GCA_964563505.1 uncultured Eubacteriales bacterium
AAAAAGAAAAGGATTCCTCTGTCTGAGCTGCAGCGAGTTTGGAATCCGTTTTTTTTCCTCTCAGCAGCTAGGTTAGAATCCTAGGATGAAATACGTCGGTGAATATTTTATACTCAGACATCTCTTTTGGTCTACTCAAGTAGCGGTTGAACCCAATATTCGTGATCGAGGGTATCGATGAAGAGCACTTTATTTTGCAGGATGTCGCCCTTTTGAGTCAGAATTTTGACGACTTCCGCCACTTGCATGGAAGCGATGAGGGCCGGTGTGAAGGATGGGTTGCCGAGTTTTTTTTCTGCTCCGCTTTTTACCTTGCTTCGGTAGAGTTTTTCTAGGGTTTGGTCGCCGGGCATGATGGTAGAGACTTGTCCGTACCAACCGGCAATGGCACCATAAACGAAGGGAATATTTAATTGCTGGCAGAGTTTAGCAACTGTTTTTCTGGTCTCGATATTGTCGAGGGAATCGACAATGATATCATGGTTTTCCAGTAATTCTTTTGCGTTTTCTTCACTTACAAAGGCTTTTATTGGTGTGATCGTAATATCCGGATTAAATGCATGGACGCGTCTAGCTGCGACGTCGGCTTTTCCTTGACCAATGACATCCATGTCCGAGTAGAGTTGACGGTTGAGATTGCTGACATCAAAGACATCCCCATCGATGGCGCTAATGTGTCCGATACCGACCCGGGCAAGCATCTCGATGTTATATCCACCGAGGCCTCCACAACCAATGACACAGACTCTAGCCTGAGCTAAGCCTTCTTGTTCAACTGCGCTAATACAGTTTTTGTTGCGATCATAACGATGCATGGTTGCCATCTCACCCACCTCCTACCGGTGGAAATATGGACAAAACATCTTGATCTTTTAATGGCCTATCTAGGTCTCCATCCCGTCCATTAATGAGTAAGATGGCAACGTCTTCTTCTAGAATGTCAAAGCGATTTATGATGTCACGTGTTCTTGTTGGCTCTTCTACTTCAAGGACCTGCACTTTTCCTCGACCATCACGTAGCGTGGCAAAAAATTTTACTGTTATAATCATGGCAAACCTCCTATACTCAATAAATTTTTAAACACAATAAACGATTTTTCGTCCCCAAAGGCAATCTGCACAGGAGGGCGTGTTACCAAAACAATCAAATTCGGCATTTCTGGCCATATCACATCCATCAACTAAATCGCAGTCCATACATGAAGGGTAGTGATTATTGTGAACAATACTTCGATAATTGACATAGGATGGCTGATTCCAAATCTCTCTTAAACTTTGATTAAGCACCGTGCCGAAACTATGCATTTTAATGTCTTTTTTTCGTCCGAAAACAAACTCTGTTCCATTATGGGCAAAGCGGTAACATGGCACGACTTGACCTTTTACATTAACCATCATGGATTCTTCTTCAATAAATCGGCAGTGGCGTTCTGTTTTTAACCGAGTCTCGGGTATGTGTAGTTCTAAACGCTTAATTAATGCTTTTGTACTTGCTGCTCTTAAAATGGAATATAGTGGTTCTTTTTCATACATAAAATAGGGCACGAGTTCAAGGTCTTCTTCTTGAGTTGGCACAATATTTGATAAAATCACTTGAGCGACTCCGTGCCTAGCTGCCAGTTCAATCACATCCTTGATTTCATGCATATTCATCGTGGTCAGAACCATTTGAAAGGAGATCTTTGGAAGGGAAGATTGGTTGGCTTCTTTGAGTGCTACAATTTTGTCGACATTTTTTATTAATTCTTGCAAGGGAAATTGGCGGAGTGCATAAAAGGTTTCATCCATTCCATCCACTGAAATAATCAAATGATTGACGTGTTGAACACATACTTTGGCTAAGGCGTCACTGATACTGGATCCATTGCTTGTCATCGTTATCTTCTTGTCTTTTAATTCCTCTATAACCTTTTCTATTCCTTGAAAATAGGTAGGTTCACCGATTCCACCTAAAACAACTTCTTCAACATTGTCCATAGACTTGATTTCGCAAATACAGGCATCAATAAGTTCCGGATCCATATCTGACGGAGCTTGCGTCCATGTTTGACGATAACAAAATCGGCAGTTTAGATTACAGCGGTCCGTTAATTCCAAATATACTTTTTTCATGTTTCCTCCTAAAATATAGGACTTTATGAGTAGAAAGAGGACTGAAAATCTCAGCCCTCAAACTTTTTCAGATTGAATCTTTTAAATCTTTTTGTTTATTTATAATCCTAATGCCGTTACACGTTCTTCTGAAGGTATCCCTTCTGCCGTCCATCCACGTAATTCATAATACTCAGGAAGCAGCTCAGATAATCTCGCCACATTTCCTTTGGAGGGTCCTGCTTCAATCGGATCTTCCAATAGACGCTTAGGAAGTGTATCTTGTGATGGATCAATACCTGCTCGCAAGTTATATAGACGCTCAATATTCCAGATACGTTCTCCTGCTTCCAGAACTTTTTCAGCTGTAAGGTCAAAACCGGTTGCTGCGCTGACCATCTCAGCATAATCGGCTGCTCCCATTGCAAAAGACGTAAATAAGCATAAGCCAGATGAATCAATAAAAGCTGTGAAATCTTGGAATATTTTTACCCAGTTTGCTTTGCCTTCTAGCGTGAAGCGATCTAACTTTTCAGGAAGACCTAATATTTCCGGTGATATCAAGTAACCTCTCACATGGCAACCCCCACGATTGGATGTCGCATATTGAAGACCTTGTCCTTGAATTGCACGCGGATCATAGGCCGGAAGTTCTTGTTTTTTAACGGTCATGGATAATTCCGGAACACCATAGCTATCGGCTAAACGATAAGATCCTTCTGCCATTTTATCGCCTAAACCTTGACGAAGTCCGATGCGTTTTGTCCATTCAATAACAGCTTCTGAATTACCAAACTCTAAGGAAAGGCCCTCAAGGTCTTCGTCTTTGATATGGCCACGTTGATATAGTTCCATAGCTGCTGCAATCGTTGCTCCTGTTGAAATAGTATCTAAGCCCATTTCATTACACCAGTGGTTGGCTTTAATAATGGCACCGAGATCATCCACACCACAGTCACCACCAAAGGCCCATATGGTTTCATATTCAGGGCCGCCACCTTCAACATCGTCTACTTTACAGTAACGTCCACAGGCAATCGGACAGCGATAACATGGATCTTTACGTACTAGGTATTTTTCGGCAAGTAGCTCACCACTTGTGTCTTCTGCTTTGTCAAATTGGGATGTTTGGAAGTTATTGGTTGGGAATACCCCGTTTTCATTGATAATATTGACTAAAACTGCCGTTCCATAAGCCGGTAAACCTTGACCGGTTACACCATTTTCACGAATCTTTGCGTTACATTCTTTGACAACACTTCGTAGTTTTTCCGGGTCAGCGATCTCGACTGATTTTGTTCCGCGTACAACGACTGCTTTGAGATTTTTGGATCCCATGACAGCACCAACACCCGAACGTCCTGCTGCACGGTCAAAATCATTCATAATGGAGGCCATTTTTGAAAGTTTTTCTCCGGCCGGTCCTATGGCAAGAATCCTCGCTTTTTCCGGTGCTTCTTTTGCTAAGGTATTTGTGGTTTCTGAAACGACTTTTCCCCAAACATGGGAAGCATCTCTAATCTCTACTTTGTCGTCTTCAATCATGACATAGACTGGATTTTCTGCCTTTCCTTCCACAATAACCATGTCATATCCGGCAAATTTGAGTTCCGGTCCCCAGTATCCACCCGAATTGGATGATGCAATGGTTCCGGTTAATGGGGACTTGGTGACTACCATATATCGACCACCGGTTGGCGTTGGTGTTCCTGTTAAAGGACCTGTTGCAATAAAAAGTTTGTTCTCCGGCGCAAATACATCTACTTCTACCGGAACTTCATCAGAATACATTTTTGTAGCCAAACCACGGCCACCGACAAATTTTTCAGCAAGTATGGGATCTAAATCCTCTACTTTGCTTGTTCCTTCAGTTAGATTAATGCGTAATACTTTTCCTACAAATGCGTACATAAAAAACCTCCTCGCTTTGAAAATAATAGACTACATAATCGTTGACAGTAACATTTATGTAACAATCCTTTCCAAACGCGGGAGGTTTAGCGGTTTCCCACACAACCCATTGGTTAGCTCTCATGGCATTTGCTTTAGAGTTACTAACTCGGATTTGTTATTGAGATTCTCATATTTAGTTACTATTATTTTATCATATTTTTTGGATAATTTCATCCCCTATTTTGATTTTTCCGCTTTTTAAAACACGTGTAAATATGCCTTCTTTTGGCATAATACACTGGCCCACTTGTACCTTAATCGCACAGCCAGAATGACATTCTTTGCCGATTTGAGAGACTTCTTGAATGGTGTCGCCAATGTGAAGCACTGTCCCTACGGGTAGTTCATGCAAAATGACCCCGGAGGTTGTAATATTCTCTGCAAATTTTCCACTGCATAGACCCTTAATACCAATGCTTGTCATCTTATCAATACTCTCTTGGGCCAACAAGCTCACCTGTCGATGCCATTTTCCTGCGTGGGCATCACCGTCTAATCCATGTTCTTCAATAAAAAGACCTTCAGGAATAGGTTCTTTTATAACCCCTTTTACTTTACTTATATTAATTCCTGTTACTTTACCAAGCGTTTTTTCCATAATCGTCCTCCCTTCGATATGTTCCTGATTTTCCACCGGTTTTTTCAGCAAGATGAATGCCTTCAATTACCATCTCTTTATCCACCGCTTTACACATATCATAAATAGTTAAAGCTGCGGTTGAGACGGCTGTCAGTGCTTCCATCTCAACACCGGTTTTTCCCCTTGTTTTTACTGTCGCCTTAATGCCAATGGCATCTTCTTGAATTCTAAATTCAAGATTTACTCCGGTGAGCATAAGCGGATGACACATAGGAATAAGATCCGCGGTTTTTTTTGCCCCCATAATCCCTGCAACCTGGGCAACTCCTAGCACATCCCCTTTTTTAATTCCCATCTTTGTGATATGTTGAATAGTTGTTGTAGCCATCTTGATGCTTCCATAGGCCGTCGCTTGACGCAAGGTGTCCTCTTTATCCGTGACCTCCACCATATGGGCTCGACCATGATCATTAAAGTGTGTTAGCATTTTTTCTCCCCCTATCCACCGATTCCAACCATATTGGCTAGACTATAACAGCCGTCTTCCAGTTGATGTTCATACGGTTTTTTCATAATAAAGTCCTGAATCGCTTTTTCTAAGGCTTCCGGTTCTTGCCGGATTTGTCGCAAATCAAGGGCATCGTTTGAATGCAAGCAGTATTTAAGTTGTCCAGCAGACGTCAAGCGTATCCGATTACAGTCTTTGCAAAATTTACATGAAATCGGTCGAATCAATCCAACCCGTCCTTGCCCATAAGGCAAGCGATAATGAACAGCCGGCGATCCATGCTCTGTGTCATCCGCTTTTATTAGCTCGGGCACCTTTTGCAAGACTGTATCTGCTGAGATAAAGTTTTCCAAGGACCAATGGGCCACTTCACCGATTGGCATGAGCTCAATGAAGCGAACGTCAATTTTTCTGTTTACTGTCAGTCGGATGAAGTCTTCAATCTCGTCATCATTAAATCCACCAATAAGGACCACATTAATTTTTATAGGCGTCAATCCGGCCTTTTCTGCCGCTTCAATTCCCTCGATGACATCGGATAAGTCTCCTCCCCGCGTCATCTTTCGAAACTTTTCAGGATTCAACGAATCTAAACTAATATTTACACGCTGAATCCCGGCTTCTTTTAGGGCACTAGCCATTGACTTGAGCAAAAGGCCATTGGTAGTTAGGGTAAATTCCTTAATCTCTTTATGGTGTCCAATGGCGCTTAGCAAGGTTAAAATATCTTTTCGAACGAGAGGTTCCCCTCCGGTAATTCGAATTTTATCAATGCCCATGTGGACGAGTGTATCTACATAGGTAGAGATTTGTTCAAAAGTTAATATCTCTTGATGATTCTTTTTTTCGATGCCTTGTTCCGGCATACAATAGCGACACCTTAAATTGCATAAATCGGTGACGGATAATCGAAGATAGTTGATTCGACGATTGTGGAAATCTCTCATGATTATTCACCTACTTTTCTTATAGTCCCCGGCTTGTCGAGTTCATAGCCACCAATATCTGTCAGGATATTAGCAAATCGTTCAGATTTTAAAATTTTTATCAGCTCTTGTACGCGTACATCATCTATGAATGAGGCTTCAAGCAAAAATTCATAAGATTCATATCCAACCGGTATAAAATCTAAATCCATAGCTTTTGCCGCTGAATAGGTCCCTAAGCCAACATCTGCTCCACCGGATTGAACGACGGCGGCAAGAGCCATGTGGGTATTCATTTCTCGCTGATAGCCTTGTATCTGTTCTGAAGGGATCTCTTTTGCTTTAAGTTGATAGTCCAGCAACTGTCTGGTGCCTGATCCCTTTTGTCGATTAATGAAAATAATATTTTCTTTGCTTAAATCTTCAAATCCCTGAATACGCTTTGGATTCCCCGCTTGAACCATTAATCCTTGAAGTCGTTTAATTCCGGTGATGAGCAACATCTCTTTTTGAGGAAAATATTTTTTAACATAGGATGTATTATATGTCCCCGTCTCCGGGTCTAATAAATGAATCGGTGCTAGATGACACTCACCTTTTCGCAAGGTCAGCAATCCACCCATACTGCCCACGTGTCCTGAGGCTATTGGCAATTGGTCTGCCAATACATCTAAAATCAAATCATGACTACCAATCAAGAGTAAGCGTTTTTGAATCGTTTCACGTTTTTTTAATAAGCCTATGGTGACTTGGCTGCCACCTTCGATGCCTTCTAAATGCCGCGGGATCGTTAACACGCCATCTGCTTTGACTAAACTCATGGTATTACCGGCTCCACGACTTAAGGGAGTAGCAATACACCGTCCATTCACATAACCTAAAGTGACTCGCACCCGCTCTTCATGCTTTAAAGATGACATTACCCGTTGAGATAAAATAGCTTCAAGGTTTTCTGCCTTTGACTGATAACCGGTTAGGCGCTCCATAAGAGGTTTGACAAAACTTTCAAAGGCAAAATATGCTGAAACCGGATATCCCGGAATACCTATAACCCAAGACTGTCCAATGCGCCCGAGTATGGTTGGCTTACCGGGTTTTATCGCAATGCCGTGAACAATAACTTCCCCGAGTTGGCGGATTAAATCGACAGTATAATCTTTTGAACCGGCCGATGACCCTGCATTAATGACCAGTATTTGATTATTTTTGGCCCCTTTTTGAATAGCCGCTTTCAGCAAATCCCAATCATCCGCTACCGGGTCATATAATGTAGGAATTCCATTATTATCTAAAATCATGCCTTCAAACATTTTTGAATTTGAATCCACAAGGCTTCCTTTTTCGATGGATTCTGTGTATTTTCTGATCTCACTGCCTGTAGGAAGAACCCCAACGGTCACACGGGGATAGACCTTAATCCTTGTAAGACCGCCACTAATCAATGCCCCCATGTCTAAGGCTCGAATTCGATGCTTGGAGGGTAGAATCATCTCTCCCTTAACAATATCTTCACCCACAGGGCGGACATGTTGCCATGGATATGAAGGGGCCATAATACGAATTTCTCCATAGCCGATGTCGTCAACGTCTTCAATCATAATGACACTATCCATAGCGTCCGGCAGTGGGTTTCCGGTATTTACATAGACAAAATCCTCACCTTCTCTTAAGGTTATGGGTCTTCGCTCCGTTGCTCCGAAGGTGGCCTCACACCGAACTGCAATCCCATCCATGGCTGAGGCATGATAATGGGGAGAGGATCGTTTGGCATATATGGGTTCCATGGTTACACGGTCAAAGGCGTCACCGATATCAATAGAATCCGCTTCAACACGGAGCTCTCCGGAATCCAAATATAACTTTAGCGCTTCTTCTAATGGCTGATTATCAATATAGACTTTTCGCTCCATCTATAAACTCCCTTCCCTTAATGGATAAACTCTGATGCGTTCTCCTTGATGATAACCTTCCCGATCTTTTTCGATTTCGAAATAGCCCATGCCTTCTGTTAGTAGATGAATCATTCCTGACTTTCCATATAAGGGCTCTGCAATCCAATCTTGGACCTCTTCTTGCAACGAAACGATTTGATAGGTTGTCTTTCCCGGAGAACTATGTACATTTCCGGATAAGGTTGCCCACAGGTATATAGGACGTTCTTCTTTTCCCATTAAATGGCTGAGATAGATTTTGACCGTTTGTTGGCAAACCATTAAAGCCGAAACGGGATGACCGGGTAAACCAAAGACGGGCTTTTGACCGATTCTTCCTAAAATGGTCGGTTTTCCCGGTTTGATGCCTAAGCCATGAACGAATACGTCTCCATCTTCATAAGACTCAATGAGTTTTTTTGTATAGTCTTTAGCACCGACTGAACTTCCTCCGGAAAGCAAGACCATCTCGCTTTCTTCTAAGGCCTCATCCATTGTTTCTTTTAACAAGTCAAAGTCATCGATAACAATCTTTTTATAGACAAGATGGGCTCCATAAGACTCAATAAGCCCACCTAATGCATACCCATTGATATCGTAAATCTGACCGGGCTTTAAGCTTTGACCCACATCAACCACCTCATCGCCGGTCGAGAGAATAGCTACTTGCGGAGATAAAACAACTGAAACCTTTGCAAGATTCATTGCGGCTAAAATTCCTATATCATAGGCCGATAATTTTCTACCTTGTCCTAATATTTTTTCACCTTGGCCCACATCATCTCCTGCATAGGAAATATTTTGGCCATGGCTTGCAGGCTTGTAGATTAAAATGGTCTCTTCATCGAGTTTTTCCGCGTATTCGATCATCACCATGGCTTCTGTATGTTCCGGCAGCATTCCTCCGGTCGGCACATAGACACATTCTCCCGGATTCAAGGCTTTTGGAGCTTGACGCCCCATATCAACAGACCCTTTCATCTGAAGAATGGCAGGGATACTTTCCGATGCACCGAATACATCTTGACAATAAACAGCATATCCATCCACGGTCGACCGGTTAAAGGAAGGTACGTTTTCTTGAGCATAGACGTCATGGGCTAAAATCTTTCCTAAGGCTTTCTCTAGCGGAATCTCTTTCACTTTAGGCGTCTGCGATTCTGCCATTTGTTTGAGTATGTCTTGTGCTTGTTCAATCGTTTTGACTGACAAAAAATCCATTTTCACTTAAGATCCCCCACATTCTTTTGCATCACCGGTGAGTATATTGATTCCATGTTCGAGTTCTTCTATAATAAAAATTAGAGACTCTTTGACTGCTTTAGGGCTACCGGGTAAGTTAATAATGAGGGTCTGCCCCCGAATTCCTGAAATACCTCGGGATAAAATCGCTCGGCGTGTGATTTTAAAACTATTATTTCGGATAGCTTCCGCGATACCGGGAACTGGCTTTTCAATGACTTCAAGTGTAGCTTCCGGTGTGATATCTCTTTGGCTAAAGCCTGTTCCACCGGTTGTCAAGATTAAGTTAACGTGTTGTTCATCAGCCATTTGAATCATCTTTTCTTTTAACATGTTTTTTTCATCCGGAAGCATAGCGTAGCTTTTGACGATATAGCCATATTCTTCGACAATGGTTTGTATCATCTTACCGCTAAGATCTTCCCGCTTTCCTTGTGCTCCTAAATCACTGGCCGTTATTACACCGACAGTATACATAACTTTCCCTCCTCAATATAAATGATTTCATCAAAAATCTTTTGTTCACTAAGGTCATCATGAGTAACCATGATGGTAATTCTGTGAGGATCTTTATGGCGTTGCCTAATCATGTTTTCAATAAGTTTACGAGTTTTTTGGTCTAAATTCGCTGTTGGCTCATCCATAAGTAGGAGGGCCGGTTCAAAAACCATTGCACGTGCTAGGGCGACTTTTTGCGCTTCGCCTCCAGAGAGGCTTTTGGCATTCTGATGTTCTAAAGGGCCCAACTCCAGTTGGTCCATCAGGGCATAGACTTTCCTTCGGATAGATGTTTCTTCTTCTCCCCTTATACGAAGGGGATAGGCAATGTTCTCATATACACTACGTTTTAGCATATAGGGTTTTTGCTCCATGTAGGTCACATCTTTTATCGACCCTTGCTTAATATTTTTTTCATGGTAGTCAATTGTTCCTGAGATAGGTTGCTCAAGGCCTGCAATCAATCGCAAAAAGGTACTTTTTCCGGAACCGTTGGGACCTATAATCCCATATACCTTACCTTCACAGAACTCCATTTGCGGGATATACAAGACCTCTTTTTTTCCATGACATTGTTTAAGATTTTGTATGGATAGTTTCATGTTTTTCACCTTCCATATATGTGTATAGGATTGAATTGAGCAAGAATGCAATGACCAGGAGAACCATCCCCATGGCAATTGACATTCCGTAATTTCCCATATTATGATTCATAGCAATGTAGGAGGTCATGACTCGGGTTGAGCCTTGAATATTACCACCAACGATCATCACTGCACCAACTTCTGATATGGCGCGACCAAGTCCGGATACAAGGGCGATTAAAACCGCAACCCGAAGTTCACTCAACAAGAGAAAAAAACGTTCAAGACGTCCTGCGCCTAAGGTTTTCCCTAAATTATATACAGTCAAACCATGTTCCTTGGTATGATTAAAAACATTGCCGACAATAATAGGGGTGACTAGCAAAGTTTGAGCGATAATCATTGCCGTAGGCGAATACAAAAATCCCATGAAGCCTAACGGTCCCTTTCGCGACAAGAATAAGGCAACAACAAGGCCAACAACAACCGGGGGCAAGCTCATCAGGGTATACACGAGACGTGCATAGGTTGTTTTTAGGGGAAAATTTTTTAGCCCTGTGTAAATTCCAAGGGGAACACCAATAATTGCTGCAAGCAGTGTTGATAATGATGACACAAAAACGGATAATCCAATAATCCTATATACGTCTTGGTCCAGACCAATCAGTAGTTTGAATCCTTCTATAATGCCTTCAATAATATAGTCCACCGTCTCACTCCTGACTCAATTTTTCTATTGGTGGTTTGGGATAAATAAGGCTTGCCCAAATTCCTCAACACCATATTGTCCGATTTTTTCTTGGACCTCATCTGAACATATCCAATCAATAAATTCTTGACTGCCTTCTTGATTAATCCAGTCTGCCCCTTCAGCACTAACTGGGATAATGCCATAGGGATTAAATAATAAAGTATCATTTTCGATAACAATACCGATATCCAACTCCTCTTGCATGGCAAGGTATGTTGCTCGATCCGTTAGTGTATAGGCCAGTTGTTCATCTGCCATAATCAGAGTCTCACCCATACCTTTTCCAACGGAGATATAGTTTCCACTCTCCGGTTCGATTTCAGCCGCACTCCAAAGTCTTAACTCTTTTCTATGTGTGCCGGAATCATCTCCACGTGAGATATATGCTTTTCCTTCTTGATGAAGCTTCTTTAGCCCCAGAAGGATATTTCCCCGCTCTTCTTGCCTTATAAGTCCATCCTCCATGGGTCCGACAAGAACAAAATCGTTATACATCACATCATATCGATAATCACCAAACCCTTGCTCGACAAATGCATCTTCACCGGCCCGGTCATGAACCAGCAAAACATCCGCTTCCTTATCTCTTCCCATTTGAAAAGCTTTTCCACTACCGACTGCAATGACTTTAACCTCTCTATTGTATTTCTCAATAAACTCCGGAAGAATATGTTCAAGTAGCCCACTGTTTTCTGTACTTGTTGTTGTTGCAAGGCGAATCGGTTCCTTTTGTCTACTCTGACTTGCACTTCTCCATCCAACAAAAAGTATAAAAATGATAACAACGACGACTCCAATAATAATCATCTTCTTTTTTTTATACTGCATATGCTTTCCCCCTCCATCAAATATAAGTATATATACATTATAACGAATTTTTCTTTGCTAAACTATTCGATACTTTCAAAAAACATCACATATTTTTATTCTTGATTCTTTTTTCATTGTTAACTTTTACCATTTATGATAGTATTATTAGTATCTTTAACATCAAAATTGCTATAGATTTTTGGAGGGTTTTCTATGTTAAATAATTTTGACCGTTGCTTAGAATATCACCATGATTATGAAACCGAATATCTAAAAATATTGTATTATGATCTTCCCAAAGGGTATTCCGGAACCTACCGTTCCTATGCCTATAATCGTGTCTGCACCATTATCGATGGCGAAAAAAATGTGACTATTAACGCCGGTCAAAACTTTGACTATTCCACATCCGAATTTATCCTACTCCCACCACATTCAAGTGTAAAAATGCACATCAAAGAAAATACCCAAGCGGTTGTTTTTGAACTAAGCGACAAACTGATTGAAACCACAAAAAAACATATTCAAGATAAATATAATTGCGATCTTTTTGACGAAAACCCTGATCGAATTCATGCTCATACTATTCAAAGCATTGAAGATCCTCTAACTCGCATCAAAAAACTTTTTTCTACCAATAATCCGGATAAAGGTTTTTTAATTGACCTTACCTCACAAGAATTAGCTTATCACTTAATCAAGAACCAATGTCTACGGGACAATTCCTTTGACATCAAAAACGACCCCATTGAATTCACCATTCGCACATTAAAAGAGACCATATATAGCAGTGTTTCCATTCAATCCATTGCTTATGAACTCAATATGTCCGCGTCGAATCTTTCCTCAAGATTCAAGCAAGAAACGGGATTTAGCCCCAAAGAATTTCAACACCTCATTAAGCTCAAAGCGGCTAAAGAAGATCTCAAAGAAAAAAACGTAACCGATGTCTGTTACGCTCTCGGCTACGAAAATATATCTTACTTCATCAATTTGTTCAAAAAGTTCTATGGAGAAACACCTAAGCAGTATTCCATGAGGATGCAAAAGGGGAGATATTAGGTATAACAAAGCGACTCTGTCGCGTTATCTCGAAGAGATATTGTTCGCGGAGGGAAAGGTCCTTGACGCTTTCTGCTACGTTTCAAAGCAGAAAGCTAAAGTAGGACTTTCCTATAGCATAAAATAATCTCCGACGCTTTTCATCTTGTGCTTCTAATATTGGTTCTGATTCGAAAAAAGGATTCTAAACTCGCTTACGCTCACACAGTAGAATCCTTTTCTTTTTTTCGCCTCATCACCAATAAAGAATCTCTACGACTCATGCGTAAGTTCCTATTTTACACCTACATATCTTCCTATACGCTGTCGCTTGAGTATGTTGAAAGGTTGACGCATAAAATAGGTGCTTTTTCATAAGCTTAATGGTTCTTCGTGAAATGAAAAGCGTGTGCAAGTTAAGGATTCCTCTGTCTGAACGTCAGTGAGTTTGGAATCCGTTGCACACGCTTTTTATAAACGTTAGAACCATTTAGCGAAATGAATCGGCAACTATTTTATGCGTCAACCTTTTCTCCTATACACTAAAGTACCCTACCTTCTCATCTAATCGGTTGGCACTTTGTTGATTTTCTGTTGTACGGGTGAGGACATCATCTGATTTTAAGGCGATGTCGGTTAGTTTTTCGGCAATGAGGTTGGTTCCCTCGGCACCTTCTGCTGAGGCTCTTGATATTTCGTCGATGGTTAAACGAATCTGTTGAATAGTCGCGAAGAGTTGTGCCGCGACTTTGTTGATGTCTGTAACGACGTCTTGAACTTGATCTGAATCTTGATTATACTGATCACTGGTTTTTACAAAGAGTTTATAGTCTTTAAGCACTTGTGTATCTACAAATCCCAGTAGTTCTTCCGAGTCTTGAACCATGCTGATAACGGCATCCGATACATTTTCCGTTATATCATTAATTCTTGACACTGCTTGTTTTGAATCTTCAGCCAATTTTCGTATTTCGTCTGCAACGACTGCGAACCCTTTTCCGGCTTCGCCTGCGCGGGCAGCTTCGATTGCAGCGTTTAAAGCTAATAGATTTGTCTGAGACGTAATTGCCATAATGGTTTGTGACAATTCTTTGATTTCTTCGATTGCATTCGTTTTTTCTATTGATTCTCTCAGTTGTTGATTTGTTTTTTCATAAATACCTGTTGCATTGTTATATGAAGCCATGGTTTCTTCTTTTAATTTTCCGGCCCTATTTTTAATTTCTTTTGCAAGGGTCTCGCCAGAGTATGTTTTATCTTTCATGTTTTCCACTTCAACTTCGATCTCCGTCGCTGATGCATTCATTTCTTCTGTTGATGCTGATGTTTGTTCCATACCTGCTGAGAGTTGTTCTGTTGCCGCTGAAATATCTTCAATGCTTCCGTGAACAACTTCCATATCGCTAAATGCCTCTGTTGCAGAAAGCTTGAGCTTTTCAGATTCACTTTTTATGCCTTCAAGAACCTCCATAATCTGTTCCTTCATGACTTTTGCTGAATTTGCAATTTGCCCGATTTCATCTTTTCGTGATAGCAATACTTCCGGAAACTCGATATTAAATTGGCCTTGCTCCATGGATTTCATACGCTCTTGGACCATATATAGTTTTTTTGCCAACAAGCTCCCGAAAACAAAGGTTAAGGAACTACTTATAATTAGCAATATGACTGCCAAGGCAACAACAAGAAGCATGGCACTATTGATGCTGTCAGCAACCTCATCCATATAGACTCCGACAAACCACATCCCTATGATGTCTCCGGCATTGTCCTTAATGGGAACATATACCGTTTGTGATGTTCGACCTAAAATATCTGCTGTACCGGAATAGACTTGGCCTCGCCTTAATACCTGCTCAACAACTGCATCAGAGGCTTGTGTTCCTACTTGTCGTTGGCCATTGGCATCCGATACATTCGTTGTCACACGTGTATCTCCTTGAAAAACAGTCACCAAAATATCGACATCAGCTGTGATTTCATCAATGATCTCTGTATTATCGTTCATCATGATATCACCTTTAAACAAGTTTCCCTCTTGAATACTCCACTCGCCCGGATAGCTTTTATTAATTAACTGCAATCCTAAGTTAGAATAGTTCTGTAATTCGTGATTTGTTTCATTCATGACTAAATTACTGGTTTCAAAATGCATAAAAACAACAATTGTAAGTGTCAACGCAATGATGATGCCTGTGGTGATTAAGCTAATCTTCCATTTGATTTTCATACGAGCACGTCCTTTCTAGACATCTTTGATGTTAACCATTGTTCCTCTAAATCTCTTGGACTCAATGGCTTAGAAAATAAATACCCCTGTATCTCATCACATTGCAATTCTTTTAAGCACTCCCATTGCTCTTTTGTCTCTACCCCCTCAGCGATTACTTTTATCCCCTTTACTTTCGCTACATTAACGGCCATTTGGACAATTGACCTTGAGTAAATATCCTCTGAAATATGATCAATCAGTTCTTTGGCCATTTTTATGCGTTCAACCGGTAATTCCTTTAAGTAATGTAATGATGAATAACCTGTTCCAAAATCATCAATAGCAATAGAAATTCCCATTTTCCGAATTTTTTGGAGCATGCTTTTTATCATTGCATTATTCTCTAACTGAACATTTTCTGTGATTTCTATTTCAAAATATTCTGTCGGAATGGCATATTCCATAAGTGTCTCTGTTAGTTCTTGAAGAAAATTTTCTTCCATTAACTGCTTGCTTGATATATTGATGGCCATCCGGATATTGATTCCATACCTATCTCTCCACAACCTCAGTTGCTTAGCCGCTTCATTTAAAACCCAACGCCCCACAGAAAAGATCATTCCGTTTTCTTCGGTTAATGGTATAAAAATATTTGGCGGAATATACTCTCCACTTGGTGTGTACCATCGTAATAGAGCCTCTACGCCAATAATCCTTCCATCAATACTTGACACCTGTGGTTGATATTGCAAGGAAAATTCTTTATCAAAATAAACTTTTTTTAACTTCATTTCTATACGTGCTCTTTGATCTAAATATGCGCCGATATGATGATCATATTGACGGATTATATTTACACCCACGTCTTTTGCCTGTACCATAGCCGTATCTGCATTTCGAATTAACGTATCAATATCCGTGGTATCTGACGGATAGCAAGATATTCCTATGTTCAAGGTAATCCCAATATCATGGTCCTCAATACTATATCGATCACTGCATATACTGACGATTTTCTCCGCAACATCGAGTATATATGTATAGGCTTCCCGAGTTTTGAATGTCACAACAAAATTATTTTCACCGTAAGACGTTAGAATTCCATTGTGCTGTTCGACGATTTTTTGCATACGTCTTCCCAATTCTTCTAATGCCTTTTCAGCAATTGTTTTTCCATAAATTGATTGAACCGTTTTATACTTGTTCTGCTCAATATATAGCAAATGAATTTTTTCATTTTCTTTTAATGCGTTTGTAGTCATCTCTAGATATTCTTCAAGAAATCTTCGATTCTTTAATCCTGTCACAATATCTGTATTCATTATTTTCACAATTTCTTCTGTTCGTTCTTGAACCTCTTTTTCTAAACGTAAAACGTAGTTTTTTTCTTTGGCTAATAATTCATCACGATAGATATTATTTTGCGTATAGTTTGTAAAGAGAAAATAGAACATTGTCATCCCTAGCGTGAAAATAGAAACCTCTGTCTGATAACCTTCAAAAATAAGCATCAGCAAGGGAACTAGCAAGAAAATGAGTTCTTTTTTAAAGTGCATCATTTCCAACTGACCCTTTTCATATTGATTGGATTGTTTTTTGTCGTAACCTTTTGCTTTAATATAACCGCCAATCCCCATTAAGGTAAAGGCAATGATATATCCACCATCCAACAGAGAATTAGGTTCATACTCCAAAAAATAGTAGTAATAATAAAAGCTTACATCGGTTAAAGCGAAGATAACCCCACCCGCTGCAGCAAATCCAAGAAAAAAGGGTGATTCATTATTGCGAACAGAAAAAAACCATATATTCGTCCAGGTATATATCAAAATACTACTGATTATAGACCACATCCCGATTGGATCGGATGCAATAATCTCTAATCGATCAGAACTTTTTTCCAACACAAATACCCAAAAAATAAGGCTTATACTCATAAGTACCATGAAGGTATCGAGTAGCATTTGCATTTTATTCCATTTTTTAATTTGAAATGTTCCTGAACATACTAATGAAAAAATAATAAAAAGATTGGTAAATGAATACCCATTAACGATAAACATATTTTCTTCAGGATCTATGTGAAGAATCAAGGAAGAAAAACCCCACATAAGATCAAAGACAAACCATGCGAAAATCGAAAGGGACAGAAATAATCCTGCGAGTTTCAACAAGCGATTCGTTTCTTTGAGAAAAAAGCCTGAAAATGTAGGTATGAAAACAATCAATGTTACGATCGGTGATAAGATGTCACCGAGTATTTGATTTTGATACACTAATCCTATGAAATACAAAAAGTACAGTACCAAAAATAGAAGTAAATACTTTAACTTCATAATTTTGCCCTCCTTGGCACTTATTTAATTCCTTCTGTATAGTATATCGGCAAGTAAGGGCAAAAAAATAATAGGAGTGATGCTTAGAGCAAAATATTCTCAGACGCATTACATCTTGTGCTTCTAGCATTGCTTCTGGGACGAAAAAAAGGATTCTAAACTCGCCTTCGCTCAGACAGTAGAATCCTTTTCTTTTTTTCGCTCCATCACCAATGAAGAATCACTTCGATTTATGCGAAAGTTCTTATTTTACACCTAAGCATCTTCTCGAATGCCTGCATGTATGAAATACGCGCTTTTGCATCAGCCTTAGTGGATCTTGGCGAAATAAAAAAGAGTCTGCAAGTTTAGGATTCCTCTGTTTGAGCGACAGTGAGTTTGGAATCCGTTGCAGACTCTTTTGATAAGCCTTAGAACCACTTGGCGCATTGCATGGGCAAGTATTTCATACATGCAGGCTAACCTTTTACTGCTCCTGCCATCAAGCTTTGTTGCACTTGATTACTTAACAAGAAGTAGATGAGGATTGTTGGTAGTGTTGCGATAACCATACCGGCTCCGATAAGTCCCCAGTCGGTTGTATATTGTCCGGCAAAGGACATGATTCCAACAGGAAGGGTACGGTATGCTGAGCTATCAATGAGCGTATTGGCAAAGATGAGCTCGTTCCATGTTCCGAGGAATGTAAAGATTGAGGCTGTTGCAAGTGCCGGTCGCATAATGGGCAAAATAATGGTTACAAAGCTTCGAAAGATTCCACAGCCGTCAATGTATGCTGCTTCTTCCATTTCTCTAGGAATTGCTTTATAAAAGCCCGTTAATATCATGATACTCATGGGGATTCCGAAAGCGATATAAGGAACAAGCAAGCCTAGATAGCCACCTTTTAAGCCCAACCAGTCCATCATTTGGAACAATGGCAATAGTGTAGCTTGAATGGGAATCATAATTCCTATGGTGAATATGGAAAAAACGAGTGCTTTATTTTTCCAGTGCATTCTTGCGATGGCGTACGCCGCCATGGCTGTTAGTATCCCAACAACTAAAACGGTTAATCCTGAATAGATGACGGAGTTCATAAAATAGAGAAGGATTCCTCCGTCATTTAATGCAGTGGTGTAATTGACCCAGCGCCACGTCTCCGGTAGTCCTAAAACATTATCTCCAAATATTTCATTGTTGGTTTTTAAAGAAAAGGTGATTAACCAATAAAGAGGAAATATTTGAGTGAGTGCGATGAAAATTAGAATCAAAAATTGAAGTTCTTTTTTTATTTTTTTCATGATTTCCTCCTTATAGTATTGACACGTTTTCTTCTGAACGCTTAAAAATTCGAGCTATAATCAAGCTAAACAACAAGCACTCAATAACGATGAAAAAGGCTTGTGCGCTTCCGTATCCATATAAACCTTTTCTAAAAAGATTGGTATACATCAATGTGGATGGAACTTCACTGGCATGATTAGGTCCTCCACCGGTCATAACATAGATCAAGTCAAAGGAACGTAAGGCTCCTGTTAAGGCAAAAATAGTACAGGTCTTTATAACTGGTGAGAGCAGGGGAATTGTTATTTTTATTGTTGTTTTAAACTTAGACGCGCCGTCGATTTGTGCCGCTTCATAATAGTCTGTTGGTATTGATTTTATTCCTGCATAAAAAATCAACATATGATATCCGATAAATTGCCACACTGCCGGAACAACTGTTGCATAAAAAGCTGTTTTAGGTTGAGCTAACCAAGCGTATTCAAAATCACTCCCACTGATTGTGCGAATGAGAATATTCAATAGTCCATAATCACTTTTAAAAATTCGCATCCATAACTGACCGATGACCATGCTAGATATTACAACAGGCACAAAATAGATTGTTCTGAAAAATTTTTCACCTCGCACACCACGTGATAATATGAGTGCTAGCGTAAAAGAAATCGGTAACTGAATAAATAAGGATGCCGCTACGAGAATAAATGAGTTCTTAACTGAATCCGGAAAATAACGATCCTCTGTAAATAGTTCAATATAATTTGTAAAGCCTAAAAATGTTTTTTCACCAATGCCACTATAGTCATACAGACTATATACGCCTGTTGTTATAATCGGTATGATAACAAAGGCAAGGAAAATAAGTAATGCCGGTAAGACGAATATGGCAACATACCACTTGTTACTAAGAATTCTATCCATTGTGTAACCTCCATTATTCATAAATGGGGATTATCACTGAAAAGCGATAACCCCCACAGTTAATTTATTGATTAATTGCACTTTCGTGCTCTTCAATAAAGGCATCAATATCAAATCCATCGGCAAATAATGTTTGTACTAACTCATTATGAATCGTTGCCGGTTCTGAATCGAGTGACGTATCCCATGCAAGAACACCTGTCTCACCTTCACTTAATAATTCTTTGATTTGAATAAATAATGGATTTAAAGCACTTTCATCAAAATCGCCTGTCCAACCGGAAAAACCTGTTCCAGTCTCGTAAGCTGCTTGACCCATTTTTTCATTGATATAGATTGCAAATTCTGCTGCTTCTGCAGGATAACTTGTTCCTTTGTTTACCCAGAAAGATTCAATAAATCCACCGGCATAGTCAGAAGCATTTCCTTTACCTTCTACCATTGGAATGTTTACTGCTACGACTTGGTCCGGATCAATCGTTGCTGTCGTATCTGTGTATACTTGGTTTGCAAACCAGCTACCCATAAGTCGCATTGCTGCTTTTCCTGTGATAAATGCACTGTTGGCATCATCGTTACCGGATTCTAATGGATTTCTACCAAATGTACCCATTTCATACAATGCTGAAACTTTTTCCGCCGCTTGGCGATAACCTGCTTCTGAAAACGGTACATCTCCACGAAGCATTGCATTGACATCTTCTCCGCCAACTTCGCGAAGTGCTAATGCTTGATAGATAAATGCTGCGTTCCAACCGTCTTTTGCTCCTGCTGCGAATGGTGTAACACCATCAAGTGCTGCTAATTTTTCTGAAGCGGTTACAAGTTCTTCATATGTTGTTGGAATTTCTGTTCCTGCTTGGTCAAATAATGCTTTGTTTGCAAATAATGTCATGTACCATGAGAACATGGGTACCGAATATGTTTGTCCGTTATATTCAAATGCACCTGTTGATCCCGGTAAAATACGTTCATTGACTTCATCTGTCAAATAATCGTCTAGTGGCAATAAGGCATCTGCATTCACAAGTTTTCTAGCCATTCCTGCACCCCAGTAATAGAATACATCGATTCCGCTAGCGCTTCCGGCAAATTCTGCTGCAATTTTTGTTTTGTATGCTTCTGTATCAAGTGTTTCTGTATTTATAACTACGTTCGGATGATCGGCTTCATACTCAGCCACCGCTTCATCATATAATCGCTTAAGTTCGTTTGTATCATTGGACCATTGATGCCAAACATTTAATACAATTTCTTCACCCTCAGATGTTGTGGCATCTCCATTAGATGAAGCATTGTCAGATGTGTCGGTGTTATTTGATGATCCTGCATCGTTATTTCCACATCCGATTACACTCACCATCATAACTAAAACTAGTAATAAGGTCATTATTTTCTTAAGTTTCATGTAAATCTCCTCTTCTTTATAATTGATAGTTTATTTGTTTGATGTCCTTATTATAGGATAGAGGGGATTTTAACTCAATTTAGAATTTTGCGGTAAAAGGTCATTATTTTTACTCTCTTGATTCTTTGTACTGTTTTATGGTCATTCCCATCTGTTTTTTGAAACAAATACTAAAATAATGGGCATTGCTAATCCCTATGTGCTCGGCGATTTCATAGACTTTTAAATTGGTCGTATTAAGCAAACGAATACTTTCATCAATACGTTTTTTCATCACATAAGCCGTCAATGCTTGTCCTGTCTCCTGTTTGAAAACACGACTCAGATAGGAATCGTTGACAAATATTTTTGATGCTACAAAGGATAAACCCATCTCCGGTTCAAAAATATGCGCGTCGATAATCTCAAGCGCTTGTTCGATAACATGCTTTCCTTTTTTGGGTGTTCGATTTTTGTTGAATTCCATAATAATCTGAAGAGTTCGACGAATAACTGCTTCCATCCCATCGATGGATGCAATCCCATCAACATCTTCGTCAAATCGCTTTAGTTCTTTGAGACTAGACAAAGATTTTCCCTGCTTGTGAAGTACAGATTCTGCCTTCGTCAATATATTAATCGTCATAAATTTTAGCCATTGCAAATCCATATTACCGGAATTGCGAATTTCCGTAATGTATGTGTCTACAAAAGTATCCACCTGTTGTTCCAATCCATTTTGTACCGAAAAAACAAAATCTTCCCAATCCATATCGGCCAAGTTCACGGCCTGTTTGCAATCTATGTAATCTTTATAGAGTACACACCGATCTTCATCTAGCATCATCCGCGCATTCAAGGCTTTTTCCGCTTCTTGATATGCCTGGTGGATGCCTTCATAACCTGTGCACACTTGACTAATTCCAATACTGACATTGATGGACAAGAGATGGCTTACTTTATGTTTAACCATATTCATGGCCTGAATGATTGCATCATAATTGACGCTTGAAAAATAGACGATTGTATTGCCTAGATAGTGAATAAAAGCAACTTCAAAGCCTATTTGCATTGCATCTAGGATATCTAAGATTTTAATATTGTATTCTTTTCTTACCGACTCATCCATATTTTGGTCCAGCTGAATGTTACAACAGACACTTTGATGTTGAAGTTTTTCATATCCATATACGTCCAACTTATTGATGGCTTCCGGCTTAGATATATGATTTTCTACTAAGCGCTGTAAAAAACTTTCCCGAAGCACCCGTTTATTCTTATCTGCCGTAGCTTTTAATTGGTGAATTTTTTGTGTTTCCAAGGCATCTAATTCCATTTTTTCTTTCAGTTTCATCATTACTTCATTGATGTTTTGAATGTTGATTGGCTTAAGCAAAAAATCTTCAACGCCTAATCGAAGGGCTTTTTGTGCATATTCAAAGTCTCGATACCCGGTGATAATCACATATTTGGTATGATAATGACTAAACTCCTCTTTGGCCTTCTCAATAAATTCTAACCCATCGATATTGGGCATATTAATATCGGTCAATACAATATCCGGTCGATGAATATTCATAAAAGCTAACGCTTCTGCTCCGGATTGGGCCTCACCGATGACTTCAAATCCATATTTTTCCCATGCAAACCCCTTTTTTATCAAAACACGTTCCAGTTTTTCATCATCAACAATCAATACCTTAATTGACATGGCGATCAACTCCTTCTATTCGTTTGATGCGTATTGTAATCTCTGTCCCTTGTCCGATTTCACTATTGACAGTAACTGGAGATTCAATATCATAGTAAATCGAAATCCTTTGAATTAAACTATATAAACCAAAACCGGATTTATCCACTCGGGTCTTTCCTTCAAGCACCTCAGCAATACGATCTTCACTCATTCCGGCACCATCATCATTGACAATAAAAATCATCTCATCTTCATCAATATATCCTTTGATGTATATATTTCCTTGGCCTTCGCGTTTTTTTATCCCATGATAGACCGCATTTTCGATGACCGGTTGCAAAATCAATTTCAACATCTTTAGCTGAGCCATTTCTTCTTCGATGTCATAATGCATTTTGATTCGATTATCGTATCGAATGTTTAAAATGGTCATATAATTTTTGACACTCATGATTTCATCGTCAACGGTAACTACATCTTTTCCGCTATTTAAGCTGTTTCGATAAAAATCACCTAAGGCCTGAATCAATTTAAAACAATTTTTATTATCCTCAATGAGTGCTAAAGCAGATGCTGCATCTAAAGTATTATATAAAAAGTGGGGATTAATCTGAGCAAAAATAAGATCTAACTCATTTTTTGCGATGATTTTTTCTTCTACTTTAATTCTTTCAATAAATTTTTGTATTGAATGAATCATATGATTATTAACCCGTTTTAATGAAACAATCTCATTATCATATCCTGCTTCAATTACCATGGGCACAAATTCGCCTCGTTCTACCCCTTGCATATGTGTCTGTATTTTCGTCAAAGGTTTAAAAATCAGTCGTGTCAGTGCAATAGCACTAATGGCAATAATAACAGAATTAAATGCTAGGAAAGCTATGATTGTTGATTGATAGGTGTTTTGCATAATATTTTTACTATTCATGGTCATAACACTAATGATTTTCCAATCATTAATACCTAAATCTTTCTGAATAAACATGGCATCATTTCCCATGAATTGGATGGGCTCATATGAAGCCTCCCCTTGTAATCTCTCCTGTATGGTCTCATACAAAACTTCCCGATTCTGTGTCGGTGAAATAATAAAGTCACCTTCTGAATTCACAATACAAAAGCTTGAATTAGCATCTTCCGAAACGTCCTCAAAGTATTTTTGAATAACCGATTCATCAATAAGAATCAACAATGTCGCCAGATAATCGTAGGTATTCATATCACCGACTTCACGTATATAGGTGATATAATTCACGTTTGGACGACTTGTGTACTGAACAATATTCTCACTTTTATGCACAAAAAATCCATCCCCATTGGCCTCTTGCATCTGCTTAAACCAACGCGTATTTTTATAATCCTCTGTATTGACTGCTATGGGACCGACTTTATACGATTTATAATGACTATCATAAGAATCTATGAGAATAACACTGGAAATATACTCCCCAGATAAAATCATGTTTGATAAACTGCTTTGAACCGTCTGTAATGTGGATGACGAAATATTACTGCCTTCGATGGATTTTAAACTTTGTTGAATATCTTTATCAAAATAGATCATATTTGAAAACTGGGTAATATTCTCAAAGATTAAATCTAGGTTTCCCTTTAAGACATTCACGGTCTGTAAGCCTGCTTCTCCAACTTCTCGCTCTGTGTTTCGATCAAAAATAGCGTAGATAATCGTAATGCCAATAATAAACGTTGCCACTAAAAGCGTTATATACAGCGCAATAATTTTTGTACGTATCTTCATCTGTTTCATTCGAGTCATTAATGTTTTCATTCTATCACCACTATCTAATATAATACTTCTATTATACTATAAATGGATATGGGTTTGTGAAAAGTAAGGTTACTATTTTTACTGTAAAGGTTAATTTTTTTACTATTATCGTAAAGAGAAGCGTGCCTGAACACAAAATATTCTCCCTTGCATTTCGCTTAGTGGTTCTATGGTTTATTAAAAGTGGATGCAACGGATTCCAAACTCGCTTACGCTCAAACAGAGGAATCCTCGCCTTGCAACCACTTTTTCTTTCACCTAGAACCTCTATGCTTATGCAAAAGTTCATATTTTGTGCTCAGGCACGCTTCTCTATATATCACAATCTGTAAATAACTTTTAGAGCTAAGAATGAAATCGATGGGATTTTTGCTTGCTGAGGAAAGGGAATATAATGGCTACATACAAACTATTCTCCGTCGCTTTTCGCTTAGTGGTTCTATGGTTTATGCAAAAGTTCATATTTTGTATGCAGCCATCTTTTCAAACATTACAATCCGCAAACAAATGCTAGACGTTAAATTGGAATCCGTTTTTCACTTTCAGAAGCATGGTTAGAATACCACGATGAAATACGTCGGCGACTATTTTTACTCAGACATAAATTAACAATTCCTTCATACTTCTTGCATATTGTGGACATATTTTTACTGTATTATAATAAATGTAAGAAATAGTTACCTCTTACATATTAATACTCTCCCCCTCATCCTTTACAATAGCACTTGGCTCCGAGCTAGGTGCTCTTTTTTTGTTTTCAGTTTTGTTATGAGAAATATAATGGCTACATACAAACTATTCTCCGTCGCTTTTCGCCAAATGGTTCTATGGTTTATGCGAAAGTTCATAGTTTGTATGCAGCCATCTTTTTCTATATCACAATCGGCAAACAAATCCCAGACGCTAAATTGGAATCCGTTTTTTCACTTTTTAAAAGCATGCTTAGAATACTACGATGAAATACGTCGGCCAATATTTTATACTTTGGCTTCATGTTTTTGTACCTCGTAGATGTCTGAGTGTAAAATATGAACTTTCGTATGAATCGATGGGATTCTTCCTTGCTGAGGAAAGGGAAAAAGAAAAGGATTCCTCTGTCTGAGCGACAGCGAGTTTGGAATCCATTTTTCACGTTTCAGAAGCATGGTTAGAATACCACGACGAAATACGTCGGCGACTATTTTATACTCAGACATTCTTTTACTTAAATTCCACAAGATTCTTTCGATACTTTTTAGGCACAAAGTTCTGTTGTAGTTTAGGATTATATCGTCCTTCAATGGCTATGTGTTTGAAATAACCTTTCCATAGTTCTTGGAACATTTTTTCTTCGTCGCTAATGGGAAGGTTTTCCAGCATATGTGCAGATTGATTTTCGGGAATGTCTTGGATAAGCCACTTGCCTTTATGAGCCAGTATGGCTTTATTCCTTCTGGTATCATGAATAATCATTTGTTCTTCTTTTAGTCGGTCTGTAAAATGGTCTGCAATTAAGGATAATATGTCATGATCCGGTTGAAATTGTGCATATAAATAGGGACCACGTTGTTCAAACCGCAGAAGGCCTAAGAAACGATGGGATTCAAATCCGACTTTTTTGCTTAATTTACGAATATGAATAACACAGGGCTCGCTGTAAAGATAATCAATCTTTTTTCCTAGCTTGAATCCATGAATCAAATAGTCCAGTATGTAGCAGTCTTTATGATCATCATTGGATAAAAATGTGCGATATAATGCCATGTAGCCATCGTTAGAAAATTTTTCACGAATAGCCTTTTCAACACGCTTGGCTTTTTCTTCGTCTGTTTCTACAAAACGATAAGTGTCAATAATTGAACCTTTAAATCGCTCTTTCGAATAAATTTCTTTTACTGGCGCGACATAGTAGTGGTCAAAAATGCAGGTGAGCAATCCATAAAAACTGTCATCATATAATAAAATCATGAAATCGCCCCCAGTTCAAATAATGAAACTTGGTGATGGGCTTCTGCAGGTACTAGCTGTTGTCGTATATGTGTCTCAGATATAACGGAATCCCCATAGTATTTACCTTGACATGTTAAGAAAAATCGTGCACGTTTAAGAACGATACCCATTTTTTTGAGGGCATCATAGGTTATGAATTGTACCTTTCGTTGGGCCATAATGCGTCGAGCTGAATTCACACCGATTCCCGGTATGCGAAGGAGTTCCTTGTAGCTGGCCTTATTAATTTCAATCGGAAACTGATCTAAATGGCGTAATGCCCACATCATCTTAGGATCAACATCCATATCTAAGTTTGGCTGTTGAATACTTAAAAGCTCCTCTGCTGAAAAATGATAAAATCTTAGTAACCAATCCGCCTGATATAATCGATGTTCGCGTAATAAGGGCGGTTCTGTTTGAAGCGAAGGAAGTAGCTTTCCCTCATTCACCGGCATATAGGCCGAGTAATATACCCGTTTTAGATTAAAATGATTATATAGTTTTTCACTTTGAAAGAGGATGGACTGGTCCGTATCTCTCGTTGCTCCAATAATCATTTGTGTGGATTGGCCGGCAGGCACAAAAGATGGTGCATGTCGATAAATCCCTTGTTCTTCTTTAGCATGGCTAATCCCTTCTTTAATCTCTTGCATGGGTAGATATAATTTCTTGATGGATTTTTGTGGTGCTAAGAGTTTTAGACTTTCTTCTGTTGCCAACTCAATATTGACACTCATTCGATCCGCCAAATATCCTGCTTCCTTGATTAATAAGGGATCTGCACCAGGAATTGCTTTAACATGGATATACCCGCCAAAGTGATGTTGATTGCGAAGAATCTTTAATGCTTTGACGATTCGTTCCATTGTAGCATTGGGATTTATTTCAACGGCCGAACTTAAAAAAAGTCCTTCTATGTAGTTTCTTCTATAAAATTCAATCGTCAGTTCAGCAATTTCTTCCGGTGTAAAACTTGCACGTTTAACATCGTTAGAGACCCTATTGACACAATAGGCGCAATCATATGCGCAGACGTTGGTCATTAATATCTTCAACAAACTTATGCATCGTCCATCGGCGGCCCATGAATGGCATATTCCAAAACTCTGAGAATTGCCAATACCGCCACTGTTCTTTCGCCCAACTCCACTCGACGAACATGAGACATCATATTTTGCCGCATCGGCTAAAACCGTTAGTTTTTCCATTGTTTCATCACTCAACATCTTCATCACTCCTAAATAGAACTTACCGTATTTTCTTCCTAGCTCTATTATAGCAAAAAGAACATACGTTTGCAAACATACGTTCTTTTTCTGTTGACCTATTTTTTTAATGGCTAATGTTAAATTTGAATATTTATTGCATATCAAACACTTACCTCGAAAGATAATACGCTTCAATAACACCGTAATTCATTGAACTCTCCTATCTTTGGGCTAGCTCTAAAAGCATTAGCTGTCATGTCCATATCTACCTGTGTATAAGTAGCCGAATCAAGAACTGTGTTATTTTTAGATTCCGCTTCTACTCGCACTGCAATTATATCAATGGCTTCTAACTCATTTGTTGCCAACAAAGCACTTACTTGAGCTGAAAAACAGGACTCAGTCGACATAAGTTGAGCTTTCCATATTTCTGAAGTAGCGACTATATGATTATTGGAAACAAAATTTCCTTTTCCCGATACAATATGTATAATTATAGGTGTTGCTCCATATGGTTTAATATATTGAGGATCTATCGTCTCTGAAATATGATTGGAAATGATTGAGTTATTATCACCACTAATACGTAAAAGACCATATAAATCATCTAAGCCATTATCATGCATTAACATAGGTGACCATGGTTCATGATCGCGCAAAAAATGATTCGAAGAAACGAGATTTTCTGTACACTTTTCAAAAATCAGCATTCCCGGATAAAAAGAATGAAACCTATTACCTGTAATTGTAGAACGTGCCACATTGGAAAAGCAAATACTACTAGCACCTCTTGGAAAAATATTATTGGAAGCGACTAATATCCCTCCATAATTTTGAGCAAATATTGAATATCCTTTGTATCCTGCACCAACTAAGTTATCTGTTATTTTCAATGCCTGTCCAGCACCTCTAAGTTCAATACAATTTCCACATTCAGCTATAAAATTGTCATGTATGGAAAGTGCATCTGCATCGTAAATTGTAACTGCATGTTCTAAATAAATTAAACCCATGCCTTTTATCTTAAAAGAATCATTCGGACTTTCTATGGAAATTCCCGTTTTTCCATTGATATAGGTGTTTTCTTCCTTTGCTTCCTCTAAACCATCATCAATAAAATGTAATCCGTCAATACAAAAGTCAACAAATTCTACAGAACTTATACGAGGATTCCCTTCGCGTTTCACATAGAAAGCAGCTTCTGAATTTTGCGTTTCAACAATAACACGGCTTCCTCCTGGCCATAATTCATGCCAATCCTTCCATTCATCTTCGGGGGTATTAAATCGAATACTTGAGGATGTAAAACCATGTCCAGAACCTTCAATTCTCAGATAACTTATATCAATGACGACTTGACTTAGAAGATGATAATCTCCAGGTGGTATGTAGATAATCGCTCCCGGTTTTCCACCATCTTTAACATCCGAATCTTTTTGTACGCTTTTTATATGCAAAATGATACTATTAATGACTTCTCCTATATCTTCATAGGGATTACCAATGTTCCACTTGGTTACATCATAATAATTCTTATTAATCACAAGTTAATCCTCCTCTTTACCAATATCATTTTTTAATCCATAAGTCTCAATATCTTTAATAAGCACAGTACCTGCATGTGCACGTATTTTCAATTGATTTTGCTTGTCGCTTGCAAAGACATTATTCGAATGATTGTTCTGATATTGATTAGTAAAAATTTCAAGCGAACTCTGATCAGAAAAAATATGTATATCTAACTCTCTTTGATCCTTTAAATACATCACACTTCTTGATATTCCCTTACTCCAACCATCTGCATTATTTCTATCAATACTCATCTCTGCTTTCTTAAAATCAAAAACACATACAGTTTTTTTGCCTTCACCAGATCGTAAATCCAATTCTAGCTTGTCAGCATTCGTTTTTTCTAAATCTATTTTCATCTTTATTTCAAAACATATGCCATCTCCAGCTAATAATTCTATATCATCTTTTGTCACAAATAGATTTTTTTTATGTATAGGGTTCTCTCTTATTGTTGTCAATTCTTGTATGGGAACAAACTTTAATCGACCATTATCCATCATCTGTACTTCCAATGGAATATTAAAAAAACCACACCAATCTTCATTATATGTTGGTCCCCAGTCTTTCCAAAAAGGCATCCATTCCCATCCATTCGACCAAGCAACAATAATTCTTCTTCCATCCGGAGCCAGAAAAGATTGTGGTGCATAATAATCAAATCCCCAATTTATTTCTTCACATAGATGGCAATTAAATTTCCCCGTTTTATAATCAAAATCTCCAACCATATACACGGAAGTATGTTCTCCCGATCCCATTGGCGAGAACGTTAAAATATACTTATCATCTATCGGATAAAAATCGGGACATTCCCACATATATCCCCATTCTCCGCGACTTTCTGCTAAAACATTAAAAAATGTCCAATGAAGCATATCCTTTGACTTATACAACAATGCTTGTCCTTTATTTTCACGACTTGCGCCACAGACCATATAGTATGTATCCTCATGTTTCCAAACCTTGGGGTCACGAAATTGATCATCCGGTATCCCCTCTGGCGCTTTAAGCACAGGGTTTCCTTTATATTTTTCAAAATGAACCCCATCATTACTATATGCTATACATTGAGTTTGTTGAAATCCTTTTCCTTTATTGGTTGTTCCTGTATACATCAAAAACAACTTACCTTCATGTTCGATTGCACTTCCAGAAAAACATCCACCACGTTGATGATTATCATATGTTTCACTCGGCGCCAACGCCAATGGCAAATACTCCCAATTCAACATATCATCACTGACTGCATGCCCCCAATGCATCATATCCCAGAATCCATTATAGGGATTATACTGAAAGAAAAAGTGATATTTTCCTTTATAATATATTAAACCATTTGGGTCATTCAACCATCCTGTCTGAGCCATAAAATGATACTTTTGTCGCATGCTTCCATTCTTAACAATATTTTTCTTAATATTTATTTCTGTCTGAGCCTTTATAATATTTTGTTCCATTAATTCTTTAGACATAATATTCCGCCTTCATTCATTTATTTGATTGATCCGGAAGTCATACCACTTACGATGTACTTTTGAGCCATAAATGATATTACTATAACAGGAAAACTAAACAAAAATGCTCCTGCCATCATAGGACCTAAATCATAATTATAAGAGTTGACAAACTCACTAATAGCTACCGTAAAGGTCTTAGCCTCAACACTTGTAAGTAACAAAGCTATCAAAAAATCATTTAGCGAAAGGAAAAGCGTGAAAATAGATGCCGACATAATTCCTGGTAATACTATTGGAAAAATAATTTTTCTAAAAGTAGCCAAATTACTCGCTCCATCAATTGCAGCTGCCTCATCGATAGATGTTGGTATATTCGAATAAAAACTAATCATCATCCAAATAACAAAAGGAATATTGATTGCTGCATAAACAATGACCAACGCAAGTTTTGTATCATAAATACCCAGATCCATAACAATCTCATAGATGGGTACTGCTATACTTGATATTGGAATCATTTTCATCATCAGTACTAAGACCAACATGAATAAGGAAAGCCTTTTACCCGTGGTTCTAGCAATTGCATAAGCGGAAAGTGATCCTAATGACACTGCAAGAATCGTTGATAATATAGCTGCCGAAATGCTATTAAACAAATATTTGAAGAATGGCATTCGCTCAAACATATTTCTAAAATTTTCTAAAGACAGCCTCGTTGGAAAGAACTTAACTGGTGTCGAAAAAACTTCCTGACTCGGTTTAAATGCTGAGGATACAAGATATAGATATGGAAATAACCATACCAATAGCAAAAAAGTAGCTAAGATAATTATCAGATTTTTTGTCAACTTATTTTTCGTCATTTTTAACTACCTCCTTTTGATGGTCGCCACATGTTCCTAAGAAATACCAAAGTGAATACAACAAAGAAAATAATAAAGATCAGCGCCATAGCTGATGCATAACCTGTGCGATTATATTTAACTAATGTCTTATAAATAACTGTACTGATGACAGTAACCTGCTCATCAACCATGACATATATAATATCAAACGTTCTAGCCGCATCAATTAGTCTAATCGATATCGCTGTTAATATTATTTGCTTTATAGCTGGAAACTTAATGTAAAAAAGATTTTCAAAAAAATTTACACCGTCAATTTTTGCCGCTTCTAGTATCCCTTTGTCAATACTCTGCAAACCTGCAAGAAAAACCAACATCATAAAAGGTACGGTAAGCCAAACATCAGCAATTATAGCTGCTACAAGAGCTAATTCCTTATCAGCCAGCCAAGTTATAGTATCTGTTGCCTTCTTAAGAATACCTACATTTCTTAGAATTTGATTGATAATTCCAAAATTCGAATTAAACATTAAACGCCAGGTCAGCCCCGCAATTATTGGAGCAATCATCAATGGAGAAAGCAATAGCGAACGAATCAGTTTACTTCCTCGGAATTCATTTACCAATATCAAAGCCAGTGCCATCCCTATAATTGTCTCTATTGATACTGCAAAAAACACATATATAAAAGTATTTTTTAAAGGAATCAAAAAACTTCCGTCTGTAAATGCTTTAATATAATTATCTAGTCCAACAAACAATTTTTCATTCGTATAAACATCGAATTTATAAAAACTATCAATTGCCATTTTAAATATTGGATATATTAGAAACATTGCCATAAATATAGCACCTGGCAAAAAGAATAATAACAATGTTTTTCGCGATACAATTCTCATAGTGGTTCTCTCCTTTAAAAAGTGGTGTCGGAATTATTCGACACCACTTTAAATCTTTGCCGTTATCCGAATTTTATTTAATAATGCCTTCGATTCGTTCTTTAGCATCTTTCATAGCTTCTTCTGCGGTTAATTCTCCTGCCATTGCAAAATGAATAGCATCTGAAAGGACTTGTTCAATTTCAGTCCAATACGGTGTGTTTGGTCTGTTACCCGATGCTGGCGAACCAAGTGTATCAAGAACTGCTTGAAGGTGTTCATTTCCTTCAATCTTAGAGTATTCTTCATAAACAGATGTACGGCCTGCTATCTTAAGTGCTGCTTCCATATAATTGCCATTACGTTCATACATGAACTTCAAATATTCTATTGCTAAATCCTTGTTTGGTGAATCTTTAAGTACAACTTCATACCATGGGCCCGTTGTTGCACCAACTCCTGCACTTCCGCCAATCATTGGTGCTACACTCACGTCTCCGTCAAGCGTTTCTTTTGCACTTGGATAGAAATGCGACCAATTTAACATCATTGCTAGCTGACCATTATTGAAATAATTAATGACTTCACCCGAAGAATTTGAAAGCGAATCTGCCGGTACATATCCTTCATCAAACTGCTTCTTCATAAAATCAATCGCTTCTGCATAAGCAGGATCATCGAGCAGAACTTTATTTCCTTCAAGAACTAAAGGCCCCGCACCTGCCTGGGAAGCATGATCAAGCCACGAGCAAACAGTATCTCCATTATTCGCTCCATAAACCGCTGTTCCAAAAAAGTTATTATCTTTATCTGTAAAAAACGATGCAACATCCATATACTCTTCCCATGTTGTTGGGACACCTAGTTCATAACCAAAGGATTCTTTGAAGGCCGCTTTATTGTCTTCATTTTCAAAAAGACTTGTTCGGTACATTAACACTTTAGAGTTAATCCACATTGGCATACCGAGTATATCATTTTCAATCGTACCTCCATCCAACATGGTTGGAAGAAAATCAGCTATCATATCATCAGAAATATAATCATTTAAAGGCTCAATCCCAGACTTAAATGCAGAAAGCCATAAGACATCAAGCGTTGCAATATCATGCACTATATTTCCCGACTTAATTTCCGTACTAATTTTGTCAAAAATACCTGTATAAGGAACAGGATCCACAACAACAGTTACTCCAGGATACATCTCTTCGAATTCACTCTTAGTATCATTTGCAACGATTTCGCCTGGACTTCCGGCTTCAACTAAAATTGTAAGCGTCCTCTCCTCCACTTTTTCTTGCACTTGTTCTTCTTGCGTTTGTTTTTCATTACCACTTCCAGATACATTTCCTTGTTCAGTGTTACATGCCGAAAGCGACAAAACCATTACCAACAACATCATCAATGAAATACTTTTTTTCATAATGCCCTCCTAATAAAATATTAATTGTATTTTGTCTTTGCAAAATATATGTTATCACTGAAAATTAATTATGTCAAGCGCTTTCATTGTTTTTTTGCATTTTTGTCACGATTTTTGTATTCAATTTAAAAATTCACATCATTTATATTAAGATTTATTGGTTTTTTTCTATATTCTACCGGCAATTTAAGTATTAATCCTATTTTCATCATTACCTTTAAGATGTGTTTTGTTTTTGAAAATTTTTTTCATATTTTTGCTTGCTATTTGTCATTTACGTAGTATAATATAAATATAAGAAAATTATTGGAGGACTATTATGAATCGAATTAGATTAGAAGATATTGCAGAATTTGCAGACGTATCTATTACAACAGTATCAAGATATTTTAATAAACCAGATAAACTTTCCCCAAAAACTATAGAGCGTATTGAATCAGCCATAGAGTCATTGAATTATACACGAGACAACTTCGGAAAAATTTTATCCACAGGTGAATCCAACCTTATCGGAATCATTCTTCCTAGTCTTCACCTATCCTTCTATAGCGAATTTCTATATAGCACCATTAATTATTGTAAATCAAAAGATTATAATGTGATTGTTTACACTTCTGATAGCTCTGCTGAAGAAGAAAAACGTTTAATTAATTCACTGCTTTCTTATCGAATCCGCGGATTAATTCTCCTTTCGCACATGTTATCTCCAGAAGAAATCGAAGCCCTAACCATTCCAGTTGTAACCATCGAAAGAACTGGTGGTAAATATAAACAGATTAATTCAGACAACTTTACCGGCGGCCGCTTGGCTGCTGAACTTCTTATTAAAAATGGATGTGATGTCTTCGTTCATATCAATAATGGACTTCATATTGATTGGCCTTCCTATAAGAGAATCATAGGTTTTGAATTACTTCTTCAAAATCGCAACTATCAAAAATTTATTGATGAAGACCTAACGAATACTTTTAGCGATATTGCCACAGAGAAAATGACATCTATATACAAGGAAATAATATCAAAAAATAAAGGAAAAAAAATTGGTGTTTTCTGCTCCAATGACAATATTGCAAACCTTTTAGAAAAAGTATGTTTGATAAATCATGCAAAAATTCCCGAGCAAATAGAAATCATAGGATATGACAACGCTCCAATTTCGAATATATCTCCAATGCCTATAACTTCAGTCGCACAAAACATCGATTTGATGACCAAAACGGCCGTTGATTCAATCGATAATTATGACCGCATCGAAAGCATTATTCCTGCTAAGCTATATGAAAAAGCTACCACAAGCAAAAAGTAACTTAACTCTCCAAACCACCAATCATCTTATGAAAAGTTAAAAAAGAACTTTCGAGTATTAATTAACTAGAAAGTTCTTTTGCATTTCAAATTCTCTTCAATTATTGATCGTTCAACCTACTCATACCGAAGACTTTGATTAATTTTCCACTTTTCCAATGCGACAATATGTGTTTTTCCTACACTTCGAATTTCAAACCTAGATTCAATTTCTTTTTTATAAAATAATGCGGTCATGACATATTCTCCATCATTTATAAAGATTTCGCAAGAACTTACATCCAGCAATATTCTCAATTTGATATCACCCTTTAAATTCGTATGAATAAGTCGCTCATAATCATTTTCTAGATTTTCGCTGACATTAATTAGAGAACTCTTACTCCGATCTAGCTTGATTTCACCACTTTCTTTATCAAAACTCAAGGTTAATGCTTCATCACATTCCCAGCTTGTATTAACAGCTTTCAATAAATCTATATACAAAAAATTACTTTCTGCCATATTAAATTCTAATTCAATATCAACAGTATCTCCATTCATTTTTTCGTCGATATAACTTCCATCAATATATTTAATCGGTGAATGATAATAATCCCTTCTATATGTTTTCAAAGCTTCGCTTGGGTATTGAATTATACAATCATCCTTTAACTCTAATTCTCTAGGTATGGTCATTGATCCATTCCAGCCATGATTTATTCTATGCAAGGCATAATCCCTCCCCCACATATTCATCCATGCAATTAGCACTCTCTTTCCTGTCTTACTTTCTATCGTTTGGGGTGCATAAAAATCAAATCCAAAATCTAAATTTTGAACCCGTTCAAGAGAGAATTGTCCCTTCTCGTAGTCAAACGTACCTATAAGCGCAAATGTGGCAAAAATATTTTCTGCTTTTTCAACCTTTGGCTTTTCTTGGGGAGATATAATCATTATATGTTTTCCTCCCATTTCAAAAATATCAGGACATTCCCATACAGATCCATATTCTTTCCCTAAACTAAAATAATTAAGATAATCGAAATGAACACCATCATCTGAAACATAGAATAATACTTGAGCTCTGTAATCAACCGATTTAGAGCCAACAACCATATAAAATTTTTCTTTATATGTCCATACTTTAGGATCTCTAAAATCCTCTACTCGCCCATTTTGACGAATCATATTACTACCAAGTATTTCCCCTTTTTTTTGGAAATGTATACCATCTTCACTTATGGCTAGACATTGCACTTGTTTTATTGTATTATTTCCCTCTATTTCTATAGGTCTTTTTCTTTTTTTTAAATTTTCATCGTATTCTTTTTCAATATTTTCGTCATAAACCCCGGTATAATACAAGTATAACTTTTCATTAATTTCTAATGCTGTACCTGAAAATACGCCATGTCTATCAAAACATTCCCCAGGACTTAATGCTAAAGGTACTGTTTTCCAATCCAATAAATCATCGGACACTACATGCCCCCAAAACATGGGGCCCCATTGGGTATCATATGGATAATATTGATAAAACAAATGGTACTGTTCTCCAAAAAAACTGAAGCCATTGGGATCATTCATCCAGCCAATTGGAGGCATGACATGATAAGTATGTCGATACCGCTTGTTTACATTTTTTCTATTTTCTTCAATATAGTGTTCCGCATCTTGTAAATATCTATTCTTATTCATTATATCACCTAGTCTATTCCGTTCATCTTGTATAAAACGATACTTTTTATGAAAACATTGTCTGAAGTCAGTGTATCGTCTTCAAAATGAACCCTTATTTTGTTTATTTTCATGTGAACTCCTACTTTATTCCTGTATGCGCTACACCTTCAACAATATATTTTTGAAAAAAAGCATAGATTAAAATAATCGGAATCGTTGAGACGGTTAGTGCTGCCATGATTTCATTTGTATATACAGGTTCTGTGTTATTGAGAACATTTAATATTACTTGAAGCGGCATCCTTTTATTATCTGTAAAAATAATTACCGGCCATAAAAAATCATTCCATGAGCCTATAAATGTTAATATCGAAACAGTTGCTATGATTGGTTTTGATAAAGGTAATATTATACTGAAAAAAATACGTATTTTACCCGCTCCATCGATCACCGACGCTTCTTCCAATGATTTTGGTATACCGATAAAGAATTGTCTGAATAAGAAAATATTAAAGACACTTGCAATAGCCGGAGCAACAAGTCCTGCTATCGTATTAACGATTCCTAAACGGTTAACAATAACAAATAGTGGTACTATTCCTGTTTCCATGGGTACAATCATAATCAAAATGATAATTGAAAAGATGACTCCTTTTCCCGGAAAATTCATTTTTGCAAGCGCATAAGCTGCTAATGAATTCACCAAAATTGATAATGTAACGACAATCGTACCATACAGTAACGAATTACCAATTCCTCGAATTAAATCAAAGCGACTAAATACCGTTTTGTATGGATCTAACCATTGACTTATTGGAATATCTAGGGGTGGCAACAAAGCCTGTATCGTTTTTAAATCTGTTGCAATCATAGCCTCCGGTTTAAAGCTCGAAACAACCATCCATATAATGGGGAACAAAAACAGAAAAGCTAATCCACATAAAAACATATAATATAGTCCTGATTTTACTATTTTCACTGTCATTTTATTCCTCCTTTAATAAGCGACGTTGCATCAAAATGAATATAGTTACTATAATAGTAAAAATTAGGCCTATTGCCGAAGCATACCCTACGTTTCTATATCTAACCCCAGTTTGATAAATATAATAAACGATTGTTAATGTCGAATTTTTGGGTCCACCGGAAGTCATGACCATGGGCTGTACAATAAGTTTAAAGGCTCCGATTAGTGTTGTTATAAAAACAAATACCGATGTATTTCTCAATGAAGGCAATGTAATAAACCGAAACTGTTTCCATTTATTGGCTCCATCTATGGATGCTGCTTCATATAAATTTGCCGGTATGTTCTTTAACCCCGCCAAAAAAATCATCATTTGATAGCCTGCACCTTGCCATGCAGATGCTACAACAATGGTTGGCATCGCTTGCGTTGCACTTGTCAAAAAAGGTTGTTTTGGAAGTCCTATCTTGACTAAAAACGAATTAAGTATACCTGACTCAGGATTCAAAATCACCATCCAAAGTATAGACATGACAACAAGGGACATAACCACAGGTGCAAAAAAAGAAACTTTAAACAGACTATTAAATTTATTTGGTTTATTCACCAAAAGAGCTAATCCAAGTGCCGTTCCCACCTGTAAGGGAATGACCATAGCAACAAATTTAAACGTATTAATAAATGACTTTAAAACTAAATCATCCTCAACAATGTATTTAAAATTTTCTAACCCTATATAATCAATTTCATTTGGCTTTAATAAATAATAATCTGTAAATGCGAACGATATTGATGCTATGATTGGTCCTAATACAAATATTGCCACTAATATAATTGCAGGAGCCATGAATCCATATGCCATTAAGGTTTCTCGTATTGTGTATTTTCTAAATAGCAGTTTTTTACTTTTCATTTGCTACACCTTCCTCTAATACTTTTATACAACTGCAATTAAATAGTATCTCTTAATCCTTTATTGTTAATAATGAGTTCCGTAACATAAACGGAACTCATTATTTTTTTATATCTTATTGGTAACGTTTAGCTTCTCTTTCAATAACAGTTATTTTTTCATCAAGTACCGTTTGCGGATCTTCACCATAAATAACTTGATCAACCGCTTCTTCAAAACTTCTGGAAACCACAGGATAGATAACTGAAACCGGTCTTGCATGTCCTCCAGTCGTTAATTGATCCATAAGCACTTTTCTTGGTCCGTCATTATACTGTGGAAGCAATGGAATTGCCGACATTCTTGATGGTGGCATACCTATAGCCTCTGAAACTGCAACAGTCGAATCGGTATTTGTCATCCATTCAACTAACATTGCTGCTTCTTCAACGTGCTCAGATTGAGCTGTTGCTGCAAACTGCCAAGAACCGGTTGGTACATGAAGTTCTCCTGTATTCGGCGAAACAGGATAAGGCATTACTCCCCAGTTTAAGTCAGGATAATTACTTTCTAAATCCGGAATCGTCCATGCTCCATTTAAATATAACCCTGATAAGCCAAGTTGAAAATTAGACTCTTCTGGCGTTACGCTAGTCACTCCATCATCTACTAATTTTTTCAAAAATGCTAATGCTTCCGCATTTTCTGCACTGTTAAATATTCCTTCCGCTTCTAACCCGTTGTCACTAATTACTTGACCACCATTCGACCAGAAAAATGGTGCATATGCATAAATCTTCCATTCTCCCGTCCAATTATATGTCATATCTAGTGCAGGGTAACTTTCACCTTCTGTAATTGTTTTTGCTGCACTGTATAATTCATCCCAATTCCAGGGATTATCCATTGTCCCAGGTTCGATATTGTACTTATTCAATAAATCCACATTATAGAACAATACAACTGTTGATTCCATATGCCCTAAAGCATATATTTCATCTTGGTATGTTCCCTGTTGAATAATTGATGGTAGATAGTCTTCAAGTGATTCTTGCGATATATAGCTTTTAATTGGTGCAATAATTTGAGCGTCTGCATAAGCCGCCGTGTTCGGACCATCCAGTGTAATTACATCCGGTAATTGATTTGTAGTTAATGCAGTATTGATTTTATCTTCGTATCCTGATCCACCACCACCTCTTGGAATAAAGTCGATTTTAGCTCGAATATTATCGTGAGCTTCATTAAAGGCTTCAATGCGTTCTCCATATACTATACCTTCATCGGTTTCGTCTGTAACATGTACCCAAACTTTTAATTCTATAAGTTCTTCTTCGTTTCCCTCATTATTATCTTCATTGCCCATTTCCGCGTTATTATCTGAATTCGTTTCATTACTATTTGTCTCATTTTCATTTGATCCACATGCTGTTATCGTAAGCAGTAATACAATTATTAAAAATAAACCTATGAATTTTCTCATTTTTTCCTCCTGATTTTTAAATCATATTTCATTGAATAACTATCCATTACTTTTATTATAACTTATACATAACAAACTATAGGGCCCTAAATATAGAATGCAAAGTTACTTTTTGGAAACATTTCCATTTTTTTGTAAATTTTATACCTCAGTACGAGGTATATAGCTTCAATATTTTTGGAAACATTTCCATTTCGTGTTTTCATAATACCATTCCAAAATTCCCTTGTCAATACTTTTTTATGAAATTTCGATATTTTTTTTACTAAGAACAAGTAACTTCCTATACATTATTTTGTAGTATCACCTTTTCTATAACTTACATCTAGTATTGTTTCATATGTAATTTCCTTTTTATCAATAAGATTTAATAAAATCTCAACACTTTTTCTCCCTATCCCTTCAACAGGTTGTACAACGGTCGATAAAATCGGCTTAAAAAAATCATTATTTTGGATTCCATCAAATCCAACAACTTGAACATCCTCTGGCACTTTTTTTCCCTGGTTATTGAGTTCCTTGATTAAAGCCCCTGCGAACAAATCAGTACTTGTAAACACACCGTCAACATCTGGATAAAGTTTTAGAAACTCTTTCACCGTTAAGTCAATTTGGTTATCCGAAGGTAACGTTTCATGTACTACATAGGGTCGATTATGTTTTTTTGCAACTTCTATCAATGCCTTTTTTCTTTCAGACACACTTGATTTAAATAAGGGTATTCCTCCTACATACGCTAATTTTTGTGCTCCGCCTTTTATCAATGCCTCTGCGGCTTTCTTTCCACCCTCATAATTATTGGATGCTACATGCGGTATTTTATCGTTAATATATCGATCAATTGATACCATAGGTAAATCAATTGTGCCAAACCCTGTGAAATCACTATATGTAATAGCTATAATTCCTGCAACTTGATGTCTTTTTAACATTTCCAGATAATCAATTTCCTTATTTGCTTCTGCATCTGAATTGCATAACATCATTTTATAGCCTCTTTTATATAACTCATTCTCAACATAATATGTGAGCTCTGAAAAAAAAGGATGCCACACTGTTGGAATTATTAGACCAACCAGTTTAGACGACTGACTTTGAAAACTTCTAGCCACTTCATTCGGCGTATAATTCAACTCTCTAATTGCTCTAAGTACTTTTTCTCTGGTCGTTGGTTTAACTGACCCCTTATTATTAATAACTCTTGAGGCTGTTCCAAGTCCCACACCAGCTAATTTTGCTACGTCTTTTATACTTGCCATATATAACTCCTTTCCATCGATTTCCATCTTTAGTTATTATATCATCTTAAACAAATTATAGATATTGGAAATGTTTCCAAATATATGAAAAATATTTATCTATTTCTCCCTATTTCAACTCAATTCTGTCTATAAATCAACAAACAGTCAGTATCCTTTTCGAAATACTGACTGTTTGTATTTATCCTTTAAGTCCGGAGGTACTAATGCCTTCAACAAAATACTTCTGAGCTGTAAAAAATAGTATTATAGGTGGTAGTATTGATATCAAAGACATTGCCATGATCTGATTCCAATTTGTTTGAGATGCTATATCTAGTGTCATTCTTAATGCTAATTGAATGGTAAATTTATCAACGCTACTTATATAAATTAAAGCATTGAAAAAATCGTTCCATGTCCAGACAAATTGAAAAATCCCCACAGAAAATAGTGCCGGTTTACACACAGGTAATATTATTCTCCATAAAATCATAAAGGAGTTACATCCATCAATTTGAGCTGCTTCATCTAATTCCGTTGGTATGCTTCTAATAAACTGAACCATCATGAATACAAAAAAGGGAAATGTAGCAAATGCTGCCGGAATTATAAAAGGCATATACGTGTCCAACCAATTAAAGTTTCTAAAGATTAGATATCTAGGAACGAGTAATACTGCATTTGGTAACATTAACGTTGAAATCAGCAAAATAAAAAGCTGCTTTTTTCCAAAAAAGTTAAAGCGGGCAAACCCATAAGCAACCAAGGTACTAGAAATCATTGTAAATAATACTGTAGGTAGAACTAACTTCATAGTATTTAACAAGTAGGTTAAAAATGTATTCCCGCCTGTACTCGTCCATCCATTGACAAACCCATCTAAGCTTAATTTTTGAGGTATAATACTTGCATTTGAAAGTATTTCTTGATTACTTTTAAATGCTCCTAATACAAGGTATATCATTGGAAATATCATTATAAAACCTATGATGATCAGAATAAGATATGAAGTGAAATGGCTTTTACTAATATTTTTTCGCATTACATATCACCTCCGTCACCATAATGCACCCACATCGACGATTTTTTAAATAATAATCCTGTGAAAACGAGTATAATAACAAATAAAACCCATGAAAGCGCTGAAGCATATCCCATTTTGAAATATTTAAAGGCGTTATCATATAAAAACATTCCATATAGATATGTTGATTTCATTGGACCACCTTTTGTAATTACAAATGCTGAAGTAAACTCTTGAAAGCTATTAATCATTTGCATAATAATATTAAAAAAGATAATAGGTGATAATGAAGGGATTGTAATATGAAAAAACATTTTAATTTTTGATGCACCATCTATTTTAGCCGCTTCATAATATATTTCCGGTATATTTTTTAATCCTGCAAGAAAGATAACCATTGATGAACCAAACTGCCATACTGTCAATAGACCAATATTATATAAAGCTAAATTTGGATTGCCAATCCATGCAATCGGTTCGACATTTATGTAGGCAAGGAGTTGGTTAATTAACCCTTCATGTGAAAAAAGAAAACGCCAAATTATAGATATTGCAACACTTCCACCAAATATTGAAGGGATATAATATATTGTTCTAAAGATATTAATCCCTTTTAACTTCATGTTGAGTAGCATTGCTATAAACAGTGCAAACATAAGCTTCAACGGAAGAGAATAGATGACATATTTAAAAGTGACTATTAAGGAGTTTTTAAAATCTCTATCTTCTGTAAAGATCTGAATATAATTTTTAAATCCTACAAATTCTGCTTCTCCTATTAATGAATACTCTGAAAACGAATAATATAAAGAAGCTAAAATCGGATACAATTGAAAAACTAAAAATCCAACAATCCACGGCAAGATATAGAGATAACCAATCCTATCTTTTTTTTTATTTTTTTGCATATATATAACGCCTTTCTTCTAGTAATTTATTACAAGCCCATATATGGGCTTGTAATAGAATCTGACTAACACTACTTTTTACTATCAATTAATTTCACTAAATCTGTTACAAGAATATCACCGGCTTCTGATGGATCAATATTTTTAAACATGACTTGTTGGGTAATATCCACAAAAAGTTGGGTAATCTCTTGATCATTAACATATATACTCTGTTTTATTCCTGCACTATCTAAAGCTATTTCTATCGCTTCTGCCTCTAATTCGGAAATAGCATTTTCTGCGGTCAAGATACCTACAGCTTTGTTACTAGCAGGAATCCCTCTAACCGTAGCTAATAATTTAACCGACTCTTCTTCATTCATGAAATCGTTTAACACTTTAGCCACTGCTTCTTTATGATCTGAATTATTGTTGATTGCTATAAGCTGAGATGGTCGAACAACAACTCCTGTATTTTCTGTGCCTTCAATAATTGGTATACGTTTGCTTTGATATTTGTCGCCCTCATCCCCAACATAAACCGGAAAAGTTGATGCATAATTAATCGTCATTCCAACTTGATCATTTATCCATTTCGGATGTTCATTTACTTTTCCATCATATGCTGTCATTTCTTCAGGAGGAACAACTACATTATTATCAATTAATTGTATTATGTATGCATATGCTTTTTCTGCATCTGCTGCATCAAATCCTAATTCTCCAGCATCATCAATTAATTCATTTCCGGTTGATTGCATAATATAATATTGGAATACGTAACGATTTAATTCTTCTATTGAATTTATTAACAGATAATTTTCATCGCCATAATAATTTCTATATTTTATGCCTTCTTCTAGTAATTTATCCCAATCCCATACAATGTTTTCATCAATATCGGCTTCTTTTAATTTTTCAACGTTCTCTAACGCGACTACACCATTTACACCCGTTGGTAATCCTAATAATTTACCATCTATTGTACAATAACTTTCTAAAAAATTCTCATCAAATGATGTAAAATCAATATACTCCGATACTGTATTTAAATCTAAAAACATTTCTTGATTTTGTGATAATTCATATATCCACGGCTGATCAATTTGAATTATATCCGGAGCTGTCCCACCGGCTAATTGAGTTGTAAGCTTTTGATAGTATCCATCCCACCCGCCATATTCAGGCTTTATGCTAACTGAACTATTATTATTCGCATATGCATCTACAAATGCTAATGTACCTTCGTGTCTCTCGTCTCCTCCCCACCATGAAAAACGCAATTCTATTGATTTTTCATCCTGACTTGTTTCTTCTGTGCTGTCAGTGTTTGATTCTACTGTTGTATTACTTGTTTCATTGCTACTGTCTTCGTTTGAAGAACAACCACTTAACATTACCCCCATTAATACGATGATTAAACCTACGCTCATTATTTTCTTCATTACTTTCTCCTTTCAATTTTTGATATCTTTATTGTAATATGTATATTGGCCTAATCAAAGATTCTTCATTCGCTTAAATGTATCACTATTGACACAATATTTTTTTTATCGTATCATTTTTTGTTAATGGTATCATTTTTTGTTTTTTTAAATTTTAATTCTGATATAATAAGAGATATTCCAAACAGAAAAAGGTGATAAAATGTACAAACTTATTATCATTGATGATGAAAAAGAAATTAGAGAAGGATTGAAAAATTTCTTTCCTTGGGCAACCTTAGATTTTGAAGTAATTGATAGTTTCTCTAATGGTCGAAACGCACTTGATTTTATTGCAGAAAATCCCGTCGATATTGTTTTGACAGATATACGAATGCCTTTTATGACCGGAATTCAATTAGCTGAAATATTATCCATTGATTATCCGAATATAAAAATTATCTTTTTAAGTGGTCATCGTGATTTTGACTATGCTCAACAAGCCATAAGATATGGTGTCATTCATTATATCACCAAACCAACCAAATATAATGAATTATTTGAGATATTCGAAAATTTACGTAATGAGTTGACCTCAACCAGTGAAACACTTTTTGACAACAATTATTATATGCGCATTATAAAAAAAGTGAGTATATATATGGATAAAAATATTGCTACCGCTAATTTAAATGATGCAGCACAACTTATTAATTTGACCCCTAGCTATCTAAGCAAGATTTTCAGAGAATATAGTCCGAAAAGTTTTTCTGAAACGCTTTTAGAAAAAAAAATAGAATATGCAAAAGTATTATTATCAACTACTGATCAGTTAACCTACGAAATAAGCGAAAATCTTGGATACAATAATCCCAAAAATTTTTCTCGTGCTTTTAAACGTTTTACAAATCTATCGCCTAGAGAATATAAAAATATAAAAGGAAGGTCAATATGAAAAAAAAGTTTTTTAGGAAGAATCTTTTGCTCTTTGCAATCCCCATGCTTGTTCCTTTGATTATATTAGGTTCTATGAGCTTTATGTTGACTCGTACAATTCTTAGCAAGTCCTTAAATCGCTCTGCTATTGATAATCTGGCAACTGTTCAACAAACTTTTGATATTATAATACAGGAATCGGATGAGCTTAAAGTTACTTTTAATCGGATGCCTAAGCTAAGTTTATTACTTTGGCATATGCTCTCTTCTGATACTATGAATGATAGCCAATATCAAAACTATTCCATTATGAACAACTTTCTTATCTCACGCGTAAGTGCTAAAGAATATATACATTCAATTTATCTCTATCGTTCGCTTGATCGAGAAAATCCTCGCGTATATAGCACCAATCATGGTTTAACCTATCTAAAGGATATGGCTGATAATAATTGGATTCATGAATTCAGAAACTATATGCCAACATCAGATTTTGGAATTCAAGTCCGCAACACAAAAAATTATGCATTTGAAAATACGACTCAAGAATTTTTAACCGTTTATCGTTTTCTGTCACCTAATTTACAAAGTGGTAATGTTGATTTATTAGTATTAAATCTTGATTTAAATATTATTCGTTCAAGCTTAAAGTCGGCAGCAAAGCAAAATTTATATTATATATACGATGAATCCGGAAAACTTATATTCGATATTAATAATGCTATTTCCTCCTCTGTTGATATTTCCCATGTGAATTTATATGAATATGTGAAACCTTTCATAATTATTGATGATTCTCAATACCTTGTTACTAAGATGACTTCTGAAACAAATAATTGGACCTATATTTCATTAACTAAATATGACTTCCAACAACTTGGAGAATCTTATTTAATATTGATTGTTCTATTAGTTGTTTTTTTGTCCTTGGTTATCGCCTTCATTATCGCTTATGTCATAACAAAAAACTCTTACAATTATATTTTAGATATTATCAATATTTTTGATTATGCCGGAACCAAAAAAGAATTACCTCCAAAACTAGAACCCAAAAATGAATATGAGTATATTACGCAAAATATAATTAATACCTTTCTTGAACAGGAATATTTTAAAACAGAATTGGAAAAAAGGAAATACCTCGTTCAAGCTTTAGAATTAGAGGCATTACAATCTCAGATCAATCCACATTTTTTATTCAATACATTAGAAACCATCAAATGGAAATCTATTGCCCTTACTTCTAAACCGAATGAATGTACTTTTATGATGGAAGATTTATCCGACATATTAAAATATTCATTAGAACTTCCCAAAAATAATACCATACAAGATGAATTACAATACACTAAGGTCTATCTAAATATAATGAAGACAAGATATCCGGACAAATTTGACGTCATATGGGATTATCCTGATACCCTTTTAGATCATCCAATTATTAAATTAGTTCTACAACCTTTTGTGGAAAATTCAATTTATCATGGGATTAAGCCCAGCACAAACTATTCTCTAATAAAAATCAAGCTTGTTCAGAAAAAAAATTATATTAATATTTTTATATTTGATACCGGAATCGGAATGAATAAAGACGTATTTAATCAACTGCTTTCTCGTTTGCATAAGAATGATGACACGCTATCAATGCATATCGGAATTCAAAACACACTCAAGAGATTACAATTAGCTGATATCAAATCTACCTTTAGAATATACAGTAAAGAATCATTTGGAACCCTTATTCACTTAAGAATATATTGATAGTTACACCTTTATCTATCACAAAAAATCGATATCTTTCGATATCGATTTTATTATTATCTTAGTCTTATTCAAATATATAATTGTTCACACTTTACTAACGGTTCCTGACATCTTTTTAATATGTGGCTCGGCAATGGTATACATGGAATATAAAGACGCGAGTAAATTCAATAGTTTCAGGATATTTTTTCCTGCTTTACGTATTTTTTTTACACGTGCTGTCATCTTTTTACCCCGCTTTATGTTTCGATAGATCAACCGAATCATTTATAACACCTTCATCATACCTTCAATCATTTTACATGAATTTGCGGCTGCTTCGTTAACGAACTCATTAAAATTAATGTCTGCACTTGAATCTGCTTTATCGGATATTGCACGGATGATGACACAAGGCACTTTGTTCAACTCACATACGTGAGCAATAGCTGCCCCTTCCATTTCTGTACAATAGGCACCGAATTTATCACGCAAATATTCTTTTTTGCTATCACTGGCGATAAATTGGTCTCCACTGACAATACGTTCTATGTGAATTCTCACATTGGAATCTAATGCTTCTCCGGCATCATAGGCTAACTTAATCAAGTGGGAATCTGATGAAAAGACGCTATTATCCATTCGAGGAATTTGCCCGATTTCATAACCAAAGTTACGTGCATCAAAATCATGTTCGATTGCATCCTTCGAAATAACGATATCACCAATTTCTAATTTATTATGTAATGCACCTGCCACTCCTGTGTTGATAATGGCATCTACATAAAATACATCGATTAATATTTGTGTGCATACGGCTGCATTCACTTTTCCAATTCCGCCTCGAACAATCACTGTTTTTTTACCATTTAAGAAACCAATAACAAAATCAAGGGATGCTATTGAGCGAACTTCTTGAACATCCATTTTATTTTTGAGGGCAAGTATCTCTTCTTCCATTGCACCAATTATACCAATAAATTCCATAACAACCTCCTAAGGGTTCATTCACAATGGTTCATTTTCCCTTTTATTATCTCATTAAACTGGCAAAAAGACAAATACTATTTCACGATTAATTCTATAATTTAACACCGCCATCAAAGAGAAGCATTGCCAACCAATTTATATAAAAACCCGCTAGCACTTAGAATTACAAGGCTTGCAACCACTGCAATAACAAGAAGGCTGAGCCCGTCTACAAACAATATTAAAACGATGGGCAATAGCCCTAGTAGTCCCGATCCGATGAGTCCTGCCAGTGCATTGGCACTTTGTTTGATAATTGCCGTTTCTGATACCCAATCATAGTAGCCTAACTTTATATCAATAAACATCCCCCACACCGGGATAAACAAACAATAAATTAGTGGAACCCCAATAATTATGAGAGCACTTAAGAAGCTGCTTGCAAAGCGTATGGACAGAAGAAGGGAGCAGGTTAAAGCTGTTGGTACAAGCAATGTTAAATTCACAAGCATCTTACTTTGAAAAATTGTTTTTGGACTGATGGGTAGTGATTGCAGTATCCAGATATTTTTTCCTTCTAAAGAAAGAGAAACACACGCGGTGCAACTCATTCCTAATAAAGCGCAAATGACAAATGGCAAAATACTTTCAATCAAACGCTCAGCGCCTTCCATAGGAATCATTTCCACAATCATTTCTGTTGGTAAAAATAAGGCTGCGATACTCAGTGTCCATGCCATAATAAGTCCCATTCCTACATTGAGTACATAAACCGAACTTGAAAAAAAGCGTTTCAATTCTTTTTTATATAGGGCTTTCATCGGCGTTCCTTCTTGCAATGTATTTAATTGATAGTCTGAACGCGTACGATGGGTGAATAATGCCGTATTAATGGCTTTATATTTTTTTGAAAGCAAGGCAAGAAATAAGAGGTACCAAGCCATTGAAAACCCAATGAATATTCCCAGTGAGATGATATTATTCTCTATGACTGCCTCCGTAAAAAGTGAAGCCAATGGATAGAGATCATTAATCATATCCCCAATCATCCCACCCATATTTGTCATGTCCTCTGTTGTAAAGGAGGATTGATCGACTTTTCCCACGAAAAAAGATAAGGATAAAAAAGCCATCAAAAAGAGGAGAGAAAAAATGGTTACCAAGGCATTGGTATGACGAAATTTCGACGCCACCCATACAATCAATGCTCCAATAATTGCTGCAATTGTTGTCGGAAACAGCGGTGCTATGAGCATGCCCACAAGCCAAATGGGATAAAATAAGGCAGATACTGTATTATGCTGTATATAAGCAAGCCCCATAGGTAACATAACGAGTATGACCATGCATAAATTCAGGGCATACATTGCGAGAAAACGGCTAGCAATAATCGTACTTGTTTTAACCGGAAGCGACATAACCATCTCATAATCCTTAAGGGCAAACAAGGTGCCATTCGACTTTAAGACTGTGAAAAACAAAAGGAGAAAACTAGATACCACCAAGCCATAAGCCGGTAAAACCTCACTAAGGCCCATCACCGAAAAACTGACCCCAATCATATATGCGTATCCCATTAAAGATGCCGATAAAATGACTACAACGACCAACATTAAATAGAATCTGCCTTTATTTCTAGAATAACCTTTGTTTTTTAAGGCATTGAATTTTAACTGATTAATGAGTAAAGCTTTACATAATAATAGCGTATTATTTTTCATCGGCAACCTCCATAAATAGTTCCTCCAAGGATCCGTCTTTAATGAGATCTTGTGTGTCTCCATAGGCCATTAAATTTCCGGATTTAATCATGGCGATTTTATTACATAATTTTTCTGCCACTTCCAATACATGGGTAGAAAAAAACACTGCACTTCCTTCAGCACAAAGCTCACGCATGGCATTTTTTAAGGTTATTGCCGCTTTAGGATCGAGTCCAACAAAGGGTTCATCTAGAATAAGTAGCTTTGGCTTATGAACAAGTGCCGCAATAATAGCTACCTTTTGCTTCATTCCATGAGAATAGGAGGATATAACATCGCCTAGAGCTGCTGTGATTTCAAATGCCTTACCATATTTTTGAATACAATCTATTCGTTCCTTGGCAGGTACGCCAAAAATATCCGCGATAAAGTTTAAATATTGAATACCGGTAAGATGTTCGTATAGATCAGGATTATCCGGGATATAGGCCATCATTTTTTTACAAGCAAGGGGCTGGGTCTTTATGGATATATTGTTGATTGTTATTTCTCCCTCTTCAAAATCAAGAATCCCTACTACGGATTTGATTGTCGTACTTTTTCCGGCACCATTATGACCAATAAAACCCAAGATATCTCCAACTTCAACGGTCAATGATAGGTTATTGACGGCTTTTTTTCCACCCTTATATGTTTTAGAAAAGTTCTTTATTTGTAGCATGCTATCTTCCTCCTATTCTTGGTCACAAGGTGATGAAATAAAGGTAATCTTTCTTGCCTTTCTTTTTCCATCAGGCTTGTTACTTATGGCTTCATTGATCAATGCTCCAATTTTTTCAGTGAATGCAATCATTTCTTCATCTGAAAGCATTAGCGTCGACATACCCATGAAATATAAATCTTTGGCAAAATCAACGTTTTCATTTTTTATATAGCGATGAAAAGCTCCCATAATATCTAAAAGACCGACATCAAGTATTTGTCCTAGCTCTTCTGGGGAGTCCCCTTGGCCCATGGGATTTTTTTTCAAGGCATAGACCTTTTCAACAGTTCCTCGAATTCTATTTTCTTTAACCGGGTGCAAAAATCCCGCTTTTTCCAATGTTTTAATCTGACGGTAGAGTGTCGCTTGCGCAACATCCGACAATTCTTCTGCAAGTTGGGAGGTTGTTGCTTCTCCTAAAACCATGCATGTCTGAAGAATCCTAAGTCGTGTCGGATTCATCAGTAGTTTATATGTGTCTGAAACATTTCCGCTTTTTTTCATCTCATCTTCCTTTCCATTTTCTTTATCTATATTTCCATAAAAAAACAGTATCAATAACGATAACATTATCACTTATGATAATATTACCACTATTGATACCATTTGTCAATTCAATGATTACTTATTTTTCCAATGATAGTTTTCATTCGAATACGGCGCTATCTCGTCAAAAATATATCCATCGCCATAGAGCATGTCATATTGGAAGAGATGCAATCGTTCCTTACGTTCTTCTTCCGTCAAATCTTGTTGATGTGTTGCCGCAATCGGCCCGTTTTTATATGTCAACTTGGCACAATCAAGCACTTTAGCGGCCAGTTCATAGGTCATAAGATCTTGATCATGGTGGTCCATGGAATAATTACTCCAAATAACAAACTCTGTTGCATAAAGATTTCCATCCCTTAAATCTTCTTCTGTTAATCCCATTGGTGGCAGATGATCTCCATAGAGTACTAGCATGGTTGGTTCGGTATGATGATCCAACTCATTAATAAGTTCTTCGATAAATGCATCCACTTCTTCCAACTGATTCATGTAGTAGCCATAAGGATCTTCTTCCGGGTATTTTCCATGTGGCTGAACAGATACTGCAAAGATAAAATCCCGTGCACTCGTTTCGTCCATACGCGCGAATATCTCATCAAGATATACCTTATCCTTGGCCCAACCCAATGTGTTAAACTCTACATCTTCCATGCCTTCCAAAGACAAAAATTCATCAAATCCCAGTTGTTTATAGACAAGATCTCGACTATAAAATTCGCCGATATTATTATGCATTGCATAAGTCGCATAACCGTAATTTTTCAAATTATAAGCTAAGCTTTCCGCCGCTTGCTCTTTTAAAATACCATTATATGGATATTCACCTAAGCCAAAAAAATCTAAGCTCATGCCCGTAAGCACTTCAAATTCTGTGTTTGCCGTGCCATCACCTAGTACAGGCACGGTCAATGCCCCCGATGAATAATTATCCATAAGTTTTTTATATGTCTCGAGTGGTTGCTCATGACCTGTATTCTTAAGAAGACGCTCTACATTAAATACCGATTCTAACTGAATCATAATAATATTGGGTTTGATTGTCACTTGCTTTTTCTGTTTTGTACACTTCCACACCTGCTCAATCATCTCCTTCGAGTAACCCTCAGGTTCTTCAATTCCTTGTCCGATTAGGCTATCGGTAAAGGAATATGTGAAGCCGTAATTTTCATAATTTTCAACAAGGTCAACCGATTCAACTGGTCTTGAACCTTCCTCCGAATATAAGGGTACAATGGTTAACAAACCTAAAAAGGCACTAACCATACCTACCGTTATCCCACTTCGTTTTCGCTGACTAACCGGAATGTGGTGAATCGAAAGAGACTTCAGTATTTTGAAAAGTAAGAAGCCCAATCCAAAAAATCCTATAATGATCCAAGTGATTTGCATATCTGAAAAATAATTGGGTAAGAGTAAAAGGGCATTTTTAACAACCTTAAAATCCATGGCCGTCATCGGTGCTGTTCGAAAAAAATTCAGCATGATATAATTCGTGATCCCGATAGCCCCCCAAGCAAAAACCACTAGAAATTCAAGCATATAGCGTATTCTAAATATGCCTGCAATCGATAAGGTTAGCATAATAATCAAGGCATTTAGCCAAAAATATATGGTTTTATCTGATGCAAATGCAAAGAGCTCCGAAATTGAGCGTCCATTTAAAATTTCTAACAAACAATTCATGGCTGTAGCAATAAGTAATAATCGTAACATTGGCAATATATATTCACCGATTTTTTTCATTTCTCTCCATATCCTTTTCTTTCATATTAAATATTTACTTTTATTACAATATTCTATCACTAACCCCCAATATGTCAATAACGATATTTCCTTGACTTAAACACCTTAAAATGATATTCTATCCATGATATTTATACATGAATCTTATACTTTAAATGTAGTCCTGTGAGGCTAACAAAGGAGATTATTATGATTAAAGGCAAACACTTGATTGAACCTACCGATTTAACCCTTGAGGAATTAGAACTACTTTTTGATCTTGCTTTAGCGATTGAGTCTAAGCCTAAAGATTACCTCAGTGAGCTCAATGGTTACCTTTTAGCATCTTTATTTTATGAACCTTCAACACGAACACGATTTAGTTTTGAGGCTGCTATGCTCAGACTTGGCGGACAGGTCATCGGATTTTCCGAACCCAACTCATCCTCCGTTTCCAAAGGCGAATCTGTTGCAGATACGATTCGTACCGTTGCTTGTTATGCGGATATTGCCGTCATGCGCCACCCAAAAGAAGGCGCGCCAAAACTTGCATCAAAGCATTCACCTATACCAATCATCAATGCAGGGGACGGGGGCCATCAGCATCCAACACAAACCCTGACAGACCTCTTAACCATTCGTTCATTAAAAGGAACTATTAATCAAAACGTTGTTGGTTTTTGTGGCGATTTAAAATTTGGTCGTACTGTACATTCACTTGTCAAAGCCATGGCCCGTTATGATAATATGACCTTCGTCTTTGTCTCACCGCCTGAACTTGCCATGCCTGCTCATATCAAAGATTCTCTTGGGTCTCACAACATTATAGAAGTTAATAATTTAGAGGATGTTATTGATCAAATCGATATTCTTTATATGACACGGATTCAGCGCGAACGTTTTTTTAATGAAGAAGAATACCTTCGCTTAAAAAGCTATTTTGTATTAACAAAAGATAAATTATCCACCGCAAAGGACGATATGATTGTAATGCATCCATTGCCACGTGTCGATGAAATTCATCCGAATGTCGATGAAGACCCTCGGGCTGTTTACTTCCAGCAAGCCCAATACGGAATGTACGTACGAATGGCCCTAATATTGAAGCTTTTAAAAGGAGACGCCCATGCTTAAAGTCGAATCGATAAAAAAAGGAATTGTTATTGACCACATTAGTGCCGGCCTTGGCTATCGAATATTTACTGAACTCAAACTTGACCAAGTCGATTATACAACGGCTTTGATACGCAATGTCCCTTCAAAGAAGCTGGAAAAAAAAGATTTAATTAAAATCGACAATGTCGTTGATCTTGACTTGGATATGCTAGGACTTTTAGATCCAAATATTACTATCGTAATTATCGAAGATGAGCACGTTCATGAAAAAATCAAACTATCCCTACCTAAAAAAGTTCACGGTATCTTGAAATGTAAAAATCCACGTTGTATTAGTACCGTTGAAAAAATCGAAGATATTGCATTTTACTTAGTGAATCCGGACACACATGAATATCGTTGTGAATATTGCGACACACCCTATTACGCCAATAAATCCTGATTTGCTATGATAAAATGCAGCACGTAAAATAGAAAGGTGATGCATATGTTACAAATAAACGCATTACGCTATAGCATCGGAGAGCGTTGTCTTTTTGATGATCTAACCCTTACAGTAGACCGACCGGATAAAGTCGGTCTTATTGGTATTAACGGATCCGGAAAAACGACCCTTCTCCGCATGATTGCAGGACTTCTTCTTCCCGATGAAGGCACCATTACCGCACCGAAAAATTTTCGGATTAATTACTTACCTCAGGATCCTGTTTTTCCCGAAGATCAACGGATCATTGATTATATTTTTGATAGTGACCTTCCAGTCATTAAAACCTTGAAAAATTATGAAAACACCTTGGAAGAGCTCCATGCTCATCCTAATGATGCCACATTGGCAAAAGAGCTCATCGCTCTTCAAGAAGTTATTGACCGTCTTGATGGCTGGGATTTAGAGAGCCAAATCAAAACGGTTATTACTAAGCTTAATATTCCCAACATTAAAACACCTGTTTCACAGCTTTCCGGTGGTCAGAAAAAACGGGTTGCCTTAGCTGCAGCAATTTTAAGGCCCTCAGATTTATTGATTCTTGATGAGCCGACCAACCACCTTGATGACACGACCATTCAGTGGCTAGAGGATTATTTAAAGAGTTACACCAAATCTTTACTCCTCGTGACTCATGATCGATACTTTTTAGACCGTGTTACCAATCGGATTGTTGAATTGGACCACGGTCAGTTATATAGTTATCAAGGGAATTACTCTACATTCGTTGAAAAAAAAGCCGAACGTCTCGAGCTAGCCGGTTCTTTAGAGCAAAAACGAAAAAATCTCTATCGAAAAGAATTGGCTTGGATGCGTACAGGTGCTAGAGCGCGTTCGACCAAACAAAAAGCCCGTATTGATCGTTTTCATGAAATCGAAAACCAGTCCTTTATTACAGATAGCTCTGAGGTTAATCTTCTTACAGGCTATCGGCGCATGGGAAAAAAGACCATCGAGCTTGAGCATGTAAGTATGGGATTTGATGACATCATGCTTTTTGAGAATTTTTCCGTTTTGTTTCAACCCAATGACCGTGTCGGTATTATCGGACCCAACGGTACCGGAAAAACAACACTCTTGAATTTAATCACCGGACAACTTGCTCCTAAATCAGGCACCATAGAAATCGGACCGACCATAAAAATCGGTTACTATAGCCAGCATTTCCCTGAACCGGATATATCCATGACACTTATTGATTATATTCGAGAAACGGCTGAATATGTTACAACGGAAAACGGAGACCGTGTAACCGCTACTGTCATGTTAGAACGGTTTTTGTTTGATAAAAACACCCATTATTCACCCATTGAGAAACTCTCCGGTGGTGAAAAACGTCGTCTCTTTTTACTCAAGATTCTTATGGAATCCCCTAATGTATTGATGCTTGATGAACCAACAAATGACTTGGATATTGATACCTTAAAAGCATTAGAAGATTATTTAGATGACTTCGTCGGCATTGTTATCGTCGTCTCTCACGATCGGTATTTTCTTGATCGCGTATGCCGTCGCCTATTTATTATGCAAGCCCATTCAACCCAGATTAAGGTATTGACCGGAAACTATAGCGATATCATTGAACAGCATGGCTACGAAGCCATCACCGGACTTGATCTTGTTAAAACAGATTCGACAAAACCCAATAGCAATAATACCTATAAAGCAGATTCAACAACTCAAGTTTCATCAACAGCCGTTTCTGAAGGCGAAAACCAGCCACGAAAACTAACCTATAATGAAAAAAGAGAACTTGAAGGACTCGATGCACTTATTAATGCTTTAGAAGAGAAGCTGGACGGATTAGAAAGGATCCTACAAGAAAATCAGTCCAATTATTCCCTTCTTGAAGCGACGATGAAGGAAAAAGATGACGTCGAAACCCAGCTTCTCGAGGCTATGGAACGCTTGGAATATCTGTCTGCCTTACGTTCATAAATCAATGGATTGTATTTTTTTCCGATTTTGGTATATAATAAGGTTGTATCAACTTAACAATCAAAAGGAGGTAACGTATGAAAAATGCAAACAAAGTAACTATGGGTGGAGACCCTGTAACAATTATTGGTGAAGAAATTACTGTCGGTGCCCAAGCGCCTGATTTTGTAGTATTAAACTCGGATCTTGGTCCGGTAACACTTGCAGATGTAAAAGGAAAAACAGTCATTATTAGTGTTGTTCCTTCCATTGATACGTCGGTATGCGCAGAGCAAACACGACGATTCAATAAGGAAGCATCCAAACTAAAGGATACAATCATTTACACCATTAGTGTTGATTTACCTTTTGCTTTGGCTCGTTTTTGTGCAGCTGAAGGTATTGACAATATCCAAGTCCTCTCCGACCATAAGAAATTAGATTTCGGTATGAAGTATGGATTTGTTATTGAGGAACATCGGCTTCTTACTCGAGGCATTGTCATTATTAATCCGGACGGCAAGGTTGAATATGTTGAATATGTCAAGGAAGTTACAACACATCCGGACTATGACAAGGCTCTAGACGTTGCAAAAAAAGTAAGCGAATAGGAGATTAGTTATGGACATCTATTTTGAAAAACTGCAGGAACTTGCAGCGGTATATTCCCCTAAAATTTTAGGTGCTTTGGTCACCTTAATTATTGGTTGGATTATTATCGGTCGTATTCGAGCTTTACTTCCTCGCTTTTTTGATCGAATGAAACTTGATACTACTATCAAGCCTTTTTTAACTACATTGGCATCCATTTCACTTAAGGTTTTAGTTATAGTTATTGCCTTAAATATACTCTCAAGTCAAGCAATCGCTTCACTTGTAGCCCTAATTGGTGCTGCCGGTTTGGCCATTGGTTTGGCATTACAAGGAACGTTAACGAATCTTGCCGGTGGGGTTATTATTCTTATTTTACGACCTTTTCAAGTTGGCGACTTCATTACTGCTGCCGGTCACTCTGGAACTGTTGAAGTGATTAATATCTTCAATACAATCCTCGTGACCCCCGACAATAAAGTAATCAATATCCCAAATGGCTCACTTTCAAACACTGATGTGATTAACTTCAGCATAAAAGAAACACGCCGTGTGGATTTAACCTTTGGCGTGTCCTATGATGCTGATATTGATACCGTCAAAACTATTTTAACTTCTGTCATTGATGCACATGAACTTATTTTAAGAGATCCTGAGCCATTTATCCGCTTAGCTGAACACGGTGACAGCGCTGTTGTCTTCGTTATACGTGTTTGGACCAACAAGGCAGACTATTGGACCGTGCATTTCGACTTACAAGAAACTGTTATGAAAGAATTTAATAAAGCAAATATCGGTATTCCTTATCCGCAAATGGATATTCATTTTGAAAAGGAATAATCCGTGTTAATGAGTGTCAGTGCATTTTCATCTATGCCGCTTGAGGTAAAGATTTCATGGTTATCCATGATATAAATACACTCGACACCCTCTAAGGTCTCGACAAGTTCGAGGCCTTTTTCTTTACCTACAGCAAACAAGACGGTTGATAGTGCATCTGCATCAATGGATGTTTCCGCAACAACGGATACCGCGCCGATATTATTGCGAACAGGATAGCCATCTTCCGGGCTTAATATATGATGATATAATACGCCATCCTCTTCAAAATTTCGCTCATAAACCCCTGACGTCACAACGGTCTTATCTGCTTCTTCAATGATTCCAAAGTATTTATTACGCACATCATAAGGGTCTTGTAAACCTACTTTAAACAAGGTGTTCTCATCTTTTTGTCCAATAAGCATGACATTACCACCTAGATTAATAATACTTTTTGTAATGCCTTGGCTTTTTAAGTAATCTGCCACTTGATCGGCTGCATACCCTTTTGCTATGGCGCCGAGATCAATCGCCATTCCTGCCTCCAGATATACGGTTTGTTTGGCTTCATCAAGTTGAATTTTTTGATAGTCTACATGGGATAAGGCTTCTTCCAATTTATTTTCTTCCGGAATTCGCGCTTCATCTGTTCCAATTCCCCATAAATGTATAACCGGTTCCATGGTAACATCAAATATCCCATCAGATAATTCACTATATTCAATTGATTTTTGTATAACATAAAATGTATCTTTGCTGACAGCAAGGGGGGCATCACCTGCTGAATTATTGATTGCAACAATTTCACTATCCAACACATTCAGGGACATCTTGGCTTCAATATCTTTGATAATATCAAAGCTTTCATTCAAAAGATTCTCATCCTTCGTTCCAAAAATCTGGATAGAGATTACAGTGCCTAAAATAATCTGACTATCCGAGATTGATTGACTCATATCGGGACTTTTTTGACATCCGGATACGGTTAACACGAGTATTAAAAAGAGTATTGTTGCACTATAACTTTTTTTCATGTCTATTCACTTCCTTTATACAATCTTGAGGGTCCAGTCTTCAGCGGACCACTCATGGGTAATAAATGGCTTGTAAAATTCCGGATCATGACTGACGAGAAGAATAGTTCCTTTGAAGGCTTTCAGCGCACGCTGAAGTTCTTCTTTGGCATCCACATCTAAGTGGTTGGTCGGCTCATCAAGGACTAGCCAATTGACTTCTCTAAGCATGATTTTGGTTAAGCGTACTTTTGCTGCCTCTCCACCACTTAATACCATCATTAAACTTGTAATATGTTCATTGGTGAGCCCTGCTCTTGCCAATGCAGCTCGAACCTCCCGATTAGTCATTGCAGGATACTCACTCCAAATCTCCTCAATGGCCGTATTCTTATTATCTTTTGAACTCTCTTGTTCAAAATATCCCGGCTCTAAATAATCCCCTAAGTGAACTTTCCCACTGACCGGTTCGATAATTCCTAAAAGGGTTTTAAGCAATGTTGATTTTCCAAGTCCATTCACCCCTTTTAATGCCACTTTTTGTCCACGTTCTAAGACTAAGTTTAAGGGTTTTGTTAAGGGTTCATCATAGCCAATAACTAAATCTTGCGTCTCGACAACAAATCGGGCTGCTGCACGTGCTTCATTAAATTTAAAGTTTGGCTTAACTTTCTCATAAACTTTTTCGACAATTTCCATTTTATCCAATTGTTTTTGACGACTTTTTGCCATATTGGTTGTGGCGACACGAGCTTTATTCTTTGCGATAAATGTCTCTAATTTATCGATTTCTTTTTGTTGTTTTTCATAGGCCTGTTCTTGTTGACGCTTTTTAAGATCATTCATACGTTCAAAGTTTTCATAATCTCCCTTATAGCGGGTAAGGATTGACGATTCAATATGATAAATCACGTTGACAACTTCATTTAAGAAGGTGGTATCATGAGAAACTAGAATAAAGGCATTTTCGTAGTCAATCAAAAACTTTTTCAGCCACAGAATATGCTCAAAATCCAAGTAGTTGGTAGGCTCGTCTAAGATTAAAATCATTGGACTCTCTAAGAGTAGCTTTGCCAACAAGACTTTTGTTCGCTGTCCACCACTGAGTTCAGATACATCCTTGTCTAAACCGATATCCCCTAATCCTAGGCCATTGGCAATTTCCTCGACTTTGGCATCAATCATATAAAAACCATGATGCTCGAGTGTATGTTGAATATCACTTACATCATCCATAATCGTTTGGAGCTCGTTTTCGTCAACTTCTCCCATTTTTTCATATAGCTTTAACATTTCTTCTTCTAAATCATACATATATGAAAAAGCACTGCGCAATACATCACGTATAGTTTGTCCTTTTTCTAGCACGGTATGTTGGTCAAGATAACCTGTTGTAATTCGATTACACCATTCAATCTTACCGGAATCCGGCATTAACTTACCGGTAATAATATTTAAAAACGTGGATTTACCTTCACCATTGGCACCGACAAGCCCAACGTGCTCGCCTTTTAATAATCGGAAAGAAGCATCTTCAAGAATCGTTCTTCCCCCAAAATCATGATTAACGTGTTCTACAGTTAGTATACTCATATATAATTCCTTCTCTTACTTGCAAAATTGAATTTAATAAACATATCATATAATACTTGGTTTTTGAAAAAAAAGCAAATTTATACTTCCATATATTACAATAATATGATATAATGATTTCAAATAGAAATTACTTTGGAGGTTATATTATGTCATTATTTGGAAGTTTATTAGGTCGGGGAACAGGCAACATAAATGTTGTCGAATTAAAAGAAAAAATAGATCGTAAGGAAAAAGGATCCCTTTACTTAGATGTACGTACACCCATGGAATTTAGCTCAAACCACATTAAGGGGTTTAAAAATATTCCTGTCGATCAAGTGCCACAACGTCTTGGTGAAATCCCTAAGGATAAGGAAATCGTCGTTATTTGTCAATCCGGCGCGCGAAGTAGTTCTGCTGTTCGCTTTTTAAAACAAAACGGTTATGAAAACGTTATTAATGTTTCCGGCGGTATGGGTGCTTGGATGATGCACCGATTTTAATCCGGCCATAGGAGACGTTCAAGAGTAGGCTGTAAATGATAGTCACGACATGTGTCGAGATAAGATTTACTTAGCCTGCTTTTTTCATGCCGTTTATAGGCGCGAATCATAATGTTTTTAGGCGTATGTTCCATATCGACAAATTCCATGATTTGCACATCATAACCATAGCTTTTTAATATCTCACCTCGAAGTCCATCCGTCATTAAGGCTGCCATACGTTCTTTTAATAAGCCATACTGAAGAATTCCTTCCATAGGCTTAATCTGCATCTGTTGATAGATTTCTTTGTGACAGCATGGCACGGCCATGATGACTTTGGCCTTCCACTTAACAGCTTTTTCTAAGGCATAATCTGTCGCCAAATTACAGGCATGCAAACTAATGACCATATCAATAGGTGCATCGTATTCAAACATGGCGATATCACCGACGCGAAAGTCGAGTTGTTTATAGCCGAGTTCTTGACGAAGTATATTTAAATTATGGATTACCGATTCTTTGAGATCGAGCCCTATAATTGTTGCATTTATCTTTTTCATTTCAACTAAATAATAATACAAAGCAAAAGTGAGGTAGGATTTTCCACAGCCGAAATCAATGATCGTTGGAGAATCTGTACCTAAATCATTTAGACTGTCTTCAATAAATTCCAGATAGCGGTTTATTTGTCTGAATTTATCATACCATTTTTTCTTAACATGACCATTTGCTTCCATAATGCCTAAGTGAATTAAAAAATCAACCGGGTGGCCTTCTTTTAGGATATATGCTTTTTCCACATTGTGTTTTCGTGCCTTAGGAATATCTGAATTTTGTCGTTTTGTCACATGCACTTTTCCTTTTTTGGAAATCCGTAAAGCCCATTCATTTTCTAACGTTATTATTTGTATTTGTTTGTAATGGCTAGCTGCATCTAACATCTCCTGTATCATATCCTCTTGCTTTATATTCCTATGAAAGGCTTGCTCCTTTGTAAAGGCTTCGAATTGATAATAGCTTTCTTCGTCATCGATTCGCCAAACGATT
>CAZLXW010000016.1:0-62176 GCA_964563505.1 uncultured Eubacteriales bacterium
TAATTAGTGCAATTATTGGTGCTAGGCTATACTATGTTGCCTTTGCATGGGATGAGTATAAAGATAATCTACTCGATATTTTTGCAACACGAGAAGGTGGATTAGCTATATATGGTGGTGTTATTGGTTCTTTAATCGCCTTAATTGTCTATACAAAAGTAAAAAAATTAAGCTTTACTCAAATGGCTGATACAGCTGTTCCGGGACTGGCTTTAGGGCAAATGATTGGTCGAATAGGTAATTTTATCAATATGGAAGCTTTTGGCGGATACACAGATTCAGTGTTTGCAATGGCATTAAAAGCAGGCAAAGCCAAGATTCCGTCATCAATGGTAGAGCATATTGGACCATTAACAGGTTATGAAGGAAATTACTTGCAAGTACAACCGACATTTGCTTATGAATCCATATGGAATCTAGGTGTTGTTATTATTTTAATGGTTTATACAAAGCATAAAAAGTTTCAAGGTGAAATATTAGCTATGTATTTTTTACTTTACGGTTTAGGTCGAAGTTGGATTGAAGGACTTCGAACAGATCAGCTTCTCATTGGAAGTACAACAATTGCTGCATCACAAGTATTGTCGATTGCTTTAGTAATTGTGAGTGGGGTGTTCATTGTATATAAACGTAAGCAGGGAAAAAATAATGGAATATAGGACTTTAGTATTATTTTTTTAATTAGCATGTAAATATTCTTGGATATGAAGCTATATATAGATGAAAGTAGCAGTTTTTCATCTATATATAGCTTTTTTTTATTTGCGATGGAATAAAAGTAAATTAAACTGACAAATTGGTATTTTTTTTGCATAGATGACTTGATTTCATTAGAAAGATAGTCTAAAATAGACATAAGGTGTCAAAAGGTGACAAATAATGTCAAAAAGTGGGGAATAATGAATAGGGGGTGACAGCATGTTTAACGGTGAATATAGCCATTCAATTGATAGTAAGGGTCGTATTACTATGCCGGCCAAGTTTCGAGAAGAACTGGGTGAGGAATGTGTTGTCGCTCGAGGGTTTGAAGGATGTCTAAGTGTCTATTCCATGGAAGAATGGCAGAAGTTAACTGATTTTTTAATGGGAGCTTCAGAGTTTCAAAAAGAAATTCGATTAATGCGTCGTGCGATACTAGCCACAGCAGTCACTTGTTCATATGATAAACAAGGAAGAATTCTTATAAGTAATGAACTTCGAAATAGAGGAAACTTGACAAAAGAAGTAATGATTGTTGGTGTTGGTCCCAAAATCGAACTTTGGGACAAAGAAATATGGGAAGAATTTAATGATATTAGTGATGATGAATTATCAGCATTAGCAGAAGGCATATTAAATGGAAACAGATCTAAGGACGGGGGTATTTAATGGAATTTAAACATGTATCGGTATTGCTAGATGAATGTATAGAAGGGTTAAATATTAAAGAAGAAGGTATATATGTCGATGGTACTCTTGGAGGTGCTGGACATGGCAAAGAAATAGCAAGCCGTCTTTCAGAAAAAGGAATGTTTATCGGTTTCGACCAAGACTTAGATGCGATTCAATCATCAGAAGATAAATTTGATTCAGTTAAATGTAGAGTTGAGTTAGTGCATTCGAATTATGAAGCCATACGTTTCGAGTTAGAAAAACTTGATATTACCGGCGTGGATGGAATATTGCTGGACCTAGGTGTATCTTCATATCAATTGGATACAGCCGAGCGAGGGTTTTCATACATGCAAGATGCGCCATTAGACATGCGCATGAATCAGACAATAGATCGAACGGCAAAAGATATTGTGAATACATACGATGAAAATCAATTGATTCGAATATTAAAAGTATATGGCGAAGAAAGATTTGCTCCTAAAATAGCAAGAAAGATTATTGCACAACGACAAAGCAAACCGATTGAAACAACGCTAGAATTAGTTCATATAATTGATGAATGCATCCCAACAAAATTTAAGATTAAATTTGGACATCCTGCAAAGAGAACCTTCCAGGCTTTACGAATTGAAGTTAATCGAGAATTAGAAGTTTTAGAAAATACGCTATCCGATATGATTGATTTATTAAAACCAAAAGGTCGATTGTGTGTCATTACTTTTCATTCCTTAGAAGATCGCATTGTTAAACATATTTTTAAAGATAATGAAGATCCTTGTACCTGTCCAAAAGATTTTCCCATATGTGTTTGTGGGTTAAAACCAAAAGGTAAAATGAAACCAAGAAAGCCGATACTGCCATCATCCGTAGAAATGGAAAATAATTCTCGTTCAAAAAGTGCAAAACTTAGAATATTTGAAAGAGTAGGTGAATAATGTGGGGGAAAAGCAAAGAAATTATTCATACGCGCATCGTACAATTGGTAACAATGCAGTAAAAATTGTTCGTGAAGATGAAGTTTTGGAAGTTCCGGTAAAAAAAAGAAAAATACAAAAAAGACCAGATGCTATCTATTTAGAAGAACCAAAACGTCAAATCTCAACAGATTCAGTTAATCGTCTCTGTACTTTTGTGATTGCTTTTGTTATAATTGCAACGTTAGGAATTTGCGTTACATATTTAGAAACACAACTAAATATTAACCGTTTAAATTCTGAAATTGATCGAGTGAAAACAGAAATATCTAAAGTCGGCAATGAGAATAATCAGTTGGAACAAGATCTTGATAGTATGGTTGATTTGGATCAAATATATGATGAAGCAACAACGCGATTAGGGATGCGTTTGCCCGGACCGAGCGAAGTATTTTATGTAAGTTATGAACCGGTCAGTTATACAACAAAATATAAACAAATTGAAAAAAAATCAAATAATGTGACAATGGGACAAGTACTTGGTCACATTTTCAAAGTTGGTGAATAATGTGTTAGAAAAAAGTGAAATGGGAATGAAAAGAAAAGGAACATTTCTTTTCATTGCTTTTGTTTTAGGATTTTTAGCCTTAATTGGACAACTGACCTATATTGTTTTTGTTGAAGGCAAAAATTATAATCTTGCAGTTTTACAAAATGTAGCGCGAAGGGAAGGAAGTGTTACATTAAACGATAAACGGGGCAAGATAATTGACCGAAATGGCATCGTTTTTGCTGAGTCGGTTGCAACATATGATTTGATTTATGATGCTAGACTATTAAGTACTCAAGAGGAAAAAACGGTCGAAAAAACAATTCAGTACCTAAACAGTCACTTAGGCTTCCCTAAAAATGAGCTAGAACAAAAATTGATTGATAATAGCCATAATAGTTATGATATTATAGGCAAAGGGTATAGTTATAGTGAATTCAAACAAATCAAAGAAGATATAGATACCTATCAAGTTATAGGTATCTTTTATAGAGAACATTATGAACGTAATTATCCATATCCAACGATTGCTTCGGACATCGTTGGGTTTGTCAATAATGATTTTTCAGGAGCATATGGAATTGAACTTATATACGACAAGTTTTTAAAAGGCAAACCAGGACGAGTCTATGGCTCGGTTGGTGACGATAATATGGCTGAAGTCAATGAAGTTCCAGCCATAAATGGGGACGATGTGATGCTTACAATTGACTATACAATACAGAAGCATATTAAAGATGCTATTACGAACTTTAGAGAAGACATGGATGCAACATTTATTCAAGTTATTGTCATGAATCCGAATACCGGAGAAATATACGGAATGGTAAATGACCCGGACTTTAGTTTAGAAAATCCCTATGACTTGACGGCGTTTTATGATTCTGAAGTTTTAGAAGAGATGACTCAAGAAGAAAAATCGGCTGCACTTAATAATTTGTGGAAAAATGAAACGATTACCAATGCTTATGAACCTGGGAGTACGTTTAAACCGTTTGTCTTTGCGGCTGGTTTAGAAGAACAAAAAACAACACTTGAACAAACTTATGTATGCAACGGACATTTACAGGTTGCTGATAGAAGAATCAGTTGTTGGAAACAAGGAGGCCATGGTGTGCAAACAATTGCTGAAGGACTGGAAAATTCATGCAATGTTGCATTTATGCTTTTAGGAGAACAATTAGGTCGAGATTTGTTTTATAAGTATCAACATATGTTTGGATTTGGATCAATAACAAATATTGATTTAAATGGAGAAACATCAGCACGTAATTTGATTCATAAAGTTGAAAATTTGAATCAGGTCGAATTAGCCACAAGTGCCTTTGGACAAACATTTGGGATTACACCTATGCAATTAATCACCGGATTTTCCTCGTTGATTAATGGTGGCAAGTTATATGAACCCCATTTAATGAAAAGTGTTTTTAATGAGAGGCAAATCGTCGAAACGCATCAACCTAAGTTGGTACGCCAAGTCATTAGCGAAGAAGTTGCTGAAATCACGAAACAGGCTTTAGCAGGTGTTGTTAATGAAGGAACCGGGAAAAAAGCATCAATTGCAGGTTATGAAATCGGCGGAAAAACGGGAACAGCTGAGACGCTAGGAAGAGATGACAGACATTACATTGTCTCATTTATTGGGTTTGCACCGATTGAAAATCCGGAAGTTATCACACTTGTTGTTGTCGATGAACCTCAAGCAAGCGTAATTGACTCTCGCTTTGCAGCAAGTATATTTGTGGATGTGATGGAAGATGTCATGCCATATTTACATATTTTCAAAGACGTTGATGAAGAAATAGACCTGTCGGAATAGGAGGAAGTATGCAACTTAAAGGATTATTAGACGGACAAGAATACACGGTAGTACAAGGGGACATAAAATGTAATATTAAAGGAATACATAATGATTCAAGAAAAATTGAAGAGGATTTTGTATTTGTTGCAATCAAAGGATTTGAGCAAGATGGGCATGTATATATTGGACAGAGCATTAATAATGGAGTCGCAGCAATTGTTCTAGAGGACCTGCAACTTTATGAAGGTATCATTCCGGAAGACATCGTTGTCGTTCAAGTGAAGAATGGAAGAAAGGTTTTGTCGTCAATGGCAACACATTTTTACAACTATCCGTCCTCTCAATTCAAACTGTGCGGTGTTACAGGAACGAATGGTAAAACATCGACCGTTTTTCTCATTAATAATGTTCTAGAATATGTGCAACGAAAAACGGGACTAATCGGAACAATTCTAAATAAAATAGGCGATGAAACGTTTGAGACAGAACGGACAACGCCAGAATCTATAGAAGTTAAAAAACTTTTCAAACAAATGGCTGATGCTAATGTTCAGGATGTTATTATGGAAGTTTCATCCCATGCATTAGATTTATATCGCGTTGCATACACTCAGTTTGATGTTGCAGTTTTTACTAATCTTACGCTTGACCACCTTGACTATCATAAAACAATGGATAGCTATCGAGATGCAAAAAAGAAACTATTCGAGATGGCAGAAGTTGGAGTTATTAACATTGATGATGAAGCAGGAAGATATATATTGGAACATTCATCATGTAATCAATATCTAACGTATAGTATTAAAGATGCAAATGCGAATTTATTTGCTTCAAATATTGTCAATCATTTATCAGGAGTATCATTCGAATTAAGCTATCAGTCAAAAAAATATCCGATTAAACTTCAAACGCCGGGTGAATTTAGTGTATATAATGGATTGGCAGCAATAGGCGCATGTCTTTCGTTGAATGTAGAAATTCAAGATATTATCTCGGCATTGGAAAACAATAGTCGTATAAAAGGAAGATTTGAAACGATAGAATCAATTAAAGGCTATATTGCAATTGTTGATTATGCACATGCTCCGGATGGACTCGAAAATGTATTGCAATCAATGAAAGGATTTGCGCCTAAACGTATCATTACAGTCTTTGGTTGTGGCGGTGATCGAGATAAATCGAAACGGCCTATTATGGGTGAAATTGGCGGACGATATTCGGATTACTGTATTATAACATCAGATAATCCTAGAACGGAAAATCCTGAGCGTATTCTTGATGGTGTTGAAAACGGCATAAAAAAAACAAACTGTCCGTACTTGAGAATTTTAGACCGTAGAGAAGCTATACATAAAGCTTTAGAAATAGCAGAAAAAGAAGACTTGGTTTTGGTTGCCGGCAAAGGACATGAAGATTATCAAATTATAGGTAAAGACAAAATTCATTTTGATGATGCAGAAGAGATTAAAAACTATATCAAGGAGAATGAAAATGTCGATTAATTGGATACTGCCACTCATTCTAACATTCATCGTCACCTCCCTTATTGCCCCTAGAATGCTGCCACTACTAAAACGACTAAAATTTGGCCAACATGTTCGGGATGACGGACCTGAATCGCATTTGAAAAAACAAGGAACACCAACGATGGGGGGCGTTATTTTTCTTTTGGGGATTTTAATTGCTTCTCTTTTCTGGGCAAGAGAAGATAAGAATATTATTCCGATTTTTTTAGCGATGTTTTCTTTTGGAATGATTGGTTTTTTAGATGATTGGTTAAAAATCAGAAAACGTCAATCGGAAGGACTGACTTCATGGCAAAAATTTAGTTTTCAGGCATTTGTCGCTATTATCTATTTGGTAGTAGGTTTATGGACACAGATGTTATCTACACAAATAATAATTCCCTTCACCTATGGGTATAAAATTGATCTTGGCTTGTTTTTTGTTCCGATTATGCTGATTGTCATTTTAGGAACAGTCAATGGTGTGAATTTAACAGACGGTTTAGATGGTTTGGCGACATCGGTAACAAGCATGGTTAGCATTTTCTTTATTCTGGCGGCGATCTTGCTTAAAGCAGATCAAGAGATAATGCCTGCTATTGTCTTAGGGGGGTTATTGTCCTTCTTATTGTATAATACATATCCAGCCAAAGTATTTATGGGAGATACAGGTTCTCTAGCACTAGGTGGATTTGTTGCTTCGATGGCGATTGGTTTAGAAGTCCCCTTATTTATTCTTTTATTTGGCGTTATTTATCTTATTGAATCTTTATCAGTCATTCTTCAAGTAGGTTACTATAAAAAAACGAAGAAAAGAATCTTTAAGATGGCACCCATTCATCATCATTTTGAATTAAGTGGAATGGCGGAAACTCAAGTGGTGACTTATTTCACAATTATTACAGTGATTATGTCATTGATTGCAATATTAGCGATGTAGTTGCTGCTATAGATTATGAGGAAACATCATGGGAAAGATAAAAAAGAAAAGAAATAAAAAATATAATCGTGTTTTTATGAATACACCAACAGAATATAGTGTTATTTTTGTTGTGCTTTTCCTGGTTGTTTTTGGAATTATCATGGTATATTCGTCAAGTTTTTATGCATCTGTTTCAAGACAGTCTTTAGAGCCATACTTAAAACAATCTGTTTATGCTTTTATTGGTTTACTTATGATGATGATTATTTCAAGAATTCAAATTACATTTTTGAATAAGTTTATCGTATTTGGATACCTGTTAACCTTGTTCTTATTAATGCTTGTTTTACTGATTGCAGATGATGTAAAAGGGGCAAAACGTTGGATACCGGTTGGAGGTTTCAATTTGCAACCTTCAGAGATTGCAAAATTTGCAGTTATTTTGACCTTGGCATTGCTTCTAACGCTTTTCAAAAAGCACTTGAGTGAACCTAAAGTTCTCCTTGTTCTAGGGATAATAGTAGCTACTCCTTTGGCGCTCATTGTAAAAGAAGACCTTAGTGCCGGAGTTGTTTTTTTAGTGATTTGTGGAGCTATGCTTTTTGTGGCATATCGACATATTATTAAGTTGTTTGCGTTTGTGATTATTTTAGGGGCTATGGGGAGTGGCTTTGTACTATTGTCATCGTATCGAATGGATCGTATAAGAACCTATTTGGAAGGACCCTGGTCAGATCCTGAAGGTGCAGGAAGACAAATTATTCAGTCTTTATATGCGATTGGTTCAGGTGGTTTAACCGGAATAGGACTTGGGCAGAGTATGCAAAAAATGGGTTATATATCAGAAGCCCATAATGATATTATTTTTGCGGTTATTTGTGAAGAGCTAGGCTTATTAGGTGGTGTTGCCATTATTGGATTATACATAGTCCTTATTTATAGGATTGCTCAAATATCTATTTCGGCAAAATCCATGGAACATTATTTGGTCGGAATAGGTGTTATGACCCATATTGGGATTCAAGCCTTTATAAATATTGGGGTAGCAACAAATTTGATACCTACGACAGGGATGCCGTTGCCGTTTATTAGTTATGGTGGTTCTTCATTAATCATGTTGTTAGTCGAAATAGGCTTGGTATTAAATATTGCAAGACATAATCATATTGAAGCGATGATTGGAGAGTGACAGGATGCGGATAAAAGGAAAAATCATGATACGAATCATTGTCTTATTTATGGTTTTAATAGGTATATTAGTGGGTGTTGCAATAAAGACACCAATTGCGTCAATATCAGTTCAAGGCAATACCTATTATACGCGTGAGGAAATCATCCGATTATTACCGTATAATGAAGGCTCATCTGTGTTTGATGTGATATTTAATCGTGTGGAACTCATTGAAGATCAAGGATATATTTCTCGAATGGAAATTGAATACCCGGATCTGACAAATATCAATATACATATTTATGAAAAAGAGATTATTGGCTATGTTGAATATCTTGGCAAATATCTTTGTATCGATAACAATGGATATATTGTGGATTATACTAATAAGCCCAAGGAACAACCGATTGTAAAAGGAATTGATGTTTCGGAGTTTACTGTTTTTGAACCATTAGATGTGAATGAATCAATTGTTGATGCAGTATATACAATTTATCGCAACATGAAAGCATTTGGCATTCCAATTACGAGTATTGATTTTTCTTATGGGAAAGATACCGAAATTACACTTCAATGTGAGAATTTAGCGATATTTATTGGTGATGTATCAAGAATTGAAGAAAAATTTCAGCTAATACGCGAGATTATTAACACGTTGCCGGAAGGTGAAAAAGGCGTATTATCTATTGAAAATGTAGATCAAAATATAATTTTCAAAAGTAGCAACACCATATCTTGAGAGTAAAATTGATTTATAGCATATATTGTATATTTATTACTTGCAAAAAATGAATAAAATACTTATACTAGATACAAAGGTAAAATAGATTAGGTTAATAAAATAACACGTATTTTAGAACGTGAGGAGGATATAAATTGTTGGAAATTAAAGCAAATGAAACAAATACAGCAGCAAAGATTATAGTCGTAGGTATAGGTGGTGGAGGTAATAACGCTGTCAATCGCATGATTGAAGGAAATTTAGAAGGTGTGGATTTTGTAGCCATTAATACTGATTCACAAGCATTACAGGCTTCAAAAGCACCGATAAAAATCCAAATCGGTGAAAAGCTGACTCGAGGATTAGGAGCAGGTGCAAAACCAGAGATTGGACTTAAGGCAGCAGAAGAGAGCCGTGATGAGTTGGCAGACATGATAAAAGATGCAGATATGGTTTTTATAACGGCCGGAATGGGTGGTGGAACCGGTACTGGTGCGGCACCAGTTGTAGCATCGATAGCTAGAGATTTAGATATTTTAACCGTTGGTGTTGTGACAAAGCCTTTTATTTTTGAAGGCAAGGCACGAATGGCAAATGCAATGATGGGAATTGATGAGCTTAAACGATTTGTAGATACACTTATTGTTATTCCCAATCAAAAACTTCTCAGTGTTATTGATCGTCGAACAACAATGCGGGATGCCTTTAAGAAAGCTGATGAAGTATTACAGCAAGGTGTTCAGGGGATTTCTGATCTTATATATACGCCGGGAATTATCAATTTGGATTTTGCTGACGTTGCAACGGTTATGAGTAATAAAGGTGTTGCTCATATTGGTGTGGGTCATGCACATGGAGAAAATAAAGCAGAAGATGCAGCAAAACTAGCGATTTCAAGTCCTCTTCTTGAAACGACAATGGCTGGTGCGCGTCATATGCTCATTAATATTAGTGGTGATTCAAACATGTCTATGTTTGACGCAAATGACGCCATTCAACTCATTCAAGAAGCTGCAGGTAATAATGCAAATGTTATTTATGGTCAAAGTATCGATGATACACTAGAAGATCAAATCATTGTTACCGTTATTGCAACAGGATTTGAAGAAATAGATGAGGTGCCTACCGCACAGACGGAAAATAATCAAAAAAACGTTGGATCTGAAAAAGCAAAAGAAGCAACAATAGAAGAAAAACAGACAGAAATAGAAAAAAGTGAAGATGTAGATGCGGTGAATACAAAAGAATCTGATGAAAAGGTACAACCGTCAAAACCTACTGTAACGAATTCATATGATCGAATTGAAATACCTGAGTTCCTGCAAAAACGTAAAAAGCTCTAGGAGGTATTTATGAGATGTCCATATTGCAATAGTGATGCAATACGTGTAATTGATTCAAGACCGTCTGAAGAACAAAATGCCATACGACGCCGTCGACATTGCGAGGAATGCGATCGAAGGTTTACTACGTACGAAACCATTGAAAGTGCTCCACTAATTGTTATAAAAAAGGATCGATCCCGTGAACCATATTCTAGGGATAAAATATTATCTGGATTAATCCGGTCATGTCATAAGCGACCTATTTCTATGTCGCAAATTGATGCGATTATTGATACGATTGAGAATAATTTATATAATACAATGAAAAAGGAAGTCGATAGTGCCTATATCGGCGAACTCGTAATGGAACAACTTAAGCAATTAGATCAAGTCGCATATGTACGATTTGCCTCGATTTACCGAGAATTTAAAGATATTAATACATTTATGGACGAACTAAATAAGATGATTACTGAAGAATAATCGTTCGTATAAAAGATATATATTTTCCAATATATATCTTTTATTATATAAAAAAGAAAACATTAAATATAAAACTTATATGTTTAGTAGGAAAAAAGTATTGACAAAGAGGCATTTACTTGGTACTATGATTTAAATCCTACTAAATCACTAATTTATGAAAGTGGTGTTTAGGGTGAAACTAACGTCAAAAGGAAATTATGCAATTGCAGCATTATTAGATTTGGCACTGCACGATGTGGGTCAATGTATTCCACTAAAGGATATATCTAGACGGATTAATATTTCAGAAAATTATTTGCGACAGCTTTTTATGCTTTTAACACGACAAGGACTTATTGGAAGTTCAAGAGGATTAGGTGGAGGCTATTTTCTGGAAACAAATCCATGCGATATTCGCTTGATTGATATTATTGAAGCTGTAGAAGGTGACATTTGCATTGTCCCCTGTATTGACTCCAATAATTGCCAAGTGGGGCAAGATGAGAAGGAATGCGTTGCCAAAACATTATGGGAATTATTAAATGCTGCAATAAGAGAGCAATTAAAGGATATGACGTTACAAGAACTTGTTGATGAGTATTGAGGTACATAGGAGGATGCAATATGGAAAAAAAATACAAATTTGATACGCTACAATTACATGGAGGGCAAGAACCTGACCCAACAACCGGATCACGTGCTGTTCCAATTTATCAAACAACTTCATTTAATTTTCGTGATTTTGAACATGGTGAAAATCTTTTTGCCTTAAAGGAACCGGGTAATATATATACACGAATAATGAACCCTACAACGGCTGTATTCGAAGAACGTATGACCTTACTAGAAGGTGGAGTCGGAGCATTGGCCGTTGCTTCGGGCTCAGCAGCAATTACATATTCTATCTTGAATATTACGGGTGTGGGTGATGAAATTGTTGCGGCAAATACCCTCTATGGCGGAACATATAACCTATTTGCAAATACTTTGCCTCAGTATGGAATAAAAACAACTTTTGTTGAACCAGATTCTGCACAAAATTTTTCGAATGCTATAACAGATAAAACAAAGGCGATTTTTATTGAATCTATTGGTAACCCAAGAGCCAATATCATTGATATTGAACAAGTCGCTAAAATAGCTCATGACCATCAGATTCCTTTAATTGTCGACAATACATTTGGAACGCCATACCTGATCCGTCCCTTTGAATTTGGAGCAGATATTGTTGTTCATTCAGCAACCAAGTATATAGGCGGACATGGAACATCAATTGGTGGTGTTGTTATTGATTCCGGAAAGTTTGATTGGGCGGCAACAGATAAGTTTCCTAAGTTTACTGAACCAGATCCAAGTTATCATGGTATTGTCTATTCAAAAGATATAGGAGCCCTAGCATATATCATAAAAATGCGTGTAAGCTTGTTACGTGACACGGGAGCAGCCTTAAGTCCATTTAATGCCTTTCTGTTTTTACAAGGACTAGAGACCTTATCATTACGTGTTCAAAGACATGTTGATAATGCACAAAAAATAGCCGAATTTTTAGAAAATCATCCAAAGGTAAAATGGGTAAATTATCCAGGATTAAAATCAAGTCCATATTATGAACTAAAAGAAAAATATCTTCCAAAAGGCGCAGGTGCTATTTTTACTTTCGGCATTGAAGGTGGATATGAGGCAGCAAAGAGTTTTATAAATCGGCTCGAATTATTTAGTCTCTTAGCAAATGTTGCGGATGCAAAATCCTTAGTTATCCATCCTGCATCAACGACCCATCAACAATTATCTGATGAGGCAAAGCAAGCTGCTGGTGTAACACAAGATCTTATTCGATTGTCGGTTGGCATAGAAGACGTCGAAGACTTAATTCACGATTTAACACAAGCATTAGAAAGTTGAGGTGAACTATGAGTGTCTATAATCATATGACAGAGTTAATTGGAAAAACCCCCATGCTTCGTTTAGAACGTATAGGTAAAGCGCATGGTGTATTGGGAAATGTAATTGGAAAGCTTGAATTTTCTAATCCGGGAGGAAGTGTCAAAGATCGTATTGCGCTTAATATGATTGAAAAAGCAGAAAAAGAAGGAAACTTAGATGCTGACACCATCATTATTGAACCAACCAGTGGGAATACAGGTATTGGATTAGCTTCGATTGCAGCTGCAAGAGGATATAAAATTATACTTACCATGCCGGAATCAATGAGTATTGAACGTCGACGATTGCTAGGAAGCTTTGGTGCAGAAATTGTTTTAACAGAAAGCGCCAAAGGAATGCGAGGTGCGATTGACAAAGCGAATGAATTGGCGAAAAACTACAAAAAGGTATTTATACCAAGTCAATTTGATAATCCGGCAAATCCTGAGATGCATAAAAAAACAACGGCTATTGAAATTATACAGGATATGGATAAAAAGGTAGATGCTTTCGTAGCGGGAGTTGGTACCGGCGGAACAATAACAGGTGTCGGAAATGTGTTAAAGTCGGAAGTTCCGGATGCCTATATTGTAGCAGTTGAACCCAGTGATTCAGCAGTTCTTTCCGGTGGCAATCCGGGACCGCATAAAATTCAAGGAATTGGCGCAGGATTTATTCCAAAAGTAATGGATGTAAATATTCTTGATGAGATTATTCAAGTGAGCAATGAAGATGCCGTTGAAACGGCAAGGGAAATAGCACGTGTTGAAGGAATACTTGTTGGAATATCTGCTGGAGCGAATGTATATGCAGCGATTCAATTGGCAAAACGTGAAGAGTTTAGAGACAAAAATATTGTCACAATTATTTGTGACACAGGTGAGAGGTACTTGTCAACAGGGTTATTTGACTAAATATCCTTATTATACAAAATGTGCATCGAAATTTGATGCACATTTTTTTTTGCAATGCTAGTGAGAAAGTTCGATTGTGGATTTCAATATGTGTATGTATAATCAGCTTAGGAGGTCATCTATGTATTGTAAAATTATTTGTGGAACACTATTAGGAATACAAGGGATATTAATTGATGTTGAAGTCGATATTTCAGAAGGGTTTCCTAAGTTAGATATTGTAGGTATGCCGGGGAGTATCATCAAGGAAGCGAAGGAACGGGTAAGAACAGGGATTAAAAATTCAGGATATACATTTCCCTATAAACGTATAACAATCAATCTAGCGCCTGCCCATATTCGCAAAGAAGGGGTAGGATTTGACTTGGCTATTGCAATCGGCATTTTGTCTTGTGAGCGTGTTATATCAATAGATAACTTAAAGGATACAATCGTATTGGGTGAGTTGGCTCTTGATGGTCATATTCGTCCCATAAAAGGTATAGTATCATTATTAGATGAAGCGCAAAAACAAGGCATGCAGCGATGTATAATACCGAAAGAAAATCTGAATGAAGCGCGATTAATCAAAGATTTAGATATTATTGGAGTTAAAGACTTACGCGAGGTGGTTCAATATATTAATTCTGAATATCATGGCTATGATTATGGATTTAACAAAGATCAGTATCATGCCATGAAGAGCGCCGAGATTGTTTTGGAGGATTTTTCTCAAGTGATTGGTCAGACACATGCAAAGCGTGGCTTAGAAATTGCAGTGAGTGGTATGCATCATGCCATGTTAAAGGGGCCACCGGGTATTGGAAAAACAATGTTGGCCAAACGTGTTAAAACGATTTTGCCGCCTTTATCCGATGATGAGATTATTGATTTAACTAAAATTTATTCGGCTGCTGAAAAATTATTGAATACGAATCGCATTATTACGGAGCGTCCGTTTAGAGACCCTCACCACTCAATTACACGTGCAAGTTTTATTGGCGGAGGTTCTTTGGCTAAACCGGGAGAGATTAGTATGTCGCATAAAGGCGTTTTAATGTTAGACGAATTTCCGGAATTCCGTAAAGATGTTATTGAATCGTTACGAGAACCTCTAGAGCAAGGTTATATTCTTTTGTCTAGAAATCATCATGTTTTTTCCTTTCCGGCGGATTTTATCTTAATCGCTGCTATGAATCCATGTCCCTGTGGTTACTTTCCAAATTCAGAAAAATGTCAATGTTTACCGTCTCAAATTGAGAAATATCATAACAAAATAAGCGGTGCTATCCTCGATCGTATTGATTTACATGTCGAAATGATGCCCATAGATTATAAACAGCTAAAAGAACACCAGAGTGGTGAATGTTCACAAGATATATTATTGCGCGTTGAACAGGCACACGGTGTTCAAAAAAAGCGTTATATTAATGAGGCGTTTTCTTATAATGCCAATATTCCCGTTGAAAAGATTCAACACTATTGTCAACTTACAGCAAAAGCGGATACCTTGCTCAAAAGAGTCTATCTTCAATTTAATCTCAGCTCTCGTTGTTATCACCGATTACTAAAAGTTGCGAGAACAATTGCAGACATGGCAAATAGTAGTGTTATCCATGAAAACCATGTGGCAGAAGCTATTTTGTTTAAGCAAGATGCTTGATAATTCTATTCATAATCGTTATAATGACATAGGTGAGTAATGAATGAATGGAGGAACGGGATTGAATCCAATTATCGAAGTCGATCAAAATAAACTTTCTGAGAATTTAGCAACAATTCAAGGGATTACAAGAGATAATATAAAAATAATGGCCATAATCAAAAGCAATGCATACGGGCATGGTATTTTAGAGATTGCGAAAGCACTATCATTTCAGGTTGACTGTTTTGGAGTTGGTTTTTTTAATGAAGCGCTCGCATTGAGAGAACAAGGGATTATACAAGAAATATTAGTTTTAGGTCCTTCCTATGATTTTGCACTAGCTATTGAAAATAAGATTACAATTACAGTAGAAAGCATTGATCAAGGTGCTCGATTGTTTGATTTTGTGGAAAAAAATTTAATGAATACAAGTAAGAAAATAAGTATTCATATAAAAGTTGATACGGGATTTGGACGATTTGGATTTTTCGAAAAAGACTTAAAACTGTTTTTAGAACAATATAAAAATTATGAAGAATATATCATGATTCGAGGTTTGTATTCACATATAGCAACGACAAAAGGTGCGGATGATTTATATGTTCAAAAACAAAATGAACGCTTTATACAATACAAGACACTATTTAAAGATTTTGTGAATTCCAAGCATGTCATTTTTCATCTTGCAAACTCGGAGATTGCAATCGACTATCCAAGTATGCATTATGACATGATTCGGATAGGAAATGCTTTATTCGGGCCGGTTAATTGTAAGAAAAAAATTGTTTTAAAGCGAGTTGCAACACTAAAGTTACCTGTTGTAAGCATACATGAACGCAAAAAAGGGGACTATATTGGTTATGGTCTTCGTTACCGCCTTAAAAAAGATGGTAAAATAGGTGTTATTGAAGCCGGTTTTTACGAGGGCATTGGTTTGGAAAAAAGTCCATTAGGGCAGTCGAAAAAATATCGGTTTATCTTTTATATGAAGAGCTTTGTGAAAGCGATGCTTCGAAAAGACTATGTCAATTATAAAAATGCTAAATTACCAATTATAGGTATGGTAAATATGCAATTTACGATGATTGATGTAAGTGATGTGATTATTGAAGTTGGTGACTTCGTCGAACTAATTAAATCACCATTATATATTAAAGAAAACGTCGAACGTCGACATATTTTGGAGGGTAATCATGGAATTAGTAACGAATCTTGATCGTCATATTTACAAAGATTGGAATGAAACACATCAATATGGACAAATTCTTCAATCCGAAGAATGGGGAATGTTTAAAAGTAAAGGTGCATGGAATTATGAGCTGATAGGGTTAAAAGACCAAGATAAGCTTGTTGGTGCATGTATGTTGTTAAAAAGAAAGCTTCCAATGCTGAATAGATATATGTATTATGCACCTCGGGGATTTGTTTTGGATTATACAAACCGAAACGTTGTCGAAGAATTTACGAAGCAAATTAGTGAATATGCAAAAGCACATAAAGCAATAATGGTGAAAATAGACCCCTGTGTTTTATATCGTGAGCACGATGCAGAAGGCCACCTTGTCGAAGATGGTTTTAATCATGCAGATATCATACATATGCTTTGTGATTTGGGGTATCAGCATAAAGGCATTACTCTTGATTTTGATGGAATACAGCCACGATTTGTCTATCGACTGCCACTAGATCGAAGTTTAGATGCACTGATGAAAAAATTCCATCATAAAACACGTTACAATATCCGTTTGGCAGAAAAAAAAGGTGTTGAAATATATGAAGGTTCTCGTGATGAACTTGAATTATTTGAAAAAATTATGCGCGTTACCGGAGAACGGGATAGTTTTATTCCAAGATCACTTGACTATTTTCAAAGTATGTATGATGTATTGCATCCAGCAGGTAAATTGAAGTTTTATCTGGCAAAATATAATGTAAAAAAAGCTTTGGAAATTGTGGCTAAACAGTTGGACCAAGAAGAGTCAAAAGAGAAAAAGGATGAAAAACGCATAGCTAAATTAAGTAAAGAAGAAAAAGAATTACATAGTTTGCATCAAGAGCATCCTGATGGACTTGTAGTGTCAGGAACGATTATGTTAGTGAATGGAAAAACGGCTTGGTATCTCTATGGAGCAAGCGATAATGCATTTCGTAATATTATGCCAAACTATCTTATACAGTGGCAAATGATTCAGGATGCATATGAAATGGGTTGTACAATGTATGATTTCAGAGGTATATCAGGTGATTTGAGTCCAGATAATCCGTTGCATGGGCTTTATCGGTTCAAAAAAGGATTCACAGGTGAATTCGTTGAATATATTGGTGAGTTTGATTTAATCATTCGACCACTAAGCTACAAGTTATTTGAACATGGAGTACCATTTATTAAGAAAATCATTCGAAAGTTAAAACGCTAAAATCGAGATAAGGGAGAGGTATGAAAAAAGAGGTATACCATATTTGGTTAAGTCAAGCACCCGGGATTACACCTAGAGGTGCTTGGTATTTATACAAAGAATTTCAAAATATTGAAAAAATATACCAATGTCAGCGTCAAGAAATCATAGAGTATTTTCAAAGTATTGAAGGACACCTAGGATCAGGATTTATAAACAATCATGAGGAAGATGCGTGGGAACGATATAAAGAAAAAATAGTTGAAATTGAAACGTATTACAATAAAATACGTGAAAAAAATATAGAAGTTTTGTTGCCGGAACATGAAAATTTTCCTAAACGCTTAGTAGAAATTGATGATTGTCCGATTGCATTATATGCAAAAGGCAATGTTCAATTACCAGAGTTTTCTATAGGTATTGTAGGTTCTCGTAGAGCTAGTGATTATGGAAAAGCAATGGCAAAATATTTTGCAAAAGAATTAGCTCGCCGAGGGATAAATGTTGTTAGTGGTTTGGCATATGGTATTGACGTGCATGCGCATATGGGTTGCATTGAAGACGAACAATATACAACTGCAGTTCTAGGAGGCGGATTACACGAGTGTTATCCAAAACGCCACGAAAAGTATTTTCAAGAAATACAAAAGTGTGGATGTATTTTGTCAGAAGAACCTTATGGGCGAAAGGTCCAGTCATATATGTTTCCAAAACGAAATCGTATTATTAGTGGTATGAGTGATGGAATAGTCGTTATTGAAGCGGCAAAAAAAAGTGGATCCCTTATTACTTCGGATTATGCCTTGGAACAAGGTCGAGATGTATTGGCTGTTCCCGGACGGTTATTTGACAAATCTTGCGAAGGGTCCAATCATTTGATTAAACAAGGTGCAAAACCTATCTTTGACGTTAATGATATCCTCGATGAGCTTGGAATAATCATGTGTGATAAAGGGAAGATTGTAGATGAATTTGAAAAAAAACTTGAAGAAAAAGAAAATATAGTATATTCTTGTATAAGTTACGACCCTGTTCATGTAGATCAAATTGTTCATCAGATTTATGGGAAAAAACAAGACAAGTGTATTTTAGAACATGATGAAATCATGATTATTCTTTTGAGTTTAGAGTTAAAAGGATTCATTGAGAAAAAGTCAGGTTGTTATTATACACGTTTGGAGGTTTAGAATGGCAAAAAACTTAGTTATCGTTGAGTCCCCGGCTAAAGCAAAAACAATCAAGAAATTTTTAGGTTCAAATTACAAAATTGAAGCGTCTATGGGACACGTGCGTGATCTGCCAAAAAGTCAATTAGGTGTTGATCCGGAAAACGACTTTGAACCAAAATATATAACGATTCGTGGAAAAGGTGAACTCCTTGCAAAATTAAAAAAGGAAGCGAAAAAATCAACGAAAGTCTTCTTAGCGACTGACCCGGATCGTGAAGGCGAAGCTATTTCTTGGCACTTATATAATGCGCTGGCGCCATTAAATGATAATATTTATCGGATTACTTTTAATGAGATTACAAAAGAAGCAGTAAAAGGTTCTATAAAAGCAGCGCGGAAAATTGATATGGACCTTGTTGATGCTCAGCAAGCGCGTCGAATTCTTGATAGAATTGTAGGATATAAAATCAGTCCTTTATTATGGAAGAAAGTAAAAAAAGGCTTAAGTGCAGGACGTGTTCAATCGGTTGCATTGAAGTTAATTTGTCAACGGGAAAAAATGATTGAACAATTTATTCCGGAAGAATATTGGACTATTGATGCAACAATTAAGGCGAGTGGATTAAAAGATCCATTTATAGCTAATTTTTATGGAAATAAAGATGGGAAAATTCAGCTATCGAAAAAATCAGAAGTTGATGAGATATTGTCGACTATAGAAAATCAACCGGTATCGATTGAAGATATTAAAAACTCTGACCGAATTAGAAAACCCAATTTGCCTTTTACAACAAGTACATTACAACAAGAGGCTTCAAAAAAATTAAATTTCACGACATCCAAGACCATGCGTATTGCCCAACAATTATACGAAGGTGTAGATATTCCCGGACGAGGTACGACGGGACTAATTACATATTTACGTACAGATTCTACACGAATTGCTAATCAAGCACATAATGAAGTGATTGATTTTATTAATGAAAATTATGGAAGTGAATATATAAATAGCAAACCAATTGCAGTTCAAAAAAGTGATTCGGCTCAAGATGCTCATGAAGCAATCCGGCCTACGTACACAGAATTAGAACCCTTATCAATTAAAGCATCTTTGTCGAGAGAACAATATCGCCTATATCAATTGATTTGGACAAGGTTTGTTGCTTCACGAATGAAGCCGGCAATATATAATCGACAACGAATTACGATGTATATTCAGCAGTATCAATTTAGAACGAATGTTCAAACCTTAAAATTCGATGGATTTTTAAAGGTCTACAATCATGATGACGATGATCATGATGCTGTTGTCAAAAAACAACTTGCCATAAAAACGGATACAGAGCTTGGAATGAAATCCGTACAAGGTATTCAACATTTTACCCAACCACCAGCTAGATATACAGAAGCGGCTTTAGTTAAAACTCTTGAAGAAAATGGTGTAGGAAGACCAAGTACCTATGCACCAACAATCTCTACCATCCTTGCCCGTGGTTATGTGGGTAAGGAGCAAAAGAAGCTATTTCCGACGGAGCTTGGAGAAATAGTATATGAAATATTAAAAGGTTACTTCGATGACGTTATCAATGTGGATTTTACGGCTAATTTAGAAAAAGAGCTCGATCAAGTTGAAGAAGGCGATATCCCATGGAAAGATGTTCTGCGAAAATTTTATCCGGGATTTGAGATTCTAGTTGAAACAGCGGAAGAAGAAGTGAGTAAAATTGAAATAAAGGATGAAGAAACGGATATTCCTTGTGAACTATGCGGGCGAAACTTGGTTATAAAAATGGGGCGATATGGAAAATTTTTAGCTTGTCCTGGTTTTCCTGAATGTAGAAATACAAAACCTCTTCTTGAAAAGGTGGAAGATGTTCAATGTCCAAAGTGTGAAGGTGATGTTTTGGTTAAGAAAACAAAAAAAGGACGTCGGTATTTTGGTTGTGAAAATAATCCGGAATGTGATTTCATGACTTGGAACAAACCATCAACAGAAAAATGTGAATTATGTGGCAGTATGATGGTGGAAAAAGGCAAAAAATTATTATGTATTAATGAAACTTGTAAGAACATTCAAGAAAAAAACCAAGAAGATGGAGAAGATGTGTGAAATTTGTCTACAATTTCCTTGTCTTCTATTATGGATTAAGATATAATAGAATTTAGGCGTGTAGCTGAAAATGTTAGTAGGAGGAAAAAGGTAGTGAGTGTTGAACTATTAGACCGCACCAGAAAAATCAATAAGCTTTTACAAAAAACAGGAACAGAGCGAGTGGTTTTTCAAGACATTTGTGAAGTAATGAGTGACATTTTAGATTCAACGGTATTGGTGCTTAGTAAGAAGGGAAAGTTACTGGCACAATATTCTAAACAAACCATTGAACCGATTACAGAATTATTAACCTCTGAGAATAAAGAGATTATTGAATTACAGTTAAACGAACGATTGTTAAATATTTTATCCACCAAAGAAAATATTAATTTTCTCACATTAGGAATCAAAAAAATATACACAGAACAGGGATATATTGGTATGGTTTCTCCTATTGATATTGCAGGAGAACGTTTAGGTACATTAGTGATGTATCGATTGCATTCATTTTATGATATCGAAGATATTATATTGGCTGAATATGGTTCAACGGTTGTTGGATTGGAAATCATGCGTTCGATTAATGAAGAAAATTCAGAAGAGCTTAGAAAGAGTAGTATTGTAAAATCAGCAGTAGGAACACTCTCTTTTTCTGAACAGGAAGCTATTAAGCATATTTTCGACGAGTTAGATGGGAATGAAGGTATTCTTGTTGCTTCAAAAGTGGCGGATCGTGTGGGTATTACACGAAGTGTTATCGTTAATGCGTTACGTAAGTTTGAAAGTGCAGGAGTAATTGAATCTAGATCATTGGGAATGAAGGGAACATATATTAAGATTTTGAATAGTATTTTAAAAGATGAAATTGATAAAATATAGAGTGGTGAGAAATAAGAAGAGATGCATAGTCTCTTCTTATTTTAAAAAAGGTCAATTTAATTTACTTTTTGCAAAAAAGCGGTTGTGTTCTTAACAATAAACTGATACAATGTATGATAGATTAAACCGAAAGGAGTAAGGGTATGTCTTTTTTTGATTCGATGAATGTTAGTGCAACGGGAATGACAGCACAGCGATTACGTATGGATACAATATCGCAAAATATTGCGAATGTAAACACAACAAAAGGTGATGATGGACAAGCGTATCGAAGAAAAACGGTTGTGTTTCAAGAGATTAATGACGGTAAGAATTTTCGGTCACATTTAAATCGATATATGCAAAAGGGTAACCAAGCAACAAGAGGTGGAGTAAAGGTGCGTCAAATTATCGAAGATAATTCGCCGTTGACCCAAGTGTATGATCCTTCACATCCGGATGCGAATGAAGAAGGATATGTCGAGATGCCGAACGTGAATGTCGTTGAAGAAATGACCAATCTTATATCTGCAAACCGTTCATATGAGGCAAATATCACCGCATTTAATGCAACGAAAGCAATGGCAGCAAAAGCATTGGAAATCGGAAGATAATCTGAGGTGAAAAGATGGACATTAGAAGTATTAATAATTTGATCAGTGAACTTCCCAAAGTGGGAATGCAACAAAAAGATAAAGAAACAACAGTTTTTTCAGACATGTATAAGTCGGCAATTAATATGTTGGATCAAACGAATACCCTACAAAAACAAGCTGAACAATCAGCGATGAGTTTTGCAATTGGTGATATTGATAATATTCATGAAGTAATGATTGCGCAAGAAAAGGCGACAGTTGCTCTTCAATATACGGTTCAAATTAGGGATAAAGTCTTAGAAGCATATAATGAAATCATGCGAATGCAAATTTAAATAAATTCAATGAGGTGTAGGAAATGCCCGAGTTTTTGAATCGGATATCAAATCAATTAACGGAGTTTTGGGATAAATATTCAACGAAACAAAAGACACAAATGATGGCAACGATTGCTATAGGAATTATAGCTTTGGTTTTTCTTGTTGTGTTCTTAAATCGTCCGCAATATGAACTTTTACAAGGTGATTTAGAACCCTCTCAAGTGAATGCCATTGTAGAAAAGTTGAATACGTCAGGCATTAATAATCAAGTCGGCGACGATGCAAGAAGTATATATGTTATTCAAGGTAGCAGGAGGGATGCTACCTTAGCTTTGGCAGAGATTGGTATTTTATCTGGTCGTGAGCTTACGTACGATGATTTGTTTGAGAGTTCAATTATGACAACAGAATCAGAAAGAGCTTTAAAACGAAAAGAATTTTTAAAGTCAAGTCTTGCAAATACTATTGAATTGATTGAAGGTATAGAACAAGCAGAAGTTGAACTCGTTATGCCTGAATCAGATCGAACAATCTTAGATGAAGCAAAAGAATCCAAAGCAAGTATACTTATAACGACAAATGAAAAATTAGCAAGTGGCAGCGTTGAGAGTATAGCAAAGCTCGTTGCAACAGGTGTTGATAATCTTTCTTTAAATAACGTAACGGTTATTGATTCTACAGGAAGGTTATTATTTGATGGGCAAACAGTGACAGATAGTATAGGGAATATTTCATCAAGAACTGAGTATGAGATGCAAAAAGAATTGATGGTTAAAAGCAATGTGCGTTCTATTTTACTGTCTGCAGGTGAATATGATGATGCGATGGTAACGGTTGATTTAATCATTGATTTTGATGAATTAGAACAAGTAACTGAACGTCATAGTACACAAGATGGAACAAATACCGGTATTATCGTCGAAGATAACACTTACCTTGAAGAATCCGAGAATGCTACTAGAGGTGGGGTTCCGGGAACAGATGCTAATGGTGTTACAGACACAATGATTGCCGATGGTAATGAATCGACTGTAACGATAGAAGAGCGTAACGTTGTTTATACATATGACACCGAAGTAGCTACTGCAGTAAAAGCTATTGGTGGCGTTATATACGATGATTCAACGGTTTCTGTCTCGCTAACAAAATATCGAACATACGATCAAAGAATGTTAGAAAGCCAAGAAGACGGTGTTTTAGCAGGGAGAACGTGGGAACAGTTTAAATATGACATCATGCAAGAAGGACGTACGAAAATTGAAGATATTGATGAGGATATCGTAGAGATGATTCGAATGGCCAGCAATGTTGATAATGTGATGGTTCTTGCTTATGAAGTCCCTAGATTTATTGACCGTGAAACAGAAGAATCAAATATGAGCGATTATTTATTAATCGGTATTATTGTTTTAATGATTTTATTACTTGGATATGCTGTATATAAAGGTACTGAACCAGTAGAAATTAGAGAGATTGAACCGGAATTATCCGTTGAAGAAATGTTGGCATCAACGCGTCAAGTATCCGATTTGGACTCGATTGAATTTGACGGCAAAAGTGATGCAAGAGTACAAATTGAAAACTTTGTAGAAGATAATCCGGATGCAGTGGCTTTATTGTTAAGAAACTGGTTGAATGAAGATTGGGAGTGATACGATGGCTGATTATAAAGGAATACAGAAAGCTGCAATTTTATTAATTGCACTAGGTCCTGAGAAATCTTCACAAATTTTTAAGCACTTAAAAGAAGAAGAGATTGAACAGTTGACTTTAGAAATTGCAAATACTCGAAGTGTCAGTCCAGAAGTAAAAGAAAATATTATCAAGGAATTCTATGAAATTTGTATAGCGCAACAATATATTGCTGAAGGTGGTATAGGTTATGCAAAAGATTTATTGGAAAAAGCCTTAGGATCTGATAAAGCGATGGAAGTCATCGGACGTTTAACATCCTCTTTACAAGTTCGTCCATTTGAATTTATTCGGAAAACAGAACCAAGTCAATTATTGAACTTTATACAGGATGAACACAATCAAACGATTGCCTTAATACTCTCTTATTTAAGTGCTGCCCAAGCATCGATGATTTTAGCTGCATTACCTCAGGAAAAGCAGGCGGATGTTGCTAGACGTATTGCATCCATGGATCGAACATCCCCAGACGTCATCAAAGATGTCGAAGATATTTTGGAGAGAAAGCTATCATCCTTAGTCACACAAGACTATACAATTGTTGGTGGCGTTGATGCAATAGTTCAAATATTAAACTCTGTTGATCGAAGTACAGAAAAACATATTATGGAAACATTAGAAATAGAAGATGCTGATTTAGCGGAAGAAATCCGTAAAAAAATGTTTGTATTTGAAGATATTCTATCTCTTGATGATCGATCCATTCAACGGGTGCTTCGTGAAGTAGATAATAACGATTTAGGTATTGCCTTAAAAGGTGCGGTTGAAGAAGTTCAAAATGTTATTTTTAATAACCTGTCTAAACGATTGGCAACAATGATTCGAGAAGAAATGGAATATATGGGACCCGTACGGTTAAAAGACGTTGAAGAAGCTCAACAGAAGATTGTAAATATTATACGTAAACTCGAAGACAGTGGAGAAATCGTTATCAGTCGTGGTGGAGGTGACGAAATCATTGTCTAGAATTGTAAAGTCCAATTTTGTCTCATTTACAGATCAAAAAAAAGAAATCAAGATTATAGCTAATAATGATCCGAAAGTATTAAAAAGTTCGATAAAAGCTGTAGAATATGTAGAGGATGTGCATAGGGATGATATGCCTGATTTACATGGAGATTTAGAAGTGCTTAAAGAAAAAATTACTGACGAAGCCTATGATAAAGGTTTAGAACTAGGACAACAAAAAGGATACGAAGAAGGTTACCAAAAAGGATATGAAGAAGGCAAGGTAATGAGTCAGGATGAGGGACAACGCCTATTAGAAACAGAACGTGATGCTTTATATGAAGAAATTGAACACTTACGTTCTGAGATAAATAAACAATTCGAAGTTCAAAAAAAAGAGCTTGAGCCCAAAATGTTATACATTATTGAAGCCCTTGTAACAAAGCTCATAGGTGTTCAAAGTGTAAGTCAGGATACGATCATGTACTTAATAAAAAGCGGAATGAATGAATTGGATTTACATGGGGACCTTGTAATTAAAGTCTCCTCCTTTGATGTCGACCAAGTATTAGAGCATAAAGCGCGTATCGTTGAGGGACTGAGTGAAAAGATTGATGTGGAAATTCTAGTAGACCAACAGTTGGATAAAAATGAATGTATTATCGAAACCAATATGGGAAGTATTGATTGTTCATTAGGTACCCAAATGGAATCATTATTACAGGAACTTAGACTCATAAGAGAAAGTTTGGAAGGTGATGGTTTTAATGCCTGATATAGATTTTAAAAAATACGATAAACTTATGACAAAATCATATATCAAACAAATGGGAAGAGTGGTAAAGATTGTCGGATTAACAATTGAATCTCTAGGCCCTCAAGTTTCAGTAGGCGATGCATGTATGATTACGTCAGGAAATCACCACAAAAAAGTTTTAGCAGAAGTTGTTGGCTTTAAAGATAATCGAATATTGTTGATGCCTCTTGATGACATGGAGGGAATCGGACCCGGAAGTTATGTGGAATCCATAGGGCATCCACTACAAGTATCCGTATCTGACCAGTTATTGGGACGTATATTAGACGGGCTAGGTAAACCAATTGATGATAAAGGTCCCTTATATACAGAGAAACAATATAATATAGATAGTGATGCACCGGATCCTTTAAAACGGGATCGCATCAAGAAGATTTTGCCATTAGGTGTTAAAGCGATTGACGGAATGTTGACCGTTGGTGAAGGCCAAAGAGTTGGTATTTTTGCCGGAAGTGGTGTTGGAAAAAGTACATTATTAGGAATGATTGCAAAAAACACAAAAGCGGATGTCAATGTTATTGCCTTAATTGGTGAACGGGGTCGAGAAGTTCGAGAATTTATAGAAAGAGATCTGGGCAAAGAGGGTCTGAAACGTTCAGTCGTCGTCGTAGCAACTTCGGATAAACCAGCTATGGAGCGACAAAAAGCTGCAAAAACAGCAACAGCTATTGCTGAATTTTTTCGTGATCAAGGCAAAAGTGTTTTGCTTATGATGGATTCGTTAACACGCTTTTCTATGGCGCAACGTGAGATTGGTCTTGCTATTGGGGAACCACCCGTAAGTCGAGGTTATACTCCATCTGTATTTAGTGTTATGCCAAAATTGTTAGAACGAACAGGAAATTCTGATTGCGGTTCAATCACTGCATTATATACTGTTTTAGTTGATGGGGACGATATGAATGAACCAATCACCGATGCCGCACGTGGAATTTTGGATGGGCATATTGTTTTGTCACGACGTATAGCGAATAAAAACCATTATCCTGCAATCGATATATTACAGAGTGTATCAAGGGTTATGAATGAAGTTGTATCAAAGGAACATAAGAAATATGCAAATTATTTAACAGCGATTGTTGCTACCTATAGAGAGTCAGAAGACCTAATTAATATAGGCGCGTACTCGAAAGGGAGTAATCCAGATATTGATGAGGCTATTGATAAAATTAAAGCCGTTAACAATTTTTTGCGGCAAGAAGTCGATGAACGTTTCGATATTGATGAAGTTACACGAGAATTAGAGAGTATCTATTCAAGTAGCACAAATGAATGATAGGTGAAGAATCATGGCAAAGTTTAATTTTCCCATGGAACAAGTATTTCAAGTAAAGAAAAAACTGGAAAAGCAAAAGCAATTAGAGTTGGGAAAAGCAATGCAAGCCTTAAGTAAAAGTCAAGAGCAGTTATTAGAAATTGAAAATCAATTGCATGAGGCAAACCAGCGTTTTCAAATAAATCTATCTACAGGTCGTGTAAACCCTTCGGAAATGAAAAGCGCACATGAAGTTATTCGTTATTTTCATCAAGCAATGACTGAACAAAAACAGGTGACACAACAACATAAACTCAAGGTTGATGAAGCAAAAGAAGCATTAAAAACGGCTTTGCAAGATCGAAAAATATTTGAAAGCTTGAAAGAAAAATCCTTTGAAAGCTATATAGAAAATGAAAAATTAGAAGAAGCAAAACGACTCGATGAAATTGTGAGTTACAAATATAGAAATCCGTAATTAGGAGGCAGGTCATGGCAGAAGAAATATCACAAAAAAAAAGTGGTGGAAAAATACGAACGATAGTTATTATCGCATTAGTAGCTATTCTAATACTCTTTGGTATTTTTGTTGCCCTTCTTAAATTCGATGTTGGTTCACTTGGAACCGAAATTATTGGACCTGAAATCCAAAATATCCCCGGGGCTACGTTCATTCTTCCATCGATGCCTGAAACCGCTGATGATTCCTTGTCGGAGGAAGGCTATCAATCATTAGAAGAAGTTGTAGAAATATTAAAAGTTACCGAAAATCTACTTAAGGAAAAGGAGGAAGAAGCCGAAACACTTATAGAACAGATTAATCAGCTTCAAAATGAGAATGCTCGTTTACAAACCTTTGAAGATCGATATTTACAATTCGATGAAGAAAAGGCAGAGTTTGATCGTTTTATCGTTGAACAATTTGATTCGGAAAGCTATCCAACGTGGTATGAAACAATGAATCCGGATAATGCGGCAAGAATCTATGAAGAAGTTGTAAGAGAAGAAGCCAATAGCGAGGAACTTGAAAAGCTCATTACAACATATGACGAGATGAAACCGGCAAATGCTGCAGCAATCCTATCAGAGATGAGTACGACGCGATTAGAGATGGTTGCTACAATTATCAAAAATCTAGATGCACAACAAGCAGGTAAAATATTAGCGGCAATGGATACAAGTGTCGCAGCGAGAATTACAACATATCTTTATCCTGAAGAATGAAGTAAAGGAGGTAGTCAATGAATAGTATTGCTATGAACTTCGTAGCAAATTTGATGAACACTACATTTAATGATGTGAATTATGTAAATCGTTCAGGGCAAGGCTCAGATTCTTCAAGCTTCAAAGAAGTCATACAAAAGACTCGAGATGTATCAAATAGTTCTGAAGAAGGTGTTAATCGTAATGTGGAAAGTAAAGCGCAATCACAACGTTTTGAACGTCCAAGTAAACGTGTTGGGCAGTCATCAGAAAAAAATGATATAAAATCTAAAGAGAAGATTTCAAAAGAAGAAATTCCTGTAGAAGTTGAAACAGGAAAGAAGAATGTCGTCACCAAGGATGAAAACATTTCTTTAGAAGCTAAACAGCACATGGAGACGTTTTCGCTAGAAATCATTCAAGCGATTGCGGATTTAATGAATGTTTCCATTGATGAAGTACAAGCAACGTTACAAGAGCTTGAAATGGATATTGAAGAGTTGTTTGATGTAGAGAAACTTATGGAATTTGTTACTGTACAGATGGGACTTGAGTCGTCGACTGAATTATTGATGACAGAAGGTGCTGTTGAACAGTACAAACAAATAGCCACTCGTTTAGAAGAGTTATCTACAGCATTTAATGAACGCAAGCAATGGGGAGCTGAAGAAGGTGCAATAGCCCAAGGCAAAGCAGATGAACAAGTTACTCTTAACACACAAATAATTGGTGCCACCAATCAGAATCAAGAACAAGCTGAGATGAATTTATCAAAGCAAGAGTCATCAGATGCCTTTGAACCTGCCGACTTAGATAAGTCGTTATTAACCGCAAATAGTGAAGAAAAAAATCAAATTCCGACAGGGTTTGAATCAACACTTAATCAAGTGGTTACTGAAAAAGTGGAAACAATTGTTATGAATGGTGAGATTAGAACGGTTCATACAGAAATCACTGCAAAAAATGTATTTGATCAAATTGTTACAGGACTTAAAGTAGAAGTGACACAAGGAAAACAAGAGATCATGCTTCAATTGCAACCTGAAAATTTAGGGAAAATAGCTGTGAATATTTCTAGAGAAAACGGCATTATGACAGGTCAATTTGTTGCCGAATCTGAAGCAGTAAAAAGTTTGATTGAAAAAAATATTCCTATTTTGAAGCAACAGCTTGAAGATCAAGGCATTGATCTTCGTGACGTAAAAATAAGTGTCGGCGATTCAAAAGCTTTTTTTGCCGGAAAAGATAGTGAACGCGAACCAGGAAAATATCAGCAAACAATGGGACAGAATAAAAAACGACATTCAGGAATTGATCGTGTTCGACAGATGATTAATGAGCAAGTAGAAGACGAAACACATGTTGAGACAACCAGTCACATGGATTCAGAGATGAGTTCTATTGAGTTTCAAGCCTAGGAGGTGAATGTATGGCGTCAGTAGATGCAGTACAAGGTATTTTAGATAAGTATGGATTAAAAGAAACATCAAAAACAAGTTCAGATGATTTTTTAGGAAAAGATGCATTTTTAAATCTATTGGTTACACAGATGAAATATCAAGACCCATTAGAACCAACAACAAACGAGGACTTTTTAGCACAAATGGCTCAGTTTTCATCGCTTGAGCAGATGCAAAACTTAAATGCATCATTCCAATTATCTCAAGCAAATAGTTTAATTGATAAATATGTTCAAGGAACTGTAACGAATGAAGTATCCGGAAATAAGACAGAAGTTATCGGTATTGTAGATGCAGTAAATTTAAAGAAGGGAGTTCCTTATTTGCTCGTCAATGACCAAGAAATGGCATTAAGCAGTGTGACAACTGTTATCAGTGATTTTGGGACTGAAACGGTTGCAATGATTGAAGCAATTGAAGGTAATGGAAGTAAAATAGAAGCCATTGAAACACTGTTAAAACAATTACTTGGAGAAGAAACAACGGTAGAAGAAGATATAACTGAAGATCAAAACAATGAAGAATAGGAGATGATCCTATGATTATTAATAATCAAATGGCAAAATCGATTCAACAGTTAGGGCAAGTAACGAAATCCAATACGACGAATCAGACAGGACGTCAAAGTCATCAAGGTGAATTTCAAAAAATACTTCATCAGCAGTTGAATCAAGAGCAAGAATTAAAATTTTCAAAGCATGCAAGTATGCGTTTAGAATTGAGACAGATTGACTTTAGTGCCAATCAACTCGAACGTTTACAAAACGGTTTGGCCAGTGCACGAAATAAAGGTGTAAAAGAATCCTTAATGCTTGTGGATGATGTAGCACTGATTGTTAATGTGGAAAATGGGACTGTCGTTACGGCTTTGAATAAAGAAGAGAGCAAAGAACATGTTTTTACAAATATTGATGGAGCTTTATTGGTATAAGCCGGACCTTTTAGAGGGAGCGAAACGTTCTTGATTGCTAGATAGAACGTACAATAAAGACTGTCACATAGGAGGTCAACAAATTATGATGCGATCAATGTATTCTGGTGTATCAGGTCTTCGGATACATCAGACAAAAATGGACGTTATCGGTAATAATATTGCTAACGTCAATACGGTTGGATTTAAATCTAGTCGTGCAACATTTAGTGAAATCTTTTCTCAAACGGTACAAGGTGCTTCAGGTGCCAATCAAAATAAAGGTGGTACAAATCCTATACAAATAGGGTTAGGTGCTACTCTGGGCTCAATCGATGTCAATATGACAGAAGGAGCTTCTCAGCGTACAGACAATCCCTTAGACTTAAAAATTGAAGGTGAAGGTTTCTTCGTTGTTTCAGATATTACAGGAAACAAATTTACACGTGCCGGGGCATTTAACATCGATTCTGTAGGTAATTTGGTTAGTTCAAGTGGTTTAAACCTTATGGGTTGGGGCGTCGGTAATGATGGAGAAATCCAAAAAAATAAAGTTCAGCCATTACGAATTTTAAGTTCGGAAAATGTTTTTTCCGAGCCAGAAATGACATCAAAAGCAATTATTGGCGGGAATATTAATATGAATGACCCGCAATTAGTACCAGCAGAAGGTGGCGTTCCCTTTACCATGACAATTTATGATTCATTAGGATATCCCTATACTGCTGAGATGAATGTGCAAAGTACAGCAACAGCAAATCAATATGATATTACGATGACGGATGTTACTAATCAAAATGGTGTTTCGATTATTGGAGCAGCAACAGGAGCAGTAACGATAACATTTGATGGAGCAACGGGTAAAATCACCAACACACCGGCTACTTTTGATATAACGGGTTTAGATACGGCAAACTCGGATTTTTCAACAATCGAAGTTGACTTTGGTAGTTTGACTATGTTTTCAGGTAATACAACCATAGAAGCAAGAGCAGGTGACACTAACGGACTTGATTCCGGTAATCCGGCGGGGACGATTTCCGGTTATGAAATTAGCAGTGATGGAAAAATCTTAGGCCAATATACCAATGGATCTACTAAGCTATTGGGTCAAATTGCCATTGCAGACTTTGACAATCCGGCAGGACTTCGTAAAGAAGGAAATAACTTGTTTACTGCAACAAGTAACTCCGGTGAATTTGATGGAATTGGTATTGATATATCATCCAATGGTGGAGCAATTAATTCCGGAGTTTTGGAAATGTCAAATGTAGACCTATCAACAGAGTTCACGGAGATGATTACAACACAACGTGGATTCCAAGCAAATTCAAGGATTATTACATCTTCAGATGAAATGTTACAAGAGCTTGTAAACTTGAAGAGATAATGATAAAATAAGATGATTGTGGTGTCAGGCGATGACTGGCACCACAATTATACATAGATTGAAGGTGTCAAAATGATTTATATCACGAAATTTAATCATCAAAAAGTTTTGTTAAATAATGATTTAATTGAACAAGTAGAAGAAACACCGGATACAGTAATTACCTTGACGACGGGGAAGAAGCTAGTTGTCACAGAGTCAATGAATGAAATTTATGAAAAGGTCATGAAGAGTAAACAAATAGCAAGACAAGATGGGTTTATTACGGACTGACAAGAATACTTGACGTGAGGTGGAAATAGTGGATTTAGCAACTATAATCGGATTAGTTTTAGGCGTTTTCTTCTTTCTCTTTTCTATCATAGTAGATAAGGGCGTAAGCGGAATAGCTGCTTTCTGGAATGTGCCATCTGTAATGATTACAATTGGTGGTACCATTGCTTCAACGATGATTAACTTCCCTATGAATAAGTTTGTTGGCGCCCTAAAAGCGTCAGCAATTGCCTTCAAAGTGGTTCTTATGAATGAAGGGGAAGTTATCAAAGAAATTATTCGGCTATCGAATGTAGCCAGAAAAGAAGGATTGCTTGCATTAGAAGAAGCAGCAGAGGCCATTGAAGATGATTTCTTAAAAAAGGGTGTTCTTTTAATTGTTGATGGAACAGATCCTGAATTAGTTCGAAGTATATTGGAGACAGAATTAAGCTTTATAGAGACACGTCATCGAGATGTTCAAGGTGTATGGAGCCAGATGGGAGCATTAGCACCTGCCTGGGGTATGATTGGAACCTTGGTAGGGCTTATTAATATGTTAGGTAATCTTAATGATCCATCATCGATTGGTCCTGCAATGGCAGTTGCGCTATTGACAACGATGTATGGTTCAATTATGGCGAATTTTATATGTATACCATTTGCCGGTAAATTAGCCGTTCGAAGTAATGAAGAACTTTTAATGAAAGAAGTCATGATAGAAGGGCTACTATCGATTCAAGCTGGAGAAAATCCAAGAGTAATCGAAGAAAAATTAAAAGCATTCTTATCACCGGTACTTCGAGCATCGTTATCTGATCAAAACGCTGAAGGAGAAAGCGAAGGTGAATAATTATGGCAAGAAAACAGCATACAGATGAAGGACCGAAAGGTGCACCTGCATGGATGTCAACATATGGTGATATGGTCACATTATTGTTATGTTTCTTTGTATTGTTATTTTCCATGTCAAGTGTTGATATTGCAAAATTCAAAGCTGCAATGAGTTCATTCGCTGATCAAATAGATGTTTTACCTGGTGGTGAAGCATTAACCGAAGGAGAATTATTGAATAACGGAGTTACTCAGTTAAGTGATCTTCAGATTATCATTCAGGGAAATATGAACTTAAATCAAAATCAGGATAATACATTGCCTGAACAAGAGGATACGGATATTGAAATTGATGAGGATAATAGAGAAGAAAGAACCGAAGAATATATTCGCGCCGGTCAAATCGCAGAAGCTATCCAAGAACAAATACGTAATGAAGGCTATAATGCGGATGTTGTAGCTGTATCGTACACCTCAAACTATGTTAAGCTGACCTTGCAAGGTGAATTTTTATTTGATAGTAGTCGAGCAAATCTAAGAACTGAAGCGGTAAGTGCCATTGACGCTATTGCCAATACTTTAAAAAATCAAGAATATAGTAGTTATGATATTCAGATTGAAGGGCATACAGATAACTTGGATATAAATAATGCACAGTTTCCAAACAACTGGATTTTATCGTCATATCGAGCATATGCGGTTTTAGAGGAACTCCTTGAATCACATGATTTTGATCCGGAAAAGGTTGCTGCGACTGGATATGGAGAGTATCGACCAATTGCATCGAATGATACACTTGAAGGTAGAGCACAAAATCGTCGTGTCGAAATTAAAGTTATTTTAGATTCTAGAGAATTTCTTATCCGTGATTCGGACGAAGAAGAAACGTCAATTGGAGAAACAACGGACAATGCGACGTTGGAGTAAAATGAGAAAGAATGGAGAACGAATATGAGTAAGTTATTACCAATCATTAATGTTGCTTTAACAGGAATCGTACTCGTAATTATGATTATTGTTTTAGTTCAGGTCGGAAGTGTTCGATCAATTTTGATCCCCGAAACACAAAAAAATGAAAGTGGAGAAGTGGTTATACCATTGTCTCAGCTAGAAGAAGTAAATCTTGGCGCAGAGGATGACCAATTTATTCTAAAACTGACGAATGAAGACACTGGAAAAACAGCCAATGTTGTTTTAAAAGTTGGAGTTGCGATTGATACTAAACACAAAGGTGCAGAAGAATCTAGACAAATTTTAACGAGTCAAGGAAGAATTATACGCGATCGGATTTATTCAATACTGATAAGTAAAGATTTGTCTTATTATAAAGAATATTCAAAACAAGAGGAGTTAAAAAAAGAACTTGTTTTGAAATTTCAAGAATTAATAGGCAATGAAGCTGTGGTAGATGTATACTTCAACAATTTAATTGTCAGTGAATAAAACAATTATTTGATTATATTCGGCAGGAGGTGAGGATATGGGTGAGGTATTATCTCAAAATGAGATAGACCAATTGCTAAATGCGTTAAATACCGGTGAGTTGGACGTTGAAGAGTACAAATCAAGTTCAAAAGAAAAACAAGTCAAGGACTATGATTTTGCTAGGCCGAGTAAGTTCGCAAAAGAGCACTTACGAACATTAGAAATTATTTTTGAACATTATGCCAGACTCGTATCAACAACGTTGCCTGCCTACATGCGAAACTCATGTCAAGTTGATGTGATTAACTCGGAGGCGGTTGCATATTCGGAGTTTTCGAATGCACTTTCGAATCCGATTCTTTTAGGAATTGTTGATTTTTATCCCTTAAAAGGTAATGTTGTTCTTGACATGAGTGTTGATATTGGATATTCAATTGTGGACCGATTACTAGGCGGAAAAGGTGAAGCATTAGATAAAGCGAGAGATTTTTCTGAGATTGAACTAGCGATCATTGAAAAAATCATGAATATCTTGGTAGAACAATTAATCGATCCCTGGAAAAATGTTGTCGAACTTGATCCCAGACTTGAACAGATCGAAACAAATTCTCAATTTGCACAAATTATTGCACCGAATGAGATTATTGCCCTCATTACGCTCAACCTTAGAATAGGTAAGGTTGAAGGACTACTAAATGTATGTATTCCATATATGAGCGTTGAACCTATAATGGATAAATTGAATACGAAATATTGGTTTTCTTCATTACAGGAATCAGATGAAGAAACGTATTCGGATATTATTGAACATCAAATATCTAAAACTCAGATTCCAATTAGTGCGATATTGGGTAAAAGCCAAATTACGGTGGATGATTTTATCAATCTTCAGTATGGTGATATCATTAAACTGGATACAAAAGTTACAGATGAAATTGATGTGTTAGTTGGAAATATTAAGAAATTCAAAGGAAACCCTGGTGTGTTTGAGAAAAATAATGCCATCAAAGTTTCACAAATTATTAGAGAGGAGGACGATTAGATGGATGATATGTTATCTCAAGAGGAAATAAATGCTTTATTGAATGGACTTGATTCTGATGATTCGGATTCGTCCGATACAGGCTCAGAAGAATTAGTTTCTGATGAAGAAAAAGATGCCATAGGTGAGGTTTCAAATATTAGCATGGGAACGGCGGCTACAACCTTATATTCATTAGTGAATCAAAAGGTTTTGATTACAACGCCCAAGGTAAAGACGCTACGGTGGGAAGACTTTGTAGAGCAATATGAAACGCCTTGTGTTGCTGTTCAAATCGTATACAAAGAGGGTCTAGAAGGAACAAATTTACTCATCTTAAAAGAAAATGATGTAAAAATCATAGCAGATTTGATGATGGGTGGGGATGGTTCAGCACCAGACGAAGAGATTAATGATTTGCACCTAAGTGCAATTGGCGAAGCTATGAATCAAATGATTGGTTCAGCAGCAACCTCCATGTCGTCTATGTTTAAGAAAAAAATTGACATTCAACCACCTTCTTCATCACATATCAATCTAAATGAGCCCTTTGATCCAATCGAAGTCGCTGAATTTTTAACAGAGTCTTTTATTCAGGTTTCTTTTCGGCTTCAAATAGGAGATTTAGTTGATAGTGAAATTATGCAATTGTATCCTATTGACTTTGCACAAGATATTTATAAAGAATTTATGAATACAAGCGAAGAAGTCATTGACAAGAAAGTAGAAGCAGGGCAAGCACCAGAGCAACAACAATCACAGCAACAGCAGCAACAACAATCACAGCAACAGCAGCAACAACAGCAACAACAGCAACAGCAACAACAGCCTCCACAGCAACAGTCTGATATGAATATGTATACTCAGAATCAAGGCATGCCAATGCAAGGACAAGGAATGCCAATGTATAATCAACAAGGGACTCCTATGCAAAATCAAGCAATGCCAAACAGGAACATTGAAGTTCAACAAGCTCAATTTCAACAATTTGATGTGGGTAGTGTCATGCAACAAAAAGAAAATATTGATTTGATTATGGATGTTCAGCTCGAAGTCACAGTAGAACTAGGGCGTACACATCGATCAATCAAAGATATTCTTGAGTTTGCGCCAGGAACAATCATTGAATTGAATAAATTATCTGGAGAACCAGTGGATGTATTGGTTAATGGTAAAATTGTTGCAAAAGGTGAAGTAGTGGTTATTGATGAAAATTTTAGTATTCGGGTGACCGAAATTATGAAGGGTAAAACTATACTGTGATAATAACACATGGATGCGAAGAAAATGTCGTGAATTCTTCACAAAAATACGGCATAAGACAAAAAGTGTATGATTAATCATAGGATATATGCTATAATAAAAAACAAATACAACATTGATAAGGAGCGATAAAATGGCGGGTAAAAATATACTAATTGTTGATGACGCAGCCTTTATGCGAATGATGATCAAGGATATATTAGGAAAAAATGGATATAATGTTATTGGAGAGGCTGAGAATGGTGTTAAAGCTGTTGAAAAATTTTCTGAATTAGCACCGGATTTAGTTATCATGGATATTACAATGCCGGAGATGGATGGTATTGAAGCGGTTAAAGCGATTCGTGGCATTAAAAGTAATGCAGATATCATTATGTGTTCTGCAATGGGACAACAAGCGATGGTTATCGAATCTATTCAAGCAGGGGCAAAAGATTTCATTGTCAAACCTTTCCAGGCAGAACGTGTTATAGAAGCTGTATCAAAAGTAATCGGATAGTGTTTTATGACGAATATAGGTTTACTTGTATTGGGAGAACGTGATTCGTTAGAAATGCTATTTTTATTGATTTTATTTCTAGTTATTATAATAGCTGCTTACTATGTCACGTATGTCATTGCGCGTGTTCAAAAAGGTACTAAGACAAATAAGAACCTTGAGATTATTGAAGTTATATCTTTGGGGCAGTCGAAATATCTTGAGTTGATTCGAATTGGAACTCAATATGTTGTTGTGAGTGTGACAAAACAACATATTGAGACTATTTTGTCATTAACCGAGGATGAACTGTTGATTTTAGATGATCATCAAAAGCAGAAAATACTCCCTTTCCAACAAATTCTTGAAAAATATAGGTCAGGTAAAGAAAAGGATGAAAAGGATTGTGGAGACGAGAAAAATGAAACAAATAATAAGTAAATATAAACTAGTATTATTATTTATAGTATTTGCGCTTGTATGGTACAATTTTGCCATGACTCCAATCATGGCAGTAGATACCCAACAAACACCTATTCCTTTTTCTGTGGATTTGAATTTATCTGCAACAGAAGAGGCGAGTGATGTTGTAAGCAGTCTGCAGATACTTTTTATTTTGACTATTATTGCGTTGGCGCCATCAATATTAATTATGATGACGTCTTTTACACGTATTATCGTCGTTTTACATTTTATACGAAGCGCATTAGGTACTCAACAAACACCTCCAAACCAAATACTCATTGGTTTAGCACTATTTATTACTTTTTTTATTATGTCGCCGGTTATTACAGATATTAATGAAAATGCGCTACAGCCTTATTCGGCAGGTGAAATTAACCAAGCAGAAGCTATTGAACGTGGCATGGATCCCCTTCGAGAATTCATGATGGGCCAAGTGAATGATAAAGACTTGAACTTATTTCTAAATATTGCAGAAGTTGAATCGATTGAATCATATGATGAAATACCGACTGAAGTTTTAATTCCTGCTTTTATAATCAGTGAATTACGGATAGCATTTATTATCGGATTCATGATTTATATACCTTTTATTATTGTAGATATGGTCGTAGCATCAACATTGATGTCGATGGGGATGATGATGTTACCACCAGTTATGATATCTCTTCCCTTTAAGTTATTACTGTTTGTTGCGGCAGATGGGTGGACACTTATCATTAAGGAACTTGTCGACTCGTTTTATTGAGAAAGGGGCTTATGATGACAGGAGAAATGATTACAGATTTTGCCAGAGAAGCTGTTTTTACAACAATTATAGCGGCATTGCCTTTATTGTTAATAGCATTAATTGTCGGATTGTTGGTCAGTGTATTTCAAACGATTACATCAATTCAAGAGCAGACATTAGCTTTTGTTCCGAAGATATTAGCCGTTTTTTTAGGTGTTATTATTTTTGGACCATTTATAGGCAGACAGATATTGGAATTTTTTACCAACACAATGATGAGTATTAATCAATTTATTCGATAAGTGGTGTAAATTATGGAACTTATTTTAGGTAATCCCTTTACATATTTAGATACCCTTTTACTTGTATTCGTTCGAACAATGAGTATGATGATTATAATGCCGTTTTTAAGTAATCGTGGGGTACCAAATATTGCTAAGATTGGTATAGGCTTCTTTTTTTCCTTAATTATAATCAATCTAATCACACCATTAACCGATACAAGGAGTATATTACTTATTGATTATGCAATCTTAGTTATAAAAGAATTTATTACCGGATGGATGTTGGGATTTGGGGCATATATTGTTTTTGCAATTTTAACCCTAGCGGGACAATTTATTGATTATCAAATTGGATTTTCAATGGTTAATGTATTTGACCCATTAAGTCAAACACAGATCACAATTACCGGTAACTTTTATTACTTTACTTTTTTATTAATTTTCTTGGGAACACGTAGCTATGGATATATATTTCAAGCATTAAAAACAAGTTATCAATTTATTCCGATAGGGCAGCTATCGCCAAGCAACTATTTATATGATTCTTTGATAGAATATTTTAATACTTTTTTTCTACTAGCATTACAAGTTGCGGCACCGATTTTTTTTGTTATGTTAGTCACAAACGTGGTATTAGGTATTTTGGCGAGGGCGGTTCCACAGTTAAATATGTTTGTTATTGGCTTTCCGATTAAAATCATCTTAGGCCTATTTATACTTTATTTTACAATGGCACTTTTTGATAATGTTGCTGAAATAATCATTCGTGAATTAAAAATAATGATGGATATGTTGATTCGAGGGATGGCGCCATGATCGATATGAATCAAAAAATGCTGCTTACTTTGAATCTTCAGTTTTTTGCAGAAGATTCAGGGGCAGGAGAGAAAACTGAACAAGCAACGAGCCGAAAACGTGAAAAATCTAGAGAAGAAGGGCAAGTTGCAAAAAGTAATGAGATAACAACGGCGTTTCTTCTTATTTCTATATTTTATACACTGAAAATTTTTGGACCGTGGGCTGCCGAACAGTTAATTATTGTTATGCGAGAAGCATTTACCCTTTTTAAATACGAGTCAATAGACATATTGTTAGCCCAGCAAATATATCTATACTTTGTGGAAAAAATGTTATTTGTGATTCTTCCAATATTAGGGATTTCCTTTATTGTTGCCTTTGTTGCAAATATCGCACAAGTTGGATGGAAACCATCATTAAAGCCTTTAAAACCAAAACTTAATCGCTTAAGTCCAATTCAAGGTGTTAAGCGAATGTTTTCTATGCGAACATTGGTTGAACTGTTGAAATCTATTCTAAAAATAGCTATTATTTTGCTTATTGTTTATCTGACATTAGTCGACTTTGAAAATATGATTTATAACTTCTATCGACTTCCTGTATTTGATGGATATGTTATGATTATTGATACGGTATTAGATATGGCAATTAAAGTAGGTATGTATTTTATCATTGTTGCAGCCATTGACTTTGCTTATCAAAAGTATAAACATGAAAAAGATTTGAAAATGACAAAACAAGAAGTAAAAGATGAACGTAAAATGATTGACGGAAACCCGGAAATTAAAGGAAAAATACGACAAAAAATGCGAGAAGCGGCTATGCGTCGAATGATGCAAGATATCCCTAAAGCGGATGTCGTTATTACAAATCCTACGCATTTTGCAATAGCAATTGCCTATGATGAGAACCAATTTGGTGCACCTAGAGTATTGGCAAAAGGGGCTGATCTTGTTGCGGCTAGGATACGTGAACAAGCAAAAGAATATGAAGTTGAAATTGTTGAAAATAAATTATTAGCTAGAACCTTATATTATACAGTTGAAATTGGTCAAGAAATACCGCCTGAATTGTATCAGGCAGTAGCAGAAGTACTAGCTTTTGTATATTCTTTAAAAAATAGGAGTGCTCTTACATGAAACCAGGAGATATCATACTCGGATTATTTATATTAGTAGCTATTGTTATAATGATTATTCCTATTGAAGGAGCAGTCATTAGTATTTTGATATCATTAAATTTATTATTGGCATTAATCATTTTATTTAATGCTATGTTTGCGAGAGAAGCTTTATCAATGTCAGCATTTCCTACAATCTTATTATTTATGACCGTTTATCGACTTGCACTTAATGTATCATCAACGCGAGCGATATTAACAGGTGGAGAAGCCAAAGCAGGTAATGTTATCCGAACGTTTGGTTCATTTGTTGGAGGTTCTAGTTTAGTTGTTGGCGTTGTTGTATTTATGATTTTAGTTATTATTAACTTTATGGTCATCACAAAAGGGTCTGAACGTGTTGCAGAAGTTGCGGCCCGATTTACATTAGATGCAATGCCAGGAAAGCAAATGGCCATTGATGCAGATTTAAATTCAGGATTAATTGATGAACTGCAAGCAAGAGAACGACGACAAAAAATACAAGACGAAGCGAGTTTTTTCGGATCTATGGATGGTGCGAGTAAGTTCGTAAAAGGTGATGCCATTGCCGGATTGATTATTACCTTTATTAACATTGTTTTTGGTGTCATTTTAGGCGTTGTCATTCAAGGCCAAACATTAGCAGATGCATTTGAAGAATATACCATTTTGACCATTGGTGACGGTTTAGTAAGTCAAATACCTGCACTGTTAATTTCACTAGCGACAGGAATGCTGGTGACAAAAGTATCTAAGGAAGTTGATATTAGTGATACACTTATTCAACAGCTTTTTCAAATGCCAAAAGTTATGTTGCTAGCAGGAGGTGCATTAACATTTTTAGGTATTGTCACACCACTTAGCTTTCCAATTGTTGGGGGAACAGGAATTTTAACTTTGATAGCTGCTTATAGGATGCATAAAAGTCTTGAACTTAAAGAAATTGTTGATGAGATTTCGACAGAAGATGTTGAAGCAGAAGAAATCAGGAAACCTGAAAATGTTGTTAACCTATTACAAGTAGACCCTATCGAGCTGGAATTCGGATACGGGATTATTCCACTTGCCGATGCATCACAAGGAGGAGACTTGCTTGATCGTGTTGTTATGATACGACGTCAAATTGCACTTGAACTTGGAACAATTGTACCAATTATTCGATTGAGGGATAATATTCAATTGAATCCAAACCAATATATCATTAAGATTAAGGGAAATCAGATTGCACAAGGGGAAATACTTTTTGATCATTATATGGCAATGAATCCGGGATATATTGAAGATGAAATTGATGGAATTGAAACTATAGAACCAGCATTTAAACTTCCGGCCTTATGGATAACTGAGAGTCAAAGAGAACGTGCGGAGGCAATGGGATATACTGTTGTAGATCCACCTTCTATTATTGCAACTCATCTGACGGAAGTTATTAAAGAACACTTGGGTGAGCTATTAACACGACAAGATGTGAAGACTTTAATCAATAATGTTCAAGAAAATCATCCAACCCTAGTGGAAGAATTAGTACCTAAAATCATGACAGTAGGAGACATTCAAAAAGTGCTTATGAATTTATTAAACGAAGGTGTCTCGATTCGTGACTTAGTATCTGTTTTTGAAACCCTGGCAGATTATGGACTAACGAACAAAGATCCGGATATTTTGACAGAGTATGTACGCCAATCATTAAAACGCACGATTAGCAAAAAGTTTTTTGATGAAGAGACAAATCAGGTATTGACATTAGATCCTTCAATTGAGCAAATGATTATGGATTCAGTGAAACGAACTGAGCAAGGTATGTTTCTGAATTTAGAACCGGAAAAGGTTGAAAAAATACTTAGTGCTACACAAGCGGCCGCACAAAAGCAAGAGGCTATGGGAAGAACTCCAATCATATTGACATCGCCAATTGCAAGAGTTTATTACAAGCGATTGATAGAAGAAAGATACCCGGATATTGTGGTTATATCTTATGGAGAAATTGACAATCAAGCAGAATTACAGTCAGTTGGGATGGTGAGTGTTTAGTGAATATACATAAATATAAAGGACAAACTGAAAAAGAAGCGATGGCAGCGATTAAGGCAGAACTCGGTCCGGAGGCATTAATTGTTAGTGTTAAGCATGTACGGCCAAAAGGTTTCTTTAAGCTGTTTAGAAAATCTTTTGTTGAAGTTACGGCAGCAGTTGATGATCGTGCCATATCAGACGACCGAATAGAACGTACATTACCAAAGATAAGTCTAAATGCTGCGTCAATTCAAAAAAATAATAAAACAATGCAAGATCAAAAAGTTGATTATGAAGATTCAGAGTTAGATGAATTTAAACGCTTTATAGAAAAGTTTTCAGAAAAGCAAGAAAAAGTTATTGAGAAACCGGCAGAAAAATCCATTGAAGTTATACCGGAAACACAAGAAAAGATAAAAATAGAAGACCCTACAGATATTCCTATGCTCCGAGTGATTTACGAACAACTATTGGAAAATGAGATTGACGAAAAATATGCAAATGAATTGATGACGGGTTTAGTCGAATATGTATATGGCAATGAAACCAATATTGATGATATTGTTTCAATTATTTATAAAAGAATTGTCAAGAATATGTCTGATTATGATACAATAGAAATTAATAAAATGAATAAAAATATTTTTTTTATTGGCCCGACAGGTGTGGGTAAGACGACGACGATTGCAAAAATTGCATCGTTGTTTTCGTTAAACTATGGAAAAGACGTTGCGTTAATAACATCGGATACATATAGAATTGCAGCAGTTGAACAACTTCGAACATATGCAAATATATTAGGAATTCCAATCAAAGTGGTTTATTCAACGGAAGAAATGATGGAAGCAATTGATTTCTTTTCAGACAAAGAACTTGTTTTAATTGATACTGCCGGTCGCTCCTATAAAAATCAAGAGCATCAACAGGAACTTAAGGAGCTTTTAGAAACTGTTTCAGATAAAGAAGTTTTCTTAGCCTTAAGTGTTGCGACAAAATATAAGGATATGCTTAAAATGGTTAATATATATAAAGCGATGACCGAATTTAGAGTAATCTTCACAAAATTGGATGAAACGGTCAGCTATGGTAATATTTTTAATATTCGTAAAGCAACAGGGGTTCGATTATCATATATCACCTTCGGACAGAATGTACCTGATGATATCAGTGAGATTAATCCTCATGAGATTGCAAAAAGTCTTTTAGGAGGTGGAACATTTGGACCAGGCAACTAACCTCCGTAATATTATAAAAAACAGTCAAGTAGCCAATCGGCGCCGAGCAAAAGTGATTACTGTTACCTCAGGAAAAGGTGGCGTCGGTAAATCAAATATATCCGTTAATCTTGCAATCCAGTTAAGGAAAATGGGAAAAAGTGTTATTGTCTTTGATGCGGACTTCGGATTAGCCAATGTTGAAGTTATTTTTGGAGTTATCCCTAAGTATAATTTATTTGATATTATATATAATAATAAAACCATTACTGAAGTATTAACGAACGGCCCATTAGGTATTGAGTTTTTGTCGGGAGGTTCTGGGGTCAAAGAATTACTCAGACTTGATAAAACTCAGATTGAATTATTGGTGAACAAATTGGCTGAGTTGGATCGATATGCAGATGTGATTATTATTGATACCGGAGCTGGAATTAGTGATGCAGTATTAAGCTTTTTATCAGCGTCACATGAAGTCATTCTTGTTACAACCCCTGAACCTACATCGGTAACAGACGCTTATGCTGTTCTAAAAGCAATTAGAAATAATAAAATTGATGAAATAGAAGGACATATTCATGTGCTGGTAAATCGTGTTCGAAGTGATAAAGAAGGACGAGAAATTTTTGAAAAGCTTAATAAAGTGAGTCAAAAATTTTTGAATATTGAACTAAGAACCATTGGTTATTTACCGGAAGATCGATTTTTACCACGAGCTGTCATCGAACAAAAACCGATTTCGATTTTATATCCAAAAGCAAACATTGTTAAAAGCTTTGAAGAGTTATCAACAAAAATTATGGAAGATTATGATGAAGAAGAAAAGACAACACGTGGACTGAGAAATATTTTTACGAATTTTTTGAGACATAAAGATTGGAGGTAATTTTATGCAAGCTTCTATAAAACTCGGGGATAAAGTGGAATTGATAAAAAAAACAGATCTATTAGATTCTGATATATATTTTAGTATGATCTATAGCGTTGATGATGATGTGTTGCGCATACAAGCTCCGATTGAAAGTGGAAAAATCATTCCTTTACAATTTGATGAGATTTATTATATGAATGTATATACAGAAAAAGGTTTGTTGCGTGCTGAAGCAAGTGTTGAACAGCGCGAAAAAACAGAACATCTTCATATTCTTGTTATGAAACCACTCACTCTTTTTAAAAAATATCAACGACGTCAATACTACCGCTTAAATTGTACATTGAATTTAATTTATCAAGATTCAGAAACCAATGAGGCGGGGGAAGGTATTGTTCTAGATATCAGTGGTGGAGGAATGCGATTTGCAACACCGAAAGAGTTAAAGGAAGAAGAAATTATTACATGTCATTTGTGTCTTCATTTAAAGGATGAAACTGTAGATCTTAGTGCTAAAGGAAAAGTCATTCAAAGTAAATTGATTGAGCCTGAAAGAATAACTTTTCAAAATCGTTTAGAATTTATAGACGTATCTTTAGAGAAGCAAGAAACAATTATAAAATTCATATTCGAAGAAGAACGACGACGACGTAAAAAAGAAAAAGGGATGTGAAGATATGACGGCTAAGAAAAAAATATTGGTAATTGATGACTCTGCATTCATGCGAAGGGTAATATCTGATATAATTAATGGTGATTCAAGATGTGAAGTTATTGGCACAGCTGCAAATGGAGAAGATGGATTGAAATTGCTTAAACATCTTAAACCGGATGTAATTACACTAGATATTCAGATGCCAATTATGGATGGCTTGACAATGCTTAAAACTATGAATCAAAAATATAACATTCCTGTTATTATGATGAGTACATTAACAAAAGAAGGTGCCCTTGAGACGATACAATCTCTTGAACTTGGAGCTTTTGATTTTGTTGCTAAGCCGGATAATATATTTAAAGTGAATTCTCAAGAAATCCGAACGGAGCTTATTGAAAAAATCATGACAGCAACACAGAATCGTGCGGGATATGAAAGCTCTCAGATATCAACGCCAATATCCAAACCTGAAAAAACTCATATGATTACAGGTCGACCGCGAGTGAGTCACGTAAGAGATAAAGTGACAAAGTTAGTGGCAATAGGTACATCAACAGGCGGACCGAGAGCCTTACAATATGTTCTGCCATATTTTCCAAAAGACATCGAGGCAGGAATTGTTATCGTTCAACATATGCCTCCAGGATTCACAAAATCCTTAGCTGATCGGCTGAATAATCTTAGTGAGATCCAAGTCAAGGAAGCTGAAGATGGAGAACAAATACTGAACGGGACAGCCTATATTGCTCCAGGAGATCGTCATTTGATGGTTAAGCAAAAAGGAAATCAATATGTTATTCACTTATCGGATGGACCTAAAAATGGGGCCCATAAGCCATCGGTCAATGAAATGATGACTTCACTTGCTACAATCTCTATACCACATGTTATTGGGGTCGTTATGACGGGAATGGGAGCAGATGGAAGAGAAGGAGTAGCAAATCTTAAACAAAAACGAAAAATTCACATCATTGCACAAGAAGAAGGATCATGCGTCGTATACGGCATGCCAAAAGCAATTGTTGAAGCTAAATTAGCAGACGAGATTATTCCTCTTGATCAATTAGCAAAAGTAATTACAAAAAAAGTGGAGGTGCTTTAAATGGATGTATCACAATATCTCGAAATATTTATTGAAGAAGCAAAAGAACACTTGCAAAATTTGAACGAAGCTTTGTTAGAAATGGAAAAATCAGATGATAACAAGGATTTAGTTAATGAAATATTTAGAGTTGCACATACCTTAAAGGGGATGGCAGCAACCATGGGATTTAAGAGAATGACGGTATTAACTCATGATATGGAAAACGTTTTGTCTGAAATACGAAATGGAAAAATTGAGATTTCAGCAGAACTTCTTGATGTTTTATTTCAATGTCTAGACGCTTTAGAGCAATATGTCGACCAGATTATTGAGACCGGTACTGAAGGCGAAAAGACCAATCAACCCATTATTGACCGTTTAAATCTTATCTTAGAGGGAAAATCAGCTGAACATCTCCAAGAAAAGGCTGACGTAAATGATACATCTGCATCACAACCTGAAAATAAACCGATAATGGAATCTGGACCGATTGATGAATCTGCAAAAAGAAAACATAAGATGTTATCTTTTAATGAATATGAGAAGAATGCAATATTAAAAGCGCAAGAAGAGAGTTATAGTGTATATGGCATTACTATTATGATTGCAGAAAGCTGTGTTCTTAAATCAGCGAGAGCATTTATTATATTTAGAACCTTGGAAGGGTTAGGTCAAATAATTAAGTCTCATCCTTCTGTACAAGATATTGAAGATGAAAAATTTGATTTGGATTTTTCCGTTTTTCTTATTTCAAGTGAGAGTCAAGAAAAATTCTTAAAAGAACTTAATTCTATAGCAGAAGTTGAAGAAGTTCTTATTGATGAAATTCATCTTGAAGGTGCCGTCCAAGATTTTGGTCAAAAACAAAGAGATGACAAACAAGATGATGAAGAGACAAGTCAGGTACAAGATGATTCAGCTAAGGATAAAGAGAAGCGTGAAAGTAAAGGGCAAGCACCAACGAAGCCAAAAGCAAATCGAACAGTGCGTGTGGATATTGAACGATTAGATAACTTAATGAATTTAGTCAGTGAGTTAATTATTGTTAAGAATGGTTTGGAAACGGTAGAAAACAATAATCAAAATATGAATGAGCAGATTGAATATTTAGAACGTATTACAACGAACTTACATGATGCTGTTATGAAAGTACGAATGGTGCCAGTCGAAAGAGTATTTAATCGCTTCCCTCGTTTGGTGCGTGATTTGGCGAGAAAGTTAAATAAAAATCTCGAACTACATATGTCAGGTGAAGAAACAGAACTTGACCGGACAGTGATCGATGAAATAGGGGACCCTCTAGTTCACTTGATTCGAAATGCGTGTGACCATGGACAAGAGATGCCAAGTGAAAGAAAAAGTCGTGGAAAAAGTGAAGTGGGTAATGTATATTTAGATGCATATCAAGATGGCAACAATGTTGTTATAGAAGTTGCAGATGATGGTAATGGTATTGATGTTGAACGCGTCAAGGCTAAAGCCCTTAATAATGGAACCATATCAAGAGATCAAGCAGATGCAATGAGTGATCAAGATATTGTAGAGCTATTATTTAAACCTAGTTTTTCAACAGCGGATCAAATCTCTGATGTATCTGGCCGAGGTGTTGGTCTTGATGTCGTTAAAACAAAAATAGAAGCTTTAGGCGGAGATATTGAAGTTAAAACGAAACTTGGAAAAGGTTCGACATTTATTATTCGATTACCGTTAACATTAGCAATTATACAAGCTTTAATGGTTCGATTAGAAAATGAAAAATATGCGATTCCATTAAATACAATTCAAAACATTGAAGATGTTAAAGTTTCGGACATAAAATATATTCAAAATCAAGAAGTTATTAATTTACGTGGGCATGTTATACCTATTGTACGCTTAGATGGATTATTAGGAATTGAGCGAGAAAGTACTGAAGAGTCAATGACGGTTGTTATCGTTAATAAAGGTGACAAACAAGCTGGATTTGTTGTTGATGGATTGATAGGACAACAAGAAATAGTTATTAAGACTTTAGGAAAATATCTAACGAATATTCGACTCATCGCCGGATCAACAATCTTAGGTGACGGTGAAGTTGCATTGATTTTAGATGTCAATTCACTAGTATAAATAGGAGGGTAATAATGGAAAATAATCAAACAAAAAATGAAGACATAAAGCAATTTATTGTTGTGAAATTTGGTCATGAACAATATGGAATTAACATTCAAATCGTTCAAAATATTGTTCGAATGCCCAATATCACACGCGTACCAAATGCTCCTGCATATATTAAAGGAGTTATAAATTTAAGGGGAGAGATCATTCCTGTAATGAGTGTTCGTGTTAAATTTGAGTTAGAACAAGATCAGTTTACCAATGCTACACGAATTATTATTGTAAAAATTGATGGTAACGCCATTGGATTAATCGTCGATGAAGTATTAGAAGTGATTCAATTATCCGAAGCACAAATTGAAAAAATTGTGAGTGATTCTGATGATGAAAAATCTAAATATGTATATGCCGTTGGAAAAGTCGGAGAAGAATTAGTAACCTTACTCAACGTAGGATCAATCATTGGTGTAGATGATTAAGAAAGGTGACCGTATATGAGCAATTTAGATTATAATAGCTTAGATAGTATGCACCTGGATATTTTACGAGAAATCGGAAATATTGGTGCCGGTAATGCTACAACAGCACTATCTCAAATGATTAATAAGAAAATTGACATGGGGGTTCCACAGGTCAATGTTTTAGAATTTAAAGAGTTGGCAGAAGTTTTAGGCGGTGCAGAAAATCCAATTGTAGGGATTCTCATAGGCGTAGAAGGGCAAATCAATGGAATGATGATGTTTGTCTTAGAGCAAAAATCAGCACACAATTTAGTGAATATGCTTATGGGAAGAGATATTGATTGTTTTGAAGATTTCACTGAAATGGATTTGTCTGCGTTAAATGAAATAGGAAATATCATTGCAGGTGCATATCTTTCTTCATTGTCGACTCTCACAAATTTAAAGATTATCGGTACTGTACCTAATATGGCCATTGATATGGCAGGGGCCATATTAAGTGTTCCGGCTATTGAATTTGGAAAAGTTGGTGATAGAGCACTGTTAATTCAAACAGATTTCGGTGGCGAACTTGAGCGTGTATTTGGGTATTTTATTTTAATTCCTGAATTAGATTCGTATGCTGAAATATTAAAAAGCTTAGGAATTATTCAAGATGACAATGATTAAAGTCGGTATGGCAGATTTAAATGTGTGCAAGTCACCGGATGCCTTAACTACGCTCGGTTTAGGTTCATGTATTGGAATTATACTCTATGACCAAAGAACAAAAGTAAGTGGTCTTGCACACATTATGTTGCCCGATAGTACACAAATTAAAAAAAATGAAAATAAAGCCAAATTTGCGGATACGGCAATTTTTGAATTAATAAAAGAAATGGAAAAAATAGGAGCACACAAGTCGCGACTCGTTTCAAAAATTGCAGGGGGGGCACAAATGTTTTCCTTTAGTGGCAATAATGATATGATGCGAATTGGAGAACGTAATGCAGAAGCAACGCGAAAATTGCTTAAAGAGCTAGGAATCCCACTTTTAGCAGAAGAGTGTGGAAAAAATTATGGAAGAACGATTGAGTTCTATGCAGAAACCGGAGAATTGCATATCAAAACAATAGGCAAAGAAATAAAAATTATCTAAGGCTGGTGAAGTTATGCGTATTCGTAATATAAATATAAGTTTAATGCTAATTGCTGGAATTATTGTTGCCATCTATAGTATTGTATATAATTATTCTATGATACGAATTATATATACAATGCTTATTGTTATGATCTTGTTTTTTGTCATTGGTACAATAATACAAAGTCGGTTAAATGCAATTGTTGAGAAAAATAATTTGGAGAAAAACAAAGTTATTAATGAACAGCTTGATGAAGAAGTCAAAGAATTAGAAAATATAACTCCTGATCCTGAGCATGAAAAAGAGTAGGAATGATTTAAGGAGGACAGTATGAATGATGCAGCTAAGAATCAGTTATGGCAACAATATGAAAAAACTAAAAATCCTCAAATTAAAGAGCAACTAATCATTGAATATGCAGGATTAGTTAAACTGGTTGCTGGTCGATTAAGCATGTATCTGGGTAACAATGTGGAGTTTGATGATTTGACAGGCTATGGTGTATTTGGACTTATTGATGCGATTGATAAGTTTGATTACTCAAAAGGTATTAAATTTGAGACATATGCTTCGCTGAGAATTCGTGGCTCGATTTTAGATAATATTCGAAAAATGGATTGGATACCTCGATCGATTCGCAAAAAGCAAAAAATGATTGAAGCAGCTAAATTTCAAATTGAAAATGATTCAAAAGAAAATATTACAGATACCTTAATTGCAGAAGAATTAGATATATCTGTTGAAGAATTATATAAATGGCAAGACCAAACAAAGGCACTAAACTTATCCTCTCTTGAAGAATTCTTTGAACAAGGTGGGGAAGTGGCATCGGATAAGATGATGACAAAGCGATTTGATCAACCGGAAAAAGCAATTGAAGAAGAAGAAGTTAAAAAAGCTCTGATTAAGGCAATTGAAGGGTTAACGGAAAAAGAAAAAAAAGTCATTACACTTTATTATTACGAGGAGCTGACACTCAAAGAAATATCGCTTATTATGGAAGTGTCTGAATCGAGAATTAGTCAATTGCATACACGTTCACTAAAAAAAATGAAAGAAGTATTAGGGAATGATGTAGAAATTTTCCAAATGTGACGATATAATGTATAGATAGCATTATATTGAAAGTTTACTGGAGGTTTTATAATGGGAAATGCAGCGTTTGATGGTTATTATACAATCATAGAAAAAACAGATGGTCACTATCTTGAAATATATGCACCGGTAGATCACGGTAAACCGGTTACAATTGATGAGATAAAAGACGAACTTCGAAATAGTGGGATGATGAATGTAGATATGGAGAAACTACAGGAATCGATGAAGAATATGGATGACAAGCTCGTTATTAAAATTTCGGATTCGTATGATGAAGACGAAGTGACTGGAAAACAAAATGCGTATAGAGTTGAATTTTCCGATAATTGGATGGAAGCTTATGTTACGTTTTATCCTGGAGCAGAAAACGTCAATATTTCCTTTAATGAAATCTTAGATGAGTTAGAACAACGTAGTATTAAATATGGTATTAAACTTGATTATTTAGAAGAAGTACTTACTAATCATGAATATAATGTTCCTTATATTATAGCCCAAGGACAAGAAGCTACTCCGGCAATTCCGGGGAAAGTGGAATACCTATTTAAATTAAATGCAGATATGAAACCGGAAGTTGATGTAAATGGAAATGTGAATTTTCATAAATTAAGCGTGATTAGTCTTGTTAAAGAAGGTGATTTATTAGCGCGTTTGATTCAAACGGAACCGGGGCAAGCTGGTATGAATATTAAGGGACATGAACTCATACCGGCTAAAGGAAAAAATATTCGCATACGCTATGGTAAGAATACTCGAATCAATGAAGATAAGACAGAATTATATGCAGATAAAAGCGGGCTGGTCAAAGTCATTGATGAAAAGATTGTTGTTAATAATATTTATGATATTGCTGGGAACGTGGGAAGTTCAACCGGCGATATAACCTTTGATGGTTCTGTTGTTGTTCATGGGAATGTAATCACAGGCTTTCGTGTTGAAGCCAAAGAGGATATAGAAGTCATGGGTGTCGTCGAAGGAGCTACACTCCTTGCAGGAGGTATGATTACCCTACATAGTGGAATCCAAGGTATGGGAAAAAGCAATATTAAATGCGGCGGAGATTTGCATACGAAGTTTATTGAACAGGCAGATGTATCCTGTGGAGGAAATATATATAGTGAAGCCCTATTGCATAGTAATGTTTCGTGTAAAGGTGAAATTATTGTAGAGGGTAAAAAAGGGATGATTTCCGGTGGTCGTGTTCGAGCTGGACAACTTGTATCAAGCCGTATTCTCGGATCTCATATGGGAACAGTTACAGAAGTTGAAGTGGGGATTGATCCTGCTTTACTTGAAGAATATAATGAGCTTAGAAAAGGGATAGGTAAGTTAAAAGAAGAGGCAGAAAACCTTGAAAAAGTTATCCTTTTATTAAATAAGCGAAAAGAAATGACCGGAGAATTAGACGACGAGAAAGCTGAAATGTATAAGTCGGCAGTTCGTAACAAAGTGTTTTTAACAAATAAGATCACAAAAAATGAACGACGAATAGAAGAACTCCAAGACGAAGTCGGACATAGAAATTCCGGACTAGTAAAGGTTTCGGGGAATGTATATCCTGGTGTTCGCATCGGGATTGGTAATGTGTATTACTTTGTTAAAGAAGAGGTTAAATACGCTGCATTTTATAAAGATGGTGCAGATGTACGTATGCGAGCGTTATAATTTTTGAATGTAAGGAGTTGATTATATGGCAATAAGACCTTTAGACATGCAAGTTATGGTACCCAAGCTTCAAGAAGTTGCACAAATGAAACATGCAGAAAATCAACGCTCAAATCTTGAACAAAGTCATATTGCAAACCAAAATAATAAAGACATCCAACATGATCAACATCGAGTAAAACATTCTTCAGAAGGACAAGAAACAGATGCTCAAGCCGATGCAAAAGAAGAAGGAAAAAACACGTATGGATATCAACCGCCCAATAAAAAACGCGATCAAACAAAAGAAAAAAAGAAACCAAAAAGCTATCATAAAATTGATGTACGAATTTAGTTGGGAGATATTATGACAAGTTTTGATGGTTTATTAGTGATGTTAATCTTTATTGGCGGACTACTTTTTATAATAAGTTTTGTCATTATCCGAAATGGCATAAATCATATCGATGAGAATGCAGAGCATAATGAGGATGATGAAGATTTTGTGTATGAAGAAGTAAAAAATAAAATCTTAGAACTCAATGAATATGGTGAATATCTAAAAACTGAACTTGATGGAAAGCATAAAGAACTCCTTTTTTTATATCAGATGATTAATGAAAAGGAAAAAGAAATTCGGCGTACGGATCCGATTCCAGAAAGGCCACAAGAGCCTGAAAGTCTTCAAGATATGAATCTAAATGCAGTTAGCCAAAAGGAAGTTGAAGCGTATAAAGATATTCATTATAATAAAAAAATACTTGATATGTCTTTAGCAGGATATTCCAACCAAGAGATTGCAAAACGCCTAAATATCGGTACAGGACAAGTAGAACTGGTGTTGAACTTGTTTAAATAGGAGATTAAAAGGATGAAGAGCATAAAAAAAAGCAATGTATTATGGATGATTCAAGGTATTGGCATCGGATTGTTGCTAGCCGGAATCATTTTATTTATATGGAAAGAACCTTTGAGTAAGAGTTTCCAAGAGACAATAACAGACGAAGAAATTAGAGAACGTGCACAAGAGTTAGGGATGATTCCCCTAACAAAAGTCGAAGATGTTTACTTAACAGATGAGGACGTTATCAAAAAAGCCGAAGAACTTGGTATGGAATTTAGTGAATAAAACTACTTGTTTTTTTTGTGTGTATATGATACACTATCAGACGGGTAAAAAAAGCACATAGGACGATTTCTGGCATGGTGCCGTGAAGGTTTGCCAAGAAGAAGAATCCTATGGAAGAAGACAACCAATGGAGGTAGTAAAATGAGCGTTATTTCAATGAAACAATTATTAGAAGCAGGTGTTCACTTTGGACATCAAACACGAAGATGGAACCCTAAAATGGCTGAGTATATTTATACTGAGCGTAACGGGATTTATATCATCGACTTACAACAAACAACAAAATTAATCGATAAAGCGTATGACGTGGTTAAAGAAGTTGTTGCAGCAGGCGGTAAAGTTCTTTTCGTAGGAACGAAAAAGCAAGCTCAAGAAGCGATTCAAAAAGAAGCAGAGCGTTGTGGAATGTTCTATGTGAATAACCGATGGTTAGGTGGTATGTTAACAAACTTTAACACAATTCAAAGTCGAATTAATCGTCTAAAAGAAATTGAAAAGATGGAAGAAGACGGCACATTTGAAGTATTACCTAAAAAAGAAGTTATTGGCTTACGTCATGAGATGGAAAAACTTGAGAGAAACCTTGGTGGAATTAAAGAGATGAACGGTGTTCCGGATCTTATCTATATTGTTGATCCAAAGAACGAGCGTATCACTATCCAAGAAGCACATATCCTTGGTATTCCATTAATCGGTATTGTTGATACAAACTGTGATCCGGAAGAGATTGATTATGTTATTCCTGGTAATGATGATGCAATCCGTGCAGTAAAACTTATTACTTCAACAATGGCAAATGCTGTAATTGAAGCAAATCAAGGTGCGCAAATGAATGTTGATGACGAAGTTGAAGTGCCAGCTGAATAAGTTCATAACATTTTATGTCAAGTTATGTATAATATAAAACTGAATGCTTCAACATATGTTGAAGCATTTTTTACGAATGAATCTTAACGAATAATATATGGAGGTAATGAATATGGCAGTAACTGCAGCATTAGTAAAAGAATTACGTGAAAGAACAGGCGCCGGAATGCTTGATTGCAAAAAAGCATTAACGGAGACTGACGGTAATATTGAGCAGTCAATTGAAGTGTTACGTGAAAAAGGACTTGCAAAAGCAGCAAAGAAAGCCGGACGTATTGCAGCTGAAGGTATGGTAGCAGCAAATGTGTCGGATGATCAAAAATCAGCTGTACTTGTTGAAGTAAACTCTGAAACAGACTTTGTCGCTAAAAATGAAAAATTCCAAAAATATGTTGCTCAAGTAGCTGAGCAAGCAATGAAGACAAGTGCAACAGACATTGATGCTTTTTTAGCTGAGAAATGGATTGCTGACGAGTCAAAAACAGTTGAAGAAGAAGTGAATTCTCAAATTGCAGTCATTGGAGAAAAACTTAGTATTCGTCGATTTAAAAAAATTACAGTTGACAATGGAATGGTTGCGTCATATATTCATGCAGGTGGAAAAATCGGCGTTTTAGTTGAAGCAGAAACAGACCTTGTTAATGATGATATTCAAGAAGCGCTTCGTAATGTTGCTATGCAAATTGCAGCTTTACCACCGGTTTACTTAAGCCGTGAAGAAGTTGATGCAGATTATATTGAATCAGAAAAAGCAATTCTTAAACAACAAGCAATTAATGAAAATCCGGATAAACCGGAAAGCATCATCGACAAAATGATTATCGGCCGTCTAAACAAGCAATTAAAAGAAGTATGTCTTTTAGATCAAACATATGTTAAAGACAGTGATTTAACTGTTCAGAAATATATTGATCAGGTAGCTAAAAATGCTGGTACATCGATTACATTAAAATCCTATGTACGATTTGAAACAGGCGAAGGTATTGAAAAGAAAGAAGAAAACTTTGCTGAAGAAGTTGCTAAGCAAATGCAACAATAATTGGGCATAGAATTGTTGTTTAAAAGGAAGCACCTTGGTGTTTCCTTTAATTTTATCTAGTAATATTGTTGAAATTATGATAAATTATAAATGTGAGGTGTACGATGAAAAAAAACCAAAAGGTGTTATTAAAGTTAAGCGGTGAAGCTCTTTCCGGAGAAGCCGGAAAATGTTTTTCGGAAAAAAATGTTTTAGAAGTTGCAAGGCAAGTCAAAGAACTTGTAACAAATGGAGTTCAAGTTGGAATTGTTATTGGTGGCGGTAATTTTTGGCGTGGCCGAACGAGTGAAAACATGGACAGAACAAAAGCAGATCAGATTGGTATGCTGGCTACAGTTATGAATTGCTTATATGCAGCAGAAGTTTTTCGGACGCTTGGTTTAAAAACACTGGTAATGACTCCGTTCAAAGTTGGTCAGATGACCCAAGAATTTGATAAAGATTCATGCATGGAAAAACAGGGCGAAGGAGTTGTCACTTTTTTTGCAGGTGGTTTAGGCCATCCTTATTTTTCAACGGATACAACAGCAGCATTGCGTGCAATTGAGACAGAATGTGATATAATATTATTAGCGAAAAATATTGATGGAGTTTATGATTCGGATCCAAATCATAATTCGGAAGCTATTAAATATGATCGCATTTCCTTAAAAGAAGTTATTGACCAAGAATTGAAGGTTATGGACTTGACTGCAGCGATTATGTGTTTAGAGCATAAAATTAATATGCACGTATTTTATCTTAATGATGAAGATAGTATAATCAATGCAATGAATGGTCAGAATAAGGGTACTTTAGTTTATGTATAATTTAGGAGGCTACTTATGGAGGCAGTATTAAAAGAATATGAAGAGAAGATGGAAAAAACGATTCATGTACTAGAAGAAGAATTTAATAGTATTCGAGCTGGACGGGCGAATCCGCACGTTCTTGATCAAATCAAAGTTGACTATTATGGTCAACCCTCACCGTTGAACCAGGTGGGAAACATTAGTGTGCCGGAAGCAAGATTGTTGCAAATCCAACCTTGGGATAAAACAATGTTAGCTGAAATCGAAAAAGCAATAAACATGTCAGATATTGGTATACATCCACAAAATGACGGTGTTTGTATTCGATTATCATTCCCTGAATTAACGGAAGAACGACGTAAAGAATTAACAAAAGACGTTAAGAAAAAAGGTGAAGATGCCAAAATTGCAATTCGTAACATTCGTAGAGATGCTAATGACCATTTTAAACGTCAAGAAAAAGATAGTAAAATTACTGAAGATGATTTAAAAGAACTTGAAGATAAGGTACAATCTTTGACAGACAAATTTATTAAAAATATTGATGAGCATGTTTCAAGAAAAAGCGAAGAAATCTTAAAAGTATAAAAATAGCTTGATATACTAACCTAAAATCCCCCTCGAAAGAGGGGAATATTATTTATGTAGTAGAGGTGAGAAGATGGTTCCAAAACATATTGCATTAATCATGGACGGTAACGGACGATGGGCAAAATCTAAAGGGAAGCCACGTACATTTGGTCACAAAAAGGGTAGTGAGACATTAAAACAAATTTGTAAAGATGCATACGATCTAGGTGTAAAATATATAACAGTTTATGCTTTTTCGACAGAGAATTGGAAACGTTCGAAAGAAGAAGTTTCTTTTTTAATGGGACTTCTTAGACAATATTTAAATGAAAGCATTAAAAATTCAGAAGAAAACAATATGCGTGTACGAGTTATCGGAAGACGTAGTGATTTAGATAAAGATATTATTGAAGCGATTGAATCATTAGAAGAGGCTTCAAAAGAGTTTGATGGATTACAGCTCCAGATTGCCTTAAACTATGGTGGAAGAGACGAGATAATACGTGGCATGCGTGGCGTATTTCAACATTTAGTTGATAATGATGGCTCAAATCAAGTCTCTAAGCATGACTTGATGTTAGCTATGCAAGAATTAGATGAAGATAAATTTTCATACTATTTAGATACGGTTGGAGTTCCTGATCCGGAATTATTAATTCGAACAAGTGGTGAACTTCGTACCAGCAATTTTATGTTATGGCAACTGGCCTATACAGAATTTTATGTGACAGATGTATATTGGCCGGATTTTAACAGAACAGAATTAATAAAAGCAATTGATGCATATAATCGAAGAGATCGACGATTTGGAGGACGCACAAAATGAAAACACGAATTCTGTCTGCAATAATAGCTTTACCTATTGTTATTTTTCCGCTATATTTAGGGGGCTGGCTGACTTCGGTTTTGATATTGGTGGCGATTTCTATTGGATTGTGGGAATTTAATCGTGCCTTTAAGATGGAAGAATATTTTATCTACTTTCTACAACTCCTATTAACCTTGGCACTTTTTATCTTACAGTACAGTAAGCGCTTAGAATATATACTCATTAGCCTTGTATTAATGATTATTTTATCCTTTATATATTATATTACTCGCTATCCAAAAGTGGAATTACAAACAGTATTTATAGGATTAATTGGCTATTTCTACATTTCAGTTATGATGAGCCATATTGTTTTAGTCCGAAATATGGATCAATATGGACATATTCTTATTTGGCTTATTTTGTTAATTTCTTTTGGAAGTGATACCTTTGCATATTTTACAGGCGTGTTTTTAGGAAAACATAAATTAGCACCAAAGTTAAGTCCAAATAAAACCATAGAAGGTGCAATTGGAGGAATTCTTGGGTCAGGAATTTTGACAACCTTGTATACCTTTTTTTTAGCGTATACTGAGACGCATATTGAGTTACATCATTTCATTGGATTTGCATTAATGGGAATTGTCGGATCAATTTTTGGCCAATTTGGTGATATGACAGCTTCTGCAATGAAACGAGTAACCAAAATCAAAGACTTCGGTACATTGATTCCGGGGCATGGAGGAATTGTCGATCGAATGGATAGCATTATATTTGTTGCACCATTTGTATACTATGCATCGATGCTAATTTTATCATTATAAATGATGATAAAGAAAAAGAGGTAATAATGAAGAAAAGAATAGGAATATTAGGTTCGACGGGCTCTATAGGTGTTCAAACCTTAGACGTTATTGACTTACATAATGAATTTGAAGTTGTGGCGCTGACAGCCAATACAAATGTAGATAGATTATATGAACAATGTTTAAAATATAGACCCCAAATCGTTGCGTTAATGGATAGGAATAGCCAACAACAATTAAGCGAGCGCCTCCAACAGCATAAGGACCTAAAGATTGATGTTTTGTGGGGGATGGAGGGTTTAATTGCTGTTGCAAAATATGCTTATATAGATACTTTAGTTACGGCAGTTGTCGGAATGATTGGTCTCGTTCCCACGATTGAAGCAATCAAAGCGAATAAAACAATAGCACTTGCCAATAAAGAAACACTTGTGACAGCAGGTGAATTAATTATGCCCCTAGCCAAGGCACATTCTGTTAACATATTACCGGTGGATAGTGAACATTCGGCGATTTATCAATCATTACAAGGCAATGCATACAAAAAAATTGAGAAAATTATTTTAACAGCATCCGGGGGCCCTTTTCGGGGAAAGGATGCGGCATACTTAAAAAATGTAAGGCTAGAAGATGCTTTAAAGCATCCAAACTGGGAAATGGGAGCGAAAATAACTATTGATTCATCTACATTAATGAACAAAGGACTTGAAGTCATTGAAGCAAAATGGTTATTTGATGTTGAACCGGACCAGATTGAGGTTCTTGTTCACCCGGAAAGTATTATTCATTCTATGGTACAATATATTGATGGATCAGTTATTGCGCAATTAGGACTACCTGATATGCGACTTCCCATACAATATGCGCTTTTTGAAAGCCAACGTGAATATATGCCATATGAGCGATTAGATCTAACAAAATTACAAAAATTAACATTCGAAAAACCGGATATAGATACATTTAAATGCTTGAAATTGGCATATATAGCATTAGAGTATGGAGGCGTTATACCTACGATTTTAAATGCAGCCAATGAAGTTATTGTAGCTATGTTTTTAGATAAAAAAATTCAATATTTTCAGATTGCGGATTATATAGAAGAAGTCATGAATACGTATCTTGAAGAATACTACGATTCGACGGTAGCGTTAACGTTAGATCATATTTTAGAAGCCCAAGCGTGGGCAGAACAATACATTGAAAGAAGGTGGCACCAATGAGTATTATTGTAGCTTTATTAGTATTTAGTTTTATCGTTTTTGTCCATGAATTTGGGCATTATATATTTGCAAGACGTGGTGGAATCGCGGTTGAAGAGTTCGCGATTGGAATGGGCCCTAAGTTGTTCGGCTTTGAACGAAAAGGAACACAATGGACAATACGTCTATTACCTATTGGTGGATTTTGCCGTATGCATGGAGAAGATGGCTCTGAGCCACAAGACAAGCAAGAAACTCAAAACGTTAAAAAGCTTAATGGGGGCGCATTTTATGAGAAGTCCGTTGGTGTTAGGATTTCGACTATTTTTGGAGGCCCTCTATTTAATTTTATTTTAGCTTTACTTTTTTCCTTTATTTATATTGGAATGACAACGACATTTTCAAATGTTGTGAGCGAAGTCCCCCAAGAATTACCAGCTTATGAGGCAGGTATTCGTCCGGGTGATGAAATATTGTCGATTGATGGGCACCGTATTTTGCGCTCAACGGAAGCAAGAATTTATATTAATATGCCGGCAGGAAAACCTTTAGATGTTAAGGTTCGTCGAAGTGAAAACGGAGATAGCAAAACGTTGAATTTCACTGTAGTTCCGCATGTGATAGAACTTGATGAAACGGTACCGCCGGAAGAAAGTGACAATTATTATGTGATTGGTGTTAATTATGAAGAAATACAAAAAAATATTTTTTCAGTGATTAAATATGGTGTTTTAGAAGCTGCATCATGGATTAAAATTGTGTTTTATTCTCTTGGTTTGCTCATTACAGGTAATGTTTCTATGACAGCGCTATCCGGTCCGGTTGCCATTGTCGATGAATTTAGTAGTGGATACGAGGCGAGCCTAGCCTATGGAATAAAAGCGGTCGTTTCTAATATAGCCTTTTTTATTGTATTGCTTAGTTCGAACTTAGGTGTCATGAATTTATTACCGATTCCAGCCTTAGATGGAGGGCGATTGATTTTCTTATTTATTGAAGGGGTTCGAGGAAAACCGCTAGCACCGGATAAAGAAGGATTTGTACATTTTATTGGCTTTGCCTTATTAATGTTATTGATGGTCTTTGTGCTCTTTAATGACATTCAACGGCTGTTTAGTTAAGCAAAGGTATAGAGGAGGCTTACTGAATGATTTTAAGAGATAATACACGAAAAATAACCATCGGTGATGTAAGGATTGGTGGTGGCCATCCGATAGCCATTCAAAGCATGACCAATACAAAAACAGAAAACGTTGACGAGACCGTTGCGCAGATTTTACAATTTGAAGAGGCGGGATGTGATATCGTTCGTATAGCGATTCCATCAATGGAAGCAGCTAAAGCAGTAGCATCAATTAAATCACGCATACATATTCCCCTTGTCGCTGATATTCATTTTGATTATCGATTAGCCCTTGAATGCGTTAAACAAGGTATCGACAAAATTCGAATTAATCCGGGAAACATCGGCAGTAAAGAACGGGTAAAAAAAGTTGTTGATGCATGCAAAGCAAATAACATACCCATTCGTATTGGTGTGAATGGAGGATCGCTTGAGAAACATATTTTAGAAAAATATGGACATCCAACAGCTGAAGCTCTTGTCGAAAGTGCCTTGTTTCATGTACGTATCTTAGAAGAATTAGAATTTTATGATATTGCAATATCGATAAAATCCTCAGATGTATTAAAAACAGTTGAGG
>CAZLXW010000017.1:0-60834 GCA_964563505.1 uncultured Eubacteriales bacterium
CCAATCGAAGCAATCAGTTCATCATCAACCTCCGGTGCATAATCTGTAAACCAATGCATTGGATTGACAAGGGGAAGACATGTCTCCGGTGCATCAACTGCCTGTAACCAAACAAGTGCCCCTCCCTCTTCGCCTTGATCATAAAGTAATATGAATTTCTTCACGTCTTTGAATCCAAAGATTCCCTCTTCAAAAGTAATCACCTTTGATTCATCAATTTTAACGTTTCCAAAATGCTTTGTTGTTATTTCCATATGTTTACTCCTTCCCCCTTACTAATTATCGTATGAAATCCAACAGTGTCGGTTGAATTATTTTTGCACTCGCTGATAAGGCTGCATTGTAAACAACTTCCATTGAAGCAAACTGAATAAGCACTTCGGCCATATCCACATTTTCGTTTTCTGACATAAGATCAGTAAAATTCAATTTATCTGCTGATAAACGATCAATCGTTAATTCAAGTCGATTAATTTTACCACCAATTTTCGCTGTGATATTTAAATTGTTTTGAATATGTTTGTCCATTTTACCGATGAGCTTGGTAAAAGATTCCCCTATGATGTCTTCTTTTAAAGCATCTTCAAGAGAATCATCGTTCTCAATATTACGGACTTGATTTATGATTTCTTCTAAGTCACGAACCAAATCTTTTGTAATAATATTATGCCCCATCTCGTTGACTTGAAGGGTTTGACTATAGGATACTTGATAGTTCATTGCTTCATTATCCGGAGAGAAAACATCGCCTGTGGTTATATTGGTTGCATCAAAATAGTGATCTGGCTTAATATCCCCTTTAATAAAATTCGACTTTTGATAGTTCACATTAAAATCAAAGCCCGCGGTTAATGCCTCCGCCTCAGCTGTATTAAAAACTAGTTCTCCAGTATCTTGAATAAAATGAACTATGTTGCTGGCATCCGGAACATCATATGCATCAAGATCACCCGAATTTTTATTAACGATTGTGAAGCCCGCAGCCGTCAACTCCGCTGAAACAAGACCAGTTCCGTCTAACTCACTATATCCCAAACGCACGCGTTTTGTTTCATGTATCTCACCATCATATACCCGCTTCACGGTTTCGATATCATCTTTGGTGAAACTTTCGCTAATTGCATAGGTGTCTGTGGACGCTTCGTTAAACACAAGGGAACTATCTGTTTGAAAACCGGTAAACATATATCGGCCGGCATAGGATACATTTCCTTCGTTAACCAACTGTTCCTTTAGTTCGATTAATTCGGATATAATACTATCTCGATTCATCGTTGTTAAGGTATCACTTGCGCCTTGTACCGACAAGTCCCGTACTCGTTTGAGAATATCTGTTGTATTCGATATTGATTGTTCGGTCACTTCTAGCCAACTCATTGCATCTTCTGTATTTGTCTTATATTGACCGATTTGACTAATGGTCGTTCGAAATTTTAAGGCTCTGGAAGCAATAATTGGATTTTCAGATGCTTTTTGTATTTTTTTTCCACTTGACATTTGTTGTTCATAAATTGACATAGTCTTACGGTTCCGATTGACATTGGTCAAAATATTATTTGTCATCATTGTATTCGTTATACGCATTTTGTCACCACCTTATTATACACCCATTTGATTAATGGTTACATTATAAATTTCATTAAAAACGCTCATGATCTTCGCTGACATGCTATATGCTTGTTGATATTTTAATAAATTTACCGTCTCTTCTTCCAAATCAACATCTGATATTGACAATCGTTGATTTGTAATCATTTTTGTCAACTGTTCTTGTCCGTCACGAAAGCTTGACATTTGACTAACATCAATCCCCAACTCACTAATAATGCTTTGCATATAGTTATCCGGAACACCTTTAGCAAACATATTTGTATCCTGACGTTTATCAATCATAGCAAGAATAATATCATTGGCACTTTCACCATCACTTACACTGGCCTTGGTCGAAAGGAGGGAGACATCATCGGTCATTGCCGGATTAACAATGAAATTATCAATGGTCATACCTGTATAGGAGGACATGTCTCCGGCATCAAGAGGCGTCGAACCATCATACCCTTTATATACAAAAATAGGAGAGCCTGTTCCATTGTTACCGGATTGTTGAAGTTTATTGAATTCACTCGCAAAGGTTCTAACAAATTTATTGAGTTGCTGCATGTAATAAGGAACGCCTTTGAATTTATTGACATCGCCCATAGCTACTTTATTCCCTATAGCAACCCCTGTAGCCGGGGTTGCTATATTCAATTCAAGAGTCACTTCATTCGTTATTTCATTATAAGTATAGCTATCATATTCATAAGGCACTCCATCTATTAGAAGGTCTCCCGACATGGGGATATCAAAACGATTCGCATCGCCTAAAGTAATGGTATTATTTCCGGCATCAATACTAGCCACTGTCCCTTTAAAATTGTTCCCATTATTCCCATCACGTATATCAATATATCCTTTTAATTCACCTGTTAAATTATCTGTATACAAGTTTTTTCCGGAATTCCATTTTATATCGTAAAGATCCGGATTATCTTCAGGATTATCTAAGCTTTCACGGGTTGAAAGTTTTAAAGTATTAAAGGCATTCCCACTAACCAATTGTTGACCGTTAATGGTAATATTAATTGTCTCCATACCATACTGATCCGTAGCAACTTTATAATCAATTCCAACCACTTTTGACAACTTATCGACCAAAATCATTCGTTGGTCTCTTAGGTCATTGGCACGATTGCCATTGAGCTCAAGGTTACGAATTTGTTGATTTAAGGTTGAGATTTGTTCAGCATAACTATTAATCTGATTGACACTATTTTTCACACCAAAGTTAGCATCGTTTTGCGCCCCACGCAATTGTTTTCCTAAATCCGTTATGTATTGGGAAAAACTTTCTGCTGATGCAAGAAAATTGGCGCGATTGGCTTCATCGGAAGGATCTTTTGACAAACTCTGAAGGGTTTCAAACATGTTGTCAAAATATGATGTAAATCCGACCTCTGAGGGTTCGTTAAAAATCAGTTCCATCTGTTGAAGCATGGTTGATTTTACTTCATAGGTTCCATAACCTTTATTCATATTCCAATATTTATGGTCAAGGTATTCATTTCGATGTTGGCTAATCTGTTCTATAGTTGTACCGGTACCTACCATGCCTCGCTGAGCATTTGGTAAGGGTCTTGTCGCTTTTTGAACAGCGTATTGCCGTGAATATCCTTCGGTCTCTGCATTGCTGATATTATGATTGGTAATATCTAACATGGTTCTGGATGTATATAATCCTTGTTGTGCCACATTTAATCCAAAAAAAGATGATCGCATTGGCTCGCCTCCTTTCTTATCTACCGACTAATCCGGTTTGGTTAACTACTCGTTCTATCATGTCATCAACAACACTGACAACACGGGATGCCGCATTATAAGCATGTTGATATTTCATCATATTGGATAACTCTTCATCTGAAGATACCCCTGTCATTTGATTTCTTTGGTTATCGATCTGTCCGGTCAATAATCGTTGATTTGCCACTTGGTTGTTCGTTCCGCTTCCCATGGTTCCAACACCGGATACAAAACTATTATAATAATCAACAAAGTTTAACTCACCATTTAAGGTTGGATCAATATTGGAAAAAGGGTTCTGCCATTTACTCAGCATCTCTTCGACAACTGAGCTATCGCCATCTACACCGATTTCACGACTTAAGCCGATTTTATTATAATCTAAGACGACCTCTTCATTCATTTTTAAATTACCTGCTGAATATAAGGTATATTCATTATTTACATCTTCTGTCACATTGCGGTCATCTATGTATTGTCTTGAGAAAATTTCATAGCCTTGCTCGCCGTTCAGCCCATAAGGACCTGTTGTTCCTCCGACCGGGGCCACCGTATCATTAATCATCGTCACCACACCATGGATCAGATTATCAAATTGGGCTTGTACTGTCATGATTTCTGACGGTTCAATATATTTTTTATACATAGCCGGATCATCAAGGTCTGTATAATTGGCGGTTCTTGTTCCTCTTGTTAAAATTAATCCTTTTAGAGAGCCTTTATCATTATTGGCTGCTGTTGTTGTCGGAATATCTATGTTATATAATTTTTGTATTTTTTCGGGTGTTGCAGTAAGATCACTCAAATGTGGCCAATAGGGATCAACGAGCAAACTTTTGTTCTCCGCATAGGTCAAATCCAAGGTGTTGACATGACCAACTGTAACAAATGGCACATTTTCAATACTTACAATCATATTATTGTTGATATCTTCTCGATAAGAAACATTGACCATCTCTGAGAGCTCATCTACCAATAAGTTACGCTGATCACGATAATCATTCGCTTTGGCTCCGTGCACTTCTTTTTCAGCAATAACTTCGTTTAAGCCACGAATCTCTTGACCAATCTTATTAATTCGCTTGACCTTATTCATAACTTCTGTATTTAAATTTTTTTGATAATCTTGTAATTGTCCCATGATTAAGTTGGCTTTTTCAACAAAAATCGTTGCATTCTGAATAAATGTTCCACGTGTTTCCAATCCTTCAGGACTTTTTGCCAATTCGGACATAGACTCCCATAGATTATTTAAAATCTTAGAAAACGATTCACCTTCAATCTCTCCTAAGATATTTTCTACTTCTTCAATTGCATTACTTTTACTTTGATAAAAACCTAAACGGCTATTTTCTTGGCGAAATGCCGAATCTAAGAAGCGATCACGCACTTGGCGAATCACTTGGACATCCGTACCGAGTCCAATTTGCATTCCTGAATTTTTCGAAGCACCTACCGTCGAATACCTCGAATCTGCCATAATAACTTGTTGTCGCGTATATCCCTTGGTATCTACATTGGTTATATTATGTGCTGTTGTATTCAATGCTGACTGACTTGTCATTAAAGCCGATACTGCTCTTGATAAACTACTAATGGAGCCCATGACCTCATCCTTCCTGTCAATTATTGTGGTTCGATTTATTGTTTTGAATCTTATTGTTTTGCATCAAAAAAATTTTTATCCGCCTGGCCTTCGTAACGTTGTCCTTTTTTCTCATAGCCATTGCCTGCATTCTGTGAGGACGCACTTTGAATGGCATTCATAGTAAAATTGACAAAATCAAGGGATTCTTGCAACAACTGTTGATTGATGTCATTCACTTTTTTTACATCTTCAACAACGTTAACCATTCGGGAACTAACATCTTGTAGTTTTATACGTTCAGGCTTATCCGAAGGAATCAGTTCTATTAAGGCAGAGACCGTCATGTCTTTTGAACTTTTGTTGGTCACTAAACAAATGTCATTAATCAACTCTATGCGCTTCTTCTCTAAACGCAAAAGACGCCCAGCTACACTCTGTTCCGCATCTGTGAGTGTTTGTAGGCTGGGCACGTCCCCTTTGATAATAACATCCGTTTTATTATTCGCCATCTGTAAGAGGTTTTCATAACATCCTGTTGTGTCCTCTAATACTTCAATTAATTCTTCAATAATACTTGCCATCTTTGCACCTCTATCTTATATTCCACGAGATTGTTCAAGCATTTTTTCTGCAATTTGAGATGCACTAATATTGTATTCTCCTGCTTCGATTTGGGCCTTCAATGAATTGACTCGCTCCATACGTACATCCGAAGTTTGATCCACTGCCTTCTTGGCTACTGAAAGATCTTTTGCAAAATTTGATAATGTCACCACATCTTTGTTTGATTCTACACCTTGTGTATGATAGGCCTTATTCGCTTTTTTTGTTTTATACACTTGGTCAACATTATTGACTCCGTTAATTCTCATCTTCGTCACCATCCTCTTATTTCTATCACTTGTTCATTCACATTATGTATCGGTAAGGTTATTGGAAAAGTTTAGGTTTATGTTAAAAAAAATTCATTTTCTTGCAATAAGATAATGCCTCAAGATAAAATATGCGTCAATTCATTGCACCTAGTGTTTCATAAGCTCAGAAAAAGAAACTTATATTTTATCTTAGGGCATCCTATACTGCTAAAAACCATTTATCTTTCTAACACTATTAGTAAGTGTTAGAAGCAATTTAGCTGATTACTGCCTGTCGGCTAGCGAATTTTTGTTATAAGTCTTAGTAAATCTTAGATAAAACAAAAAAAGAGCGTGGAGGATTCCTCTGTCTGAACGCAGTGAGTTTGGAATCCGTTCGCTCTTTTTGTAATTTTATCTTTAGAATTACTTGACGCAATAACACTATTCAATAGCCGATAGGCAGTAATCCCTCTTACCGGCGATGGTCTTTATCCATAAAGCGCATTCGACTTTTAGAATCGTTTTTATTGCCGGATTCAACCGGTTCAGAATTTGGCTTGTGGTAAGCGCTACTGAGTTCATTTGTTGTGTCGCGCTTACACTCATCGCAAAAGCGTCCGGTTCGAATTGTCTTACCACACTTTTCACATTCGATCCCCATGGCACTATCTGCTGAAAATAGTAATCGTTCTTCACGAACCCATTGACGAATCTGACGGATATCTGTTTCACATTCTTCTGCCACTTGACTAATATTTGCCTGAGGATTTCTTCGTATGTAGGTCTTTACTTCTACAAACTTGTCTTCTAATTCTGATTTACACTGGGCACATATCGGTTGCCCCCCCACAAAATTAAATATACGACCGCATTTTTTACAGTTTCTAACATCCATATCCATAACCTCCTAAGAATTAGAGTCCGCTTCCGATGGCTGCTGTTATAAAGAAAACCTTACCCACTTGGGCTGTTTTAAGCTGTCTTGCACAGACATCCATGGTTGCACCTGTTGTATAAATATCATCTATAATAAGTATGTTACAATTTTTAACTTCATCCATGATTTTTGCATTCACTATAAATGCATTTTCTAAGTTTTTATATCTCGTCTCCGGATTGAGATCTTTTTGTGGCGCTGTCCACTTTATTCGTTTCAACCCTTTTTTTATCAACTTAACAGGTTTTCCTTGGTATTGAAGCATTTGTTCGTTATAGGATTTTACAAAATAGTTTGCCAAAATTTGAGCCTGATTATAGCCACGCGTAATGTATTTAAAATAATGGACCGGAACCGGCATAACATAGTCAATCTCCCACCCCACATATTCTAAATAATACTCTGCCATAATTCGCCCCATCTTACGAGCAATCCATGTTTGATTATAAAACTTGAGTCCAAACAAAGCTTTTTTTACTCGGTTATCATAGACAAAGACGCCACGTCCAGCTTCAAATTCATGCCCTCGCGTCAGACAATCCAAACACAAATCATCTTCAAACTCTCTTAATTTTCCACAACGACGGCAAAATGTTTCTTCAATGACCTTAATTTTATTATAACATACATTACAGATATCTGTCGTGGTTTCCTCTAACTCTTCCATACAAAACATGCATTTATTGGGAAAAATATATCGATAAATTGGATTCACTTATGCCAACTCCTTTACATCAAGTAGATGTGCCGCTTCTTCAATTCGTAAAAAGAGAGTTGAGTTTCTATGAATTTCCCGGTTGTTATCAATCATATGTTTTAAAATTTCACCATCACCGACAAGAACAACCAGCTTCTTGGCCCGGGTTACTGCCGTGTAGAGAAGGTTTCGGCTTAGGAGCATACTAGGACCTTTAAATAAGGGGATGATGACCACCGGATATTCACTCCCTTGGGACTTATGAATAGTGATGCTATAGGCTAATTCCAGTTCATCTAACTGGGTAAATTCATAGGTTACTTCTTTCAAATCATCAAAAATAACGATTAGCGTTTCTGAATAATGATTAATCTGCTTAATGGTTCCTAAGTCTCCGTTAAAAACACCAACGCCTTCATCAATCATAATGCCAAATTGGCTCTTAATGGTCCAGTTAATATTATAATTATTGCGAATCTGCATTACCTTATCCCCTTCACGAAAGGTTGTTTGACGATAAGTTTTTTCGGCCCGTTTAGCCGATGAAGGGTTCAAGGCTTTTTGCAATTCAATATTTAATTGCTCCACACCTAGCATTCCCTTACGCATTGGTGTTAGGACCTGAATACCTTCTTGATAATCAATACCTGTAAACTTGGGCAGTCGTGATTTGACTAAAGAAATAATTTCCTTAAGTATCTGTTGACTTTGTTTTCGTTGAATAAAAAAGAAGTCATCTTTATTCTTATAATCAATCATATTCCCTTGATGAATTTTATGGGCATTAAGGACAATAGCGCTCTTTTCCGCTTGCCGATAAATCTTTTGCAGAGTCACTGTGGGCACAAAATGTTGAACATGAATAAGATCTCTTAAAACATTGCCCGGTCCAACAGAAGGAAGCTGGTCCTTATCTCCCACTAATATGACACGACATCCTAGGGGGACGGCCTTTAAGAGATGATAAAAGAGGGTAATATCCAACATGGAAATCTCGTCAACAATTAAGACATCGCATTCTAGGGGATAGTCTTCATTACGCTCAAAGGATTGCCGTTGATCATCCGATGTAAAGTTAATCTCGAGTAAGCGATGAATGGTTCTTGCCTCATGACCGGTTGTCTCTGTCATTCGCTTTGCCGCTCTTCCCGTGGGGGCCGCTAAAAAGATAACCAGGTCTTCTTCTTCAAACATTTGTATCAAGGTATTGATAGTGGTTGTTTTTCCTGTTCCCGGTCCTCCGGTCAGTACAAAAAACGGATATTTTGCACTGTCAAGAACAGCTTCTTTTTGCACGGCATCTAAAGAAACATCGTTTCGCATCTCAATTGATGCAATTCGCTTTTCAACTTTATCAATTTGTTGGATTTCATGGGTGAGACATCGACATATTTTGTGGGCGCACGCTTCTTCCATGGAATAGTAATGGATGAGATAGATTCGGGTAGCATCCTCTTCTTGCTGTACTTTGATTTGCTGTTTAAGTTGAAGTTCCATAATCTCCCGGTCAATTTGCTCAATGGAAATTCCCAGAAGTTCCTGCGTCCGTTCAACAAGCATGGCTTTAACTAAATATACATGCCCATCAAGTGTTCCCTGGTTTAAGACATAGGTAATAGCTGACATGATTCGATGGGGATGATTTTCTTCAATCCCGATTTTTTTTGCAATTTCATCGGCTAGCTTAAAACCGATTCCATAGATATCTTCTGCCAAGCGGTATGGATTTTCCCGGACGACTTGATAGGTTTTTTCCTTATAATAATCGTATATTTTCAGACCATATGTTAAGGAAATCTGATACTCTTGCAGAAAAAGAATGGCTTGACGCATGCTACGCTGCTCATAAAAAATCTCAGCAATCTGTTGCGCTTTTTGCATGCTGATTCCTTTGACTTCTTCAAGTCGTTCGGGCTCTTCTTCAATGATACGAAATGTATCCTCTCCAAAGCTTTCCACAATTTTCCCTGCCAAAACAGGTCCGATTCCTTTGATGGCACCGGACCCTAAATATTTTTCAAATGCATGTTTATCTTTGGGTACGGATGTCGAAAAAACCTCCGCATTAAACTGCTTTCCGTAGATAGGATGGGTTGTATAATCACCCTCTACGGTGATTTCTTCCCCGATGGATAATTTAAACATTGTTCCCACACAAGTCAGCTCACCATCTTGTGTGGAGACAACGATAATGGTATATCCGTTTTGTTCATTTTGATATATAATCTCTTCGACAATGCCTACAATCTTCTCCATAAACCCTCAAATCATTTTACGCGTTTGCTTTTGCCTTAAGTTCCTCAACTTTATCGATGCGTTCCCATGGAAGATCAATATCCGTACGTCCAAAATGTCCATAAGCAGCTGTCTGACGATAAATGGGACGACGTAAGTCTAAATCCTTAATAATGGCTGATGGTCTTAGGTCAAAAACTTCATTAATGATCTCTGTGATTTTCTCATCACCCACAATACCGGTCTGATCTGTATCTACAAAAACAGATACCGGATGTGCAACACCAATGGCATAAGCAAGTTCAATTTCACAGCGCTTGGCTAATCCGGCTGCAACAATATTTTTTGCCACATATCTTGCTGCATATGCTGCAGATCGGTCAACTTTTGTCGGATCTTTTCCTGAGAATGCGCCACCACCATGGCTTGCATAACCACCGTATGTATCTACAATAATCTTACGTCCGGTTAAACCGGCATCTCCTTGTGGCCCGCCAATAACAAAACGTCCGGTTGGGTTAATATAATATTTGGTATGATTATCCAAAAACGCTTCAGGAATGACATGATCAATAACATGTTTTTTCAAATCTTCACGAATAGTTTCTTGGCTTACATGCTCATCATGTTGTGTTGAAATAACAACTGCGTCCACACGTTTGGCAACATTGTCTTCATATTCCACTGTTACTTGAGATTTTCCATCTGGACGTAAATAGGGTAATGTTCCATCTTTACGCACTTGGGATAGGCGTTTTGATAACTTATGTGCAAGAGAAATCGGCAAGGGCATAAGTTCATCAGTTTCATCACATGCATAGCCAATCATCATTCCCTGATCTCCGGCTCCGGCTTCTTCTTCTATGTGTTCTTGGCCATCTCGAATTTCAAGAGCCACATCAACACCCATAGCAATATCCGGTGATTGTTCGTCAATCGTTACTAGGACCGCACAGGTCTCAGCATCAAATCCGGCTTTTGCATCATGATAGCCGATTTCGTCAACGGTTGCCCGTACCACTTTGGGAATATCTACATAGCAATCGGTTGATATTTCGCCCATTACCATGACCATACCTGTGGTTACCGCCGTCTCACAAGCGACTCTGGCTTTTGGATCCTGTGCAAGTATTGCATCAAGTACTGCATCTGAAATTTGGTCACATACTTTATCTGGATGTCCTTCAGTGACTGATTCTGAAGTAAATAATCTTTTTGACATAATTGTCCTCCTAATTTATTCTAAGTTAATTATACTTTATATTCCTATTTTTGCAACTCTTTTGGCACTGTCCTGTAAAAGAACAAGCCATGCGCCACGGCCTTTTCTTCTCCCTCACTGGGATGGTTAATGACTTTACCGTCTTTAACCATCACCGATGACGAGCCTCCGTCAAGGTATGTGGCAAAGACACACCCTTCCTCTTGCATTAAGGTCGCCAGCTGTTTTCCGGTGACACCTTGGCTAATGCCCGGTTGCCGTCCATCAATGACTTTAACGATAATTTCTTCTTGTTCTGTGATTCCAATCGCCGTTCGTGGTTGTAAGGATGTTGTATATCCGACAAAAGATTCATAGTCTTGGGCTATATTTTCCCCCTCATATACTAACCAACCACCCGTTTGAAAGGCTTCTTTAACGGACTCTATTTGAATATCACTTTCAAGTTCAACCTCTATAGCATCTCCGACTTGATAAATCAGTTCCTCTGAAAATATTTTTCGAGAGATGACATAGTTTTTTTCTTGAAAAGCCATTCCCTCAAGAGGAACACGCTCATTATGAGTAATTATTTCTGTAACGACATTATTTTCTACACGATAGATGCCTATGTTTTCTTGTGGATAAAGATATTTTCCAAACCACCGTGTGTAGACACCCACGCCACGATTTTCATAATCATCATTAATCTCATATAAGGGTTGACGAACTTCTCCATGGACAAGATATCCGCGTACTTGAATCTCCCTTATCTCAACCTCACCATCATCATACACTAAAAATACGGGTGTATGTACCGACCGAAGGGATAGCAATTCATGATCTTTGATGACAATACCTTGAGGGCGTCCATACCCATCATAAAACATTCCGTTGACACCAAGGGGATATGTTCTCTCCTCTTGAACAGCCATAGACGAAACATTGTCATAACCAAAGAGTCCATTATAGGCAAATTCCTGAACCATCTTAGCGCCTGTGTTCGCATCCACTCGAATGGTATATATGTTTTGTTCATAGCCTGCAATGGTCATATGCTCTTGTGTCAATCCTAAGCTTGTTATTAATTCAATGAGTATGAATATCGTCTTGATCGATGTAGAAAAGTCAATCATATCTTCTTACCTCTCCAACGTGCAGAAAGAAAAACCACCAATAATTGGTTTGAGCGCCAATGTTGATGGTTTTCATGTGTCTATTTATTTGTTGACCCTAATTGCTTATACAATGCGTCTGCGATGCCGATACCTTGACCTTCTGAAATGATTTTTGAATATTCTTCATCTAACATCTCCGAATAGATTTCTCCGGCATTGCTCTTCTCAAACAGTCCACCATCCGGAACTGTCTTTCGCATTTCTTTAAAAAGACGTTGGACATAATAGGATTCAAAGGATTGGCACGCTTCTTTCAGTTCTTTATCTTTTTTTTCCTGATTGCTTACTTCCATGGTTTGATTTAAGATTTTTTGAAATTCTTGTTCAATCGATGTGTCTTTTTGAAAACTTCCATAGACGCCGGAAAGATCTTGACCGATTCCCTTAATATCCATAATGCACCATCCTAACTTGATTTATTCTATCGTTTCAGATTATTTGCCATTGCCAGCATATCATCTGATGTTTGAATTGCTTTTGAACTTAATTCATATGCACGTTGGGCAATAATCATGCCCACCATTTCTTCCACCGCTTGTACGTTGGAAGATTCTAATGCACCTTGAATAATGGAGGATTTTTCCAAGTCATCATTCTCATGCTCAGATATAGCTTGACCTGACGCAACTGTTGTCTCAAATAATCCATTGCCTACCGATCGAAGACCTGCGACGTTTGCAAACTGTACAATCTCAAATTGATGATCTAAATCAACTGGTTCGCCATCAACGACCGTTGCGAAGTTACCCATTTCATCAACAACGACTCGGTCCATTGACACACCTTCGTCAAAGGTGATAGGATCACCATCTGCATTCAATATTCGATAGCCATTGACATCGGTTAATGTCAACTCACCGTCATCTTGACTGACTTTAAATGCACCTGCTTTGGCATATTTTACACTGCCATCAAAAGTTTGAACTGCAAAAAAGCCATTTCCTGCCATTGCAAAGTCAAGAGGCGCCTCTGTCACTTCAATATTGCCTTGAGAGAAGGTCTTGACGGATCCTGCTGCACGAACACCGTGTCCGACTTGTAAGTTGACCGGTGAACCTTGGGCATCAATACTACCGGCTTCACGCATTGTCTCATATAATAGGGATTTGAATTCCAAGCGTTCTTTCTTGAATCCTATTGTATTTGCATTTGCCAAGTTATTGGCAATCGTATCTACCGTTAATTGCTGTGTTTTCATCCCTGACGCTGCCGTCCATAATGAACGCATCATATATCATTCCTCCTATTATAATCGACCTACATTATTAACAACATTATCAAGTGTTTCATCATACGTAGTTAAGACTTTTTGATTGGCTTCATAGCTACGCATAACCGAAATCATTTCAATCATTTCTTTGACCGAGTTTACATTTGAAGCTTCTTCATAGCCTTGACGTGCCAGTCCTTCAAAGTCTGTTCGAACACTTTGTTGGGTTACATCATAAAGGCTATTTCCGATTTTACGAAGTGTTCCATAATCCTCGAAAGCTACAATTTGAAGCTGATCAGTCATGACATTGTTTTCATAGATGGCACCATTTTCTTTGACTGAAAATTGACCGGACGGTATGGTGATAATACCTTCTTGACCAAGAACATAGTTTCCGTCTTTGGTTACTAGTTCATTATTGGCATTCAGCGTAAAGGATCCGTCACGTGTGAACTTTTCATTAATGGTCCCATCATCATTCATTCTACCGACAACGAACATTCCCGGACCTTCTAATGCCACTGAAAAGGGATCTTCGTTATGTTTTAATGCCCCTTGCTCGAAGTTTGTATAGACATTATCTACAGCTACGCCTAAAGTCATGGAGCCTATATTTGTATTTGATTTATTCGTTGGATCATTAATTTTAATGGCTAAGACTTCTTTAAATGATTCCATGGTTACGGCATCTTTCTTAAACCCTGCTGTATTTGCATTTGCAAGATTATTGGAAACAATGTCCATCTTCTGCTGTTGAGCTTCCATACCTGTATACGCTGTATATAATCCTCTTACCATAATTAACTCCTTTGCATAGGCTATTCTCTAGTATATATCGTTATAACTTTAGGATTTCTTAACCCCTAATATTTATTATGTGCAAGATATTCGACATATTTTCCTGTGCCTATTGCTACACAAGTGAGTGGATCATCGGCTTGAATCACGTTAATACCTGTTTTCGTTTCAATAAGCTGATCTAAGCCTTGGAGCATTCCGCCACCACCCGTTAAGACAATTCCACGATCGGCAATATCTGATGCCAACTCAGGAGGTGTTTTTTCCAAAACACTATGTACCGCATCTACAATAGCCGATGTTGTTTCTCGTAAAGCTTCTTCTGTCTCTTCTGATGTTACTGTAATGGTTTTTGGCAATCCGGTAATTAGATTACGTCCACGAACATCCATCTGTAAAACTTCCGGACGTTTAAAGGCCGTTCCGATTTTGACCTTAATCTCTTCTGCCGTTCGCTCTCCAATAAGAAGATTATGCTTTTTACGCATATAACGTACAAGTGCTTCATCAAAATTATCACCGGCAATTTTAATGGATGTACTCACAACCGTTCCACCTAAGGAGATTACTGCGATATCTGACGTTCCTCCACCAATATCAACGACCATGCTACCACAGGCTTTGGATATATCAACACCGGCGCCAATAGCTGCTGCAATAGGCTCTTCAATAATCTCTACTTTACGTGCACCTGCTTCATAGGTTGCATCTTCAACAGCTCTTTTTTCAACCTCTGTAACACCACTTGGAACACATACCGTAATCCTTGGTTTCCGTAGTCGTCGTCCGACTGCCTTTGCAATAAAATATTTTAACATTTTTTCTGTGACTGTATAATCTGAAATGACGCCTTGTCGTAATGGTCGTACGGCCACAATATTTCCCGGCGTTCTTCCTAGCATGCGTCGAGCTTCACTTCCCACAGCAAGAATTTTGTTGGTATTACGATCAAAGGCCACAACAGACGGCTCACGTAATACCACGCCCTTGCCTTTAATATATACTAATACATTTGCTGTTCCTAAATCGATTCCGATGTCTGATGAAAATCCTAACATTTTTTTCCCCTTTCAATCTATGCTTTTTCTTCAGGGAGTAACACTTTGATTTTATCCAACTTCCATATTTCATTGGCATATTCTTCAATGGTTCGGTCCGAAGAAAATTTTCCAGCATTTGCTACATTTAGCATGGCTTTACGTGCCCATTCATTTTGATTACGATAGGCAATATCTACTTTTTTCTGTGCTTCTACATAGGCATCAAAGTCTTTCAAGATAAAATATTGATCTGCCGGTTCCCCGCCGCCATTAAGAAGAGAATCATAGATTTCTCTAAATAAATCCGGATCTTGCGGTGAATAGAAACCATTGATTAATTGCGTTACAACACGTCGCACAACTTGGTTATTATTATATATATCCCAAGGATCATAGCTTCTGCTGTGTTCTAATTCGATAACTTCATCGGCTGTCATACCAAAGATAAAGCAGTTTTCTTTGCCGACTTCTTCAGCAATCTCAATATTGGCACCATCAAGTGTTCCAATGGTTAGCGCACCATTAAGCATGAATTTCATATTTCCCGTACCTGACGCTTCTTTTGATGCTGTTGAAATCTGTTCGGACACGTCAGCCGCTGCAAATATGAGTTCTGCATTGGACACACTATAGTTTTCAATAAATACGACTTTGATTTTATTGTTAATCGTGGCATCATTATTAATAACATTGGCTACATTGTTGATTAGTTTAATGATTTTTTTGGCACGTGTATATCCCGGTGCCGCTTTGGCTCCGAAAATAAAAGTTCTAGGGAGCATATCTAAGTCCGGATTCTCACGAAGTTCGTTATATAAGTGCATGACATAAAGAGTGAGCATGAGCTGACGCTTATATTCATGTAAACGCTTAACTTGTACGTCAAAGATAGATCTCGGATCCACATCTATGCCATTATGTTTCTTAATGTATTCCGCTAAACGCACTTTGTTTTGATATTTGATTTGCATAAAGTCTCGACGTTCTTTTTCATCATCGATATATGCTTCAATCTTTTTGATCTCTTCAAGGTCTGTTGCCCAATCTTTACCAATCTTCTTCGTTACCCATTCAGATAACTTGGGATTCCCGTGAAGCAAAAAACGTCGTTGGGTAATCCCATTGGTTTTGTTGTTGAATTTCTTGGGATACATTTCATAGAAGTCTTTTAACTCTTCATTTTTTAATATTTCTGTATGCAACCTTGCAACACCATTGACCGAATAGCTACCAACAATACATAGCCAAGCCATTTTAATCTGTCCATCAGATACAATGGCCATTCGACGGATACGATCGTTTTCAAATCCAAACCGATCCGTAATCTCTGCACAAAAACGTCGGTTAATTTCTTCGACGATTTGATAAATTCGAGGTAAAAGTCGGCTAAATAATTCAATCGGCCATTTTTCAAGGGCTTCTGACATAATCGTATGGTTTGTATAAGCACATGTTCGATTGGTTATGGACCAAGCTTCCGACCACTCTAATCGATAATCATCCATCAGAATCCGCATTAACTCAGGTATAGTTAATGAAGGATGAGTATCATTGATGTGAAAGACCACTTTTTCAGGCAACTTACGTACATCATCATGATTTTCCATAAATTGTCGAACCACTTGTTGAATGGTTGCGGATATAAAGAAATATTGTTGTTTTAATCGAAGTTCTTTACCTTTGTAATGGTTATCATTGGGATATAAAACTTCAACAATAGTCTTGGCAAGATTTTGTTGTTCTACAGCTTTATGATAATCGCCTCGGTCAAACATTTCAAGATTAAAGCTTTGAATAGCTTCCGCATCCCATAATCGCAGGGTATTAATCGTACTATTATTATAACCTACAATGGGAACATCATATGGAATCGCTTGGACCGACTGATAATATTCATGAACATATTGCTCGCGTCCGTCATCATTTTTCACGACACGGACATTTCCACCAAACTTAATCTCAGAGCCTAATTCCGGTTGACGTATTTCAAAGGGGTTTCCGTTTTTCAACCACTCATCCGGTTTTTCAATTTGATAGCCATCAATAATTTTTTGTTCAAATATTCCATAACGATAACGAATTCCACATCCGAATGCCGGATATTCCAATGTCGCTAATGAGTCTAAAAAACATGCTGCTAGTCGACCCAGACCACCATTTCCTAATCCGGCATCCGGTTCTTGGTTCTCAATTGTATTTAAATCAAAACCAAGATCACGAAGCACTTCTTCAACAACTTCATTCACTTGTAAGTTAATTAAGTTGTTGCCTAGTGCTCTACCCATTAAAAACTCCATGGAAAGATAATAGACTGTTTTAACATCTTCTTCAATATAGGTTTTGTGAGTTTCAATCCACTCATCTACAATAATATCTTTCACTGCAAAGGCAACAGCTTGAAAAAGCTGTTCCTCTGTCACTTGATCAATGGTCTTTCGAAATTGGTTTTTCATGTTTTCAAATACAGCTTCTTTAAAAGCTTCTTTTGTGACATTCAAGCGATTCATACAATTCCTCCATTCTTAACTTTATCGTTTAGCTACCGCAAAGTCTACGGTTTCACCGTTAATGTTCCAATTTTTTGTATACCCTTCAATTAAGGTATCATGAATGGTTTCTGTCAATGTTTCCTCTTGAATAATTGCTTGATTTTTTTGGACAAGTTCGCGAATTTTACCATTACCGGCTAATCCAAACTCGATATGATCAACTACTTCAAAACCGGCTTCTTTTCGCATGGTTTGAATTTTACTGATAACTTCTCGGACAAATCCTTCTTCAATCAAATCTTCGGTTAGATTGGTGTCAAGTACAACGGTTACATTACCATCAACATCAGATGCATAACCTTCTTTTTTAGCTGATTCAATGAGTAAATCTTCTTCCGTTAACGTCACTTCAACACCATCAAAATCAAAAGCCAAGTGTCCTTGTGCTTTCAACTCTGCCATGGCATGATTACCATCAATTTCTGACAAGGCTTGGCGAATCTGGTTGAGTTGCTTGCCATATTTAGGTCCGACAGTACGCAGTTGTGGTTTAAATGCATATGTCGTAAATTCACTGACATCATCAACAAGCTTGACTTCTTTTACATTGAGCTCTTCACGAACAATCTCCGTAAAGCGTTCATCTAAATCGCCTTTGGCTTTGACAAACATGGTTGGTAATGGTTGACGATTTTTAATATTGGCTCCATTACGACATGCGCGTCCGGAGACCACGATTTTAAGTAACAGATCCATTTGTTCTTCTACATCGGCCTTAATCATTGTCGTATCCGCTACCGGGAAGTCACAGAAATGAATACTCTCCGGTGCGTTTGCATCGAAGTTAACAACAAGGTTTTGGTAAATATCTTCTGCCATAAAGGGAATAAAAGGTGCTGTTACTTTCGCTAAAGTAACCAAGCTCGTATATAAGGTCATATATGCATTAATCTTATCTTGGTTCATATCTTTTTGCCAGAAACGCTCGCGGCTTCGACGAACGTACCAGTTACTTACATCATCAACAAACTCGGCAATGGCTCGTGTTGATTCTGTAATACGATATTCAGATAAATTATCATCAACCGTTTTAATTAATGTATTTAATTTTGATAAACACCATTGATCCATTAGACTTAAGTTATCTTTGTCTAAGCTATATTTTGTCGGGTCAAATTGGTCAATCTCTGCATAGAGTACATAGAATGCATAAGTATTCCACAAGGTTCCCATAAACTTACGCTGACCTTCAATAACGGCCTCGTCAGAGAATCGGTTGGGCAACCACGGTGCAGAGTTATTATAAAAATACCAACGAATGGCGTCGGCGCCATACTTATCTAATGCATCAAATGGATCTACCGCATTTCCTTTGGATTTTGACATTTTTTGACCATTCTCATCTTGAACATGGCCTAAGACAATAACGTTTTTATATGCCGGCTCATCAAAAAGAAGGGTTGAAATAGCGAGTAATGAGTAGAACCAACCACGTGTCTGGTCAACAGCTTCACTAATAAAATCCGCCGGGAAATTATCTTCAAATTTTTCCTTGTTCTCAAAAGGATAGTGCCATTGGGCAAAAGGCATGGCTCCGGAATCAAACCAACAGTCAATAACCGGATCAACACGTTTCATGCTGTCACCACATTTTTCACAAGTAATATGGACATTATCAATAAATGGACGGTGTAATTCGATATCGTCCGGACAGTCATTACTCATGGATTTTAATTCCTCAATGCTTCCGACTGCGTGGCGATGTCCACATGCACACTCCCAGATATTTAAAGGCGTTCCCCAGAAACGGTCACGGCTTAGTCCCCAGTCAAGGACATTTTCAATCCAGTCACCAAAACGTTTTTCACCAATGTTTTTAGGCAACCAGTTTATTTTTTTATTGTTTGCGATTAACTTATCTTTAACCTTAGTCATTTCAATAAACCATGTATCTTTGGCATAATAAATAAGCGGTGTATCACATCGCCAACAGTGGGGATAACTGTGCTCATATACAAGCGCTTTAAATAATTTATTTTCTTGCTCTAGGTAATCAATAATCATTGGATCCGCATTTTTTACAAAAACACCTTTCCAGGGTTCCACTTGGTCTGTAAATTCACCTTTATCATTAACCAGTTGCACAAATGGCAATCCATATGCTCGTCCGACATTGGCATCATCTTCACCAAAGGCCGGTGCAATATGAACAATACCTGTACCATCCGATAAGGTAACAAAGTCTGCACAGGTGACATAATATGCTTTTTCGCTGGGTGTCTCAAAATCAAAAAGAGGTTCATAGTGGATATGCTCAAGATCTTTTCCCACATATGTCGCAACGATATTATGGTCCACATCCGACCCAAGAACACTATCTAACAATGCTTGAGCTAAGATAAACTGGTCATCACCAACTTGAACTTTCACATAGGTCTCCTTAGGATTAACCGCTAAGGCCACGTTACTAGGCAAGGTCCAAGGTGTTGTTGTCCATGCTAAGATATATTGATTTTCTTGATCAATTACTTTAAACTTTGCAATGACTGATTTTTCTTTAACATCTTTATATCCTTGTGCAACCTCATGGGTTGAAAGGGATGTACCACAACGAGGGCAATAAGGAACGATTTTATGACCTTTATATAAAAGCCCTTTATCCCAAATCGTTTTTAATGCCCACCAGACAGATTCAATATATTCATTATGATAGGTTACGTATGGATCATCCATGTCTGCCCAGAAACCGACAGTTCCACTGAAGTCTTCCCACATTCCTTTGTACTTCCAAACACTTTCTTTACACTTATTAATAAATGGTTCTAAACCATATTCGAGAATTTGCTCTTTTCCGTCAATACCTTCTGAACGTTCAACCTCAAGTTCAACAGGTAGTCCATGTGTATCCCAACCGGCTTTACGTAATACCTTATTACCTTTCATGGTTTGGTAACGAGGAATCAAATCTTTGATTACACGAGTAAGTACGTGACCAATATGAGGTTTACCATTTGCCGTTGGCGGGCCATCATAAAATGTATATGTCGGACCGTCACTTCTTAATTCAATACTTTTTTCAAAAATCTTATTGTCATTCCAGAAATCCAGAATTTTCTTTTCGCGTTCAACGAAATTGAGTTTTGTCGATACTTTTTCGTACACTTTAATTCCTCCTAAGGTCCATTTTGATAATCAATTCCTTATTATACTTATCTTTACACGATTTGTAAAGACTTACGCATTACTTCCTTAATGTATTATACCCTTATATTCCAATAATATCTAGTTATTCTTGATTGTTTTCTATGATTAGGATAATATATAAACACAGAGACGATGTTTCGTTATCGCATAAACCACATGAAAGAGGGGATCTCATGCCTAACTTAGACTTAACCTTACTCACCGACTTTTACGAATTAACCATGATGCAAGGGTACTTTAATCATAAAGACCGTGATAAAGTGGTTGTTTTCGATTTATTTTATCGATCAAATCCCTGTGGAAACAGTTTCTCGATTGCTGCAGGACTTGAGCAAGTCATCCATTATATTAATCATTTGAATTTTTCAGACGAAGATCTTCAATATTTAAAGAACCAGAAAATTTTTTCCAAAGAATTCTTACAGTATTTAAAGGACTTTCATTTCAGTGGTGATATCTATGCCGTTCCTGAAGGAACCATTGTTTTTCCTCATGAACCTATTATGAAAATCATTGCCCCCATATGTCAGGCACAGCTTATTGAATCCGCGCTTCTTAATATAATTAACCATCAAAGTCTGATTGCGACAAAAGCTTCCCGGGTTAAATGGGCAGCTGGAGATCATACCGTTTTAGAATTTGGCCTTCGACGTGCTCAAGGTCCTGACGCCGGTATTTATGGCGCTAGAGCTGCTATGATTGGAGGATGTGATGCCACTTCCAATGTTCTTGCAGGAAAAATGTTTGATGTTCCTGTCAAAGGAACCCATGCACACAGTTGGGTTATGAGTTTTGATTCCGAATTAGAAGCCTTCCGCGCTTATGCTAATCTTTATCCAGATTCATGCTTACTTCTTGTTGACACCTATGACACCTTACGTTCAGGTGTTCCAAACGCTATAACTATCTTCAAGGAATTATATGATCAGGGACTGAGTCCCAACATCGGTATTCGTCTTGACAGCGGTGACTTATCCTATTTATCAAAAAAAGCTCGAAAAATGCTTGACGATGCGGGATTTCCTGAAGCTATTATTAGCGCATCCTCTGACTTAGATGAATTTTTAATTCGTGATCTTCGTCTTCAAGGCTCCCGAATTGATTTATGGGGTGTGGGGACAAACTTGATTACTTCAAGTGATTGCCCGGCATTTGGCGGTGTATATAAACTATCTGCAATTTATCAAGATGGTCAATACGCACCAAAGATTAAACTCTCTAATAATCCGGTAAAAGTGACTAACCCGGGCAACAAAAAAATTATACGTGTCTATCACAAAGAATCCGGAAAAATCATTGCCGATCTTATTGCTCTTAATGACGAGGTATATGATGAAAAGGATGACCTCTTACTTTTCAGCCCTGAATCTCCTTGGAAGAAGACACTTCTTAAGGGAAACACCTATCGCTTACGGGAACTTTTACAAGTTATTTACAAAGATGGTCAACAAGTCTATCAGTCACCTCATACAATGGAGATAAAATCCTATTGCTCTCAAGAATTAGAAACCCTATGGGATGAATCAAGACGTCTTGTCAATCCTCAACCTGTATACGTTGATCTTTCCGAAAAATTATATACGCTTAAACAGACAATGATGATGGAAAGCAATTAATCAAGAACGATTAGGAGGTATTATCTATGATGGACAATGTAAAAAATCCACGTCAAAGCGGTGTTTTGCTTCACCCAACCTCATTCCCCGGCCCTTATGGCATCGGCGACTTAGGTGCATCCGCTTATCATTTTATTGACTTTTTAGCTGCAAGCGGACAAGAATTATGGCAGGTTCTCCCCCTTGGACCTACCGGCTATGGCGATTCTCCATATCAAGCATTTTCCTCTTATGCCGGCCAACCCTTACTCATCAGTATCGAAGGACTTATTGAGGATGGCCTATTAGAAGTCTCCGATGAAGATTTTATCGACTGGAATCCTCGTTCCGTTGATTATGGTGCTGTAATACCGTATAAACACGCCTTATTTAAACGCGCTTATGACGCTTTCATTTCCGATGAAAACACCGATCTCTACCACTCTTTTAAGACCTTTATCCAAAAGGAAAAGTCCTGGCTATCTTCTTATGCACTTTTTATGGCGGTAAAAGATGCACATGAGGGACAAGTGTGGACAAGTTGGAATCCTGAAATCGCTTTTCCAGATAAAAAAGCTTTGAAAAAATGGAAAAATGATTTAACCTACGCATACAACTATTATCGCTTTTTACAATTCTATTTTTTCAAGCAGTGGTTTGCCCTTAAAGCCTATGCCGGCGAAAAAGGTATTTCAATTATTGGAGACATTCCGATTTTTGTTGCTTTTGACAGTGCTGATGTTTGGGCAAACAAGGAACTCTTCTATTTAGATGAAAAAGGTTTTCCCACAATTGTTGCAGGTGTTCCACCAGATTACTTTAGTGATACCGGGCAATTATGGGGCAATCCATTATACCATTGGAAAATGCATAAAAAGGAAGATTATACCTGGTGGATTAAACGGATTGAATATAGCTTAAAGTTTGTCGATTACCTGCGCATAGACCACTTCAGAGGTTTTGAATCATACTGGGCTGTGCCTTACGGCTCTGAGAACGCAATTCACGGCGAATGGAAAGACGGTCCGGGAAAAGATCTTTTCCTTGCTGTGGAAAAAAAGCTAGGTAAGGGTTTGCCTATTATCGCCGAAGATTTAGGCATCATCACCAAGGAAGTTCGAGAACTTCGAGATGTCTTTAACTTCCCTGGCATGAAAATCCTCCAATTTGCCTTTGAAGATTTAGGAAACAATGAATTTTTACCCTTTAATTATACCTTTAATTCCGTAGCCTATACCGGAACCCATGATAACGATACAACCCTGGGTTGGTACACAAATGCATCCCCTCAATCTCAAGATAAGGTTCGACGTTTTATGAACTCGGATGCCGGTGATGTTTGTTGGGATTTTATACGCACTTGCTACTTATCTCCATCCAATCATGCTGTCGTGCCTTTACAAGATCTCCTATCGCTCGGAAGCCAAGCCCGCATGAACAAACCGGGAATTCCTGCCGGCAACTGGCAGTGGCGTTATACTGACGATATGCTTTCTGATTTTGTAATCCACCGATTAAGTGCCTTAACAAAACTAGCCGGACGCGGACAGAACAATGGCATAAAAACAGATTCTGAGGCTTGATTAATTCATCAAGCCTTGCTATAATAGTAAGACTGACGTGATAGCACAAGATAAAAGAAGGTGACTTATGCGAAGACTTTTATTTTTTATTTTTATTTCTATTTATTATTTGCTTGGATTGCCTTTATTACTCATAACCTATCTAATCGGCACCGTAAATATGCCCTTACGTCGAACGATTGCCTACCATTACAATCGAATGACCGGATGGATAATATTCACCGTTGCCGGAGCAAAATTTATAACAAAAGGTTTGGAAAATATACCGAAAGATTCCAATGCTGTTTTTGTAAGTAACCATAAAAGCATGTTAGATATTCCTGCCATCATGCGCTTTTCAAAACGTCCGATTAACTTTATCGGGAAAAAAAGCATCATGAAATGGCCGTTTATCGGTTGGTGGATGGCGGCCATGGACGGACTTTTCTTAGACAGAACCAGTCCACGTCAAGGATTAAAAACCATACTAACAGCTATTGAGCGAATCAAAGGCGGAGAATCCTTTGCCATTTTTCCAGAAGGTACACGGAGTCAATCCGAAGAATTTCTCCCATTTAAACAAGGCAGCCTAAAGCTCGCTTCAAAAAGCGGTGCTGTCATTGTCCCCATCGCAATACGCGGAACCGTTGATGTCTTCGAAAACAACGGTTTAAACCTTAAGCCGGCAACCGTTTATTTTAGCGTAGGCGAACCTATTGATTTATCAACATTGTCTAAGGAAGATCAACAAAAAAGTGCAAGCTATGTCAGTGAGATTATTCAAAAAATGTATGTTGATTCCTTAACCAATAAATGATAGAATAAATTAAATTATTTACAACAGGAGGTAGCAACCATGGAATGGTGGCAAATACTACTAATAGTCGTTGCAGTACTAGCGATTGTACTCGGTGTTTTATATATTTTAGGAAACCGATTACAAAAGAAAGCAGACTCTCAACAAGGACTTATTGATGCATCGAAACAAACTGTTTCTATACTCGTTATTGATAAAAAGAAGCAAAAATTAAAAGATTCCAACTTACCAAAAATGGTACAAGATCAAATTCCCGTTTATCTAAAATGGCGGAAAATGCCCTTAGTTAAGGCAAAAATCGGACCCAAAATCACAACACTAATGTGCGACGAACGTGTTTTTAAAGAACTTCCGGTAAAAAAAATGATTAAAGTCGACCTTGCCGGTATGTATATTGTGGGTATCAAGTCACTTCCAAAAGTGAAAAAAACAGCAAACGCTCAACCTGTGAAACAAGGATTTATGGATAAGGTGAAGGCGAAAGCAGGAAGTCTCAGAAAAAAATAAAGTTATCGTCGGACTATCAAAAAGCAGGTGCATCAAGCAGTGGGAGCGCCGGTCCTAATACGATTAGAAAAAAGGTCCCAAATCAATTTATTGATTCGGGACCTTTTCTACTAATCTGCATCAGGACCGTAATACCCATGTTGCTTGGTGCACCTGCTTTTTTCTATCGAAGACATAACTTAATTCCTTCTACCATCAAAAGATTAGTGCGGATAAATATTTGGACTAATTTAGATCTCTTGTTCGTCGTAACTAATACTTTTTATCCCGTAGACTTTTACATCAATACACTTAAATACGCATTTATCAAATATCGCCAGATTATATCCTTCTTCATTCATTACACTTTTATATTCAACACCAGTATAAACAGCTTTATCCTCGTGTTCACGACTCTTTATAAAGTCTGAAATATATTGTGTTGCAACATAATCAAGGGGACTATCGCTTCTTCGAAGAACTTTTCCCATCTCATTATTAATTTTATTTAAATGCTCTTTATTAATAGCATGTTCTCTGCAGTCTAACCCATAAATAAATGGACTAATCAAATTTATCCGCTTTAGATCAACAACAATGATATCTTCAAGCAATTCAAATGTACCAATTGAAACATAATCAAATGCGCCTGCTCGAACTTCATGGAGTGTTGTTTTTATAGAATCTGCCACATATAGACAACTGATTCCTTTGGCATTTGCTCTCCCCTCCGATGCACGATTATTTGGAGGAGCACCCATTTCATCTTTTGAATACCCACTTTTATTAGATATTCTGCCTCTATAAAATAATTTGCCTTTTTTATATGGTTTTCGTATGTATGAACAAAATCTATCTAATAGTTGTAAATTTATATAGTGCGTATGAAACCTATTTTTAGATTTAAGCGACTCAATAAACCCTTCCCATGTTTTAGTAGTTAATAGAGAATGTTCTTCTAAATAATCCGTTTCATATAGCTCCTTTAAACCGACTGGATTATCAAAAATTTCAGGATTATATTCATATTTTTCTTTACATATCTCAGTTACAATACTGTAGATTTCAGCTTCAGTTCGCTGATTAAAAATATGCCAGTTCGATAACAGTTCACTTTTCAGCATCTTAATCTCTGATCTTGGAAATGTAGCTGGTAATAGAACAGCCGGTGTGAAAATACTGATAAAATCTTCAAATAAATTGGTCAATTCATCATGTTTATCCGTATTATATATATATACATCTTTGGAATGACAAATTTGACATTCTCCTTTTTCATCGCATTCATGAACAATCGGAATTATTTCACTATCAAGAAAACACTTTTCGCAAAATATCATATTATCGCTCCTCGTCTAAGTATTTTCCCAATATTTCAATATGATGCATAATAGATAGTTTTTTTACAGTACCAAGCCCCGGATATGCTTCTCTTTTATATAAATCTTCAAATTCCAACATTCCCAAAGTACTAAGTCCCTTAATCTTATTCCATTCTACCAACTTAGAAAGAGCTTCTCTAAATTTGCCGGCCGGATCACTTATATCATCATTTGAGTCAGACACAAAATGCTTGACACGTAAGCTATAGTCGTCTGCAAAGTATACGATATGAATAGCTACAGCATATGGGGCAAATCCAGTTTCGCTGTATTCGCTCCCCACAATGGAATAATCTGAAAAACCTTTGTAACCATCCTCTAAATAAAACAAATGATCTTCCGAGAAAGGTTCATCATCAATTTTGCTATAATCAGTATTCCTCTCAAGTTTGTTGAATTTATCATCAAGCATAACTCGATCACTTCGTATTTTCCTTCGAAAACCACTATCATCAGGAATTAAGTTGAATTTCACATCTTGATTGGCAAAATATTTCTCGTGTATTGGTATTGCGTCTTTATTTGTACATATTGTAATTATATTTTTGCCATACCTATTAATAAAATCAGCTTCTGAGGCATCTTTTGGCTTTAATATTTTCGCAAATAGTAAAGTATTTGTTTCACTTATTACTTTTTTATACTGTTCTACCAGTTTATCATTTTTTGAATCTTGATAATCATCATAAAAACCCCCAACTTGCGGATTAATAATAATGCTCAACGCTTTATTTTCTTCATTGTATCTAGTAATTGTTTTAATAAGCGTTGAAGATAATTTAACCGGCTCAATTATCGGAGTAACCTTTTCACTTAATACTTTTTTTTCTGCTAATTCTCGTAATGCTATCAGCTCGAATTGTCTCCCTCTTAAATATGGTAAATACATTCTCTATCTCCCTTCAAATTGTTGTTCTAAAAATATATTTAATTTTGAATAATCTTCATTTTTCAATTCCATAAAATACGCTAAGAATTTCAGTTCATAAGGCACTTTAACAAAGTCTTCTTTAACAATTTTATTCCTGTTTTTTAATTGCTCTAAAACATAGCTATTTGCCTCTGAAATTGGAATATTCAGAAACATTTTTTTACATTCCGTATAATATCTAAATTGAGATACATTTGGTGTTTTGCCATATTGCTTTAATAGAATTGCTTCATATTCAGGTTTTCTTAAAATTTTAAACATTATGTTGGCATCCAAAGAATTATTATATTCTTCAGGTTTTCTAACCGGACTTAATCTACCATTTTTTTTTAAAACATAAACACCTATTGGCTTTTGCATTGACTCAATTATTTTCATTAAAATCTTCAAATTCTCTTTGTATGTTACTACTGCAACATAGTTGAATGCCTTATAATAGTCATTAATTTGATTTTCTAATCGTTCAAAATTATCGAGCTCTGTTTTAATCTCATAAACTACAGCTTTTCCATTTATTAATACAAAATCAGCTTTTGATTTTGCTATAGGAATCTCTGTCAAAGCAGTGGTTGTATTAACACTATGAACACCCAAAAGCAGCTTATTTAATAACGTATTTTTATAGAAATACTCGTTTCTATAATTGTTCTTTAATTCTGAATATATTTCGCTAATCAATTCAGAATTTTTCTTTTTATCAGGATCATTTACATAACGTTTAACTACTGATACGAAAGTACTTTCAGTTTGCAACTCAATCCACTGACGAAGAGTATTCCGAGTGAATACTCGATTCAATACATTTGTCTTTTTATCTGTCATTCTCTTCGCCTCCTTTTCTAACCATTCTTAAGTTAAGTATATCAATTTTTGCTTGATTTTTCTATCATTATTTATAACACCATCGATTTTTTCCATTTTTTATTAACACAAGAACATCATCTTTACGTCTCTAAATTAAAAGAAAAGACCTATATACAGAGATACTATATTAAGGAAGATGAGTATGTCGTGCTTCATGGCAACTCGGGGCGACACTTTATATGAATTATGATATATTATGTAAAGGAAACGAATAGTTACATCAAGTATCCTCTTAGAACGACTCTATACAGGGAAGATGGGTATGTCGTGCTTCATGGGAACTCGGGTCCTGGCTGAAATTAGTAAAAAAGTCCTAAATCGTTTTTTGATTTAGGACTTTTTTTCTGATGAAGTTAGGACCCGCACTCCCACAGCACGATATATCCATCTTCCCATATTTAAACGTCATTCTTAGCACTTGACTTGATGTATCTATTCTTTTCTAAACCACGATATACCCATCTTCTCTTATAAAAGTGTCGCTCCGATGAAATCTCTAAAAAGCGGATGTGACCGGTTGGGTCTGGATTTAAATTCCGGGTGGAATTGTACGCCTACAAACCAAGGATGATCTCCGATTTCAACCATTTCAACAAGGCGTTCGTCGGGTGAGACTCCTGTTATTTTTAAACCGGCAGTGGTTAATTGTTCTCTAAATTCATTATTATATTCATAACGATGGCGATGGCGCTCATAGATTAGTGCTTCCCCATAGGCTTGACTTGCTTTTGAGCCTTCCCATACTTTACATGGATACGCACCTAATCGCATGGTTCCTCCGAGTTCATCGATATCTTTTTGTTCCGGCATGATATCAATAACCGGATATCTTGTCTCCGGATTCAATTCTGAGCTGTGCGCCCCTTCAAGACCTAACACATTACGCGCATATTCAATAACAACACATTGCATTCCAAGGCAAATTCCAAAGAATGGTTTGTTATGGGTACGTGCATATTTAACAGCTACTATTTTACCTTCAATACCACGGTCACCAAATCCACCCGGAACTAAAATTCCATCAACATCAGCAAATTCTTCGTCAATATTCATATGATCTAAATGTTCAGAATTCACCCATTTAATTTCCACATTCACTTCATGATGAATTCCTGCATGTTTTAATGATTCAACAACAGATATATAAGCATCATGTAACTCAACATATTTCCCTACGAGGGCAATACGAGTCATTTTCTGTCCGATTCCTTTTTCTCGCTCAACCATTGATGTCCATTCGGATAAATCCGGTTTATGATTTTCAAGATTTAATTTTCGACATGTAATATCTGCCAATCCTTCAGCTTCTAACATCAAAGGAACTTCATATAGGGTTGGGGCATCAAGGTTTTGTATAACACAATCTTTATCAACATTGCAAAACAAGGCCATTTTCTCAGCCATTTCTGTGGTAAGTTCTTCTTCTGTTCGACACACCAATACATCCGGCTGAATACCAATTGAACGTAATTCTTTAACTGAGTGTTGTGTCGGTTTTGTTTTCATTTCTTTTGAAACACGTAAATACGGAATAAGGGTAACATGAATATAAAGTACATTTTCACGTCCGACTTCTGAAGCAACTTGTCGAATGGCTTCTAAGAAAGGTAAACTTTCGATATCTCCGACTGTTCCTCCTATTTCTGTAAAAACAACATCTGATTGATTGGCTTTTCCCACACGATAAACGCGTTCTTTTATAGTATTGGTAATATGCGGTATAACTTGCACGGTTGCACCTAAATATTCCCCTTTACGTTCTTTGTTTAAAACGGACCAGTATATTTTTCCTGTTGTAATATTACTATATTTGGTCAAATTTTCATCAATAAATCGTTCATAATGTCCCAGGTCTAAATCTGTCTCTGCACCATCCTCTGTAACAAAAACCTCTCCATGTTGATAGGGACTCATGGTTCCCGGATCAATGTTAATATAGGGATCAAACTTTTGAATTGTAACTTTATATCCTCTGGCTTTAAGAAGACGCCCTAATGAAGCTGCAGTAATCCCTTTACCAAGGCCGGATACGACACCACCTGTGACAAAAATGTATTTCGTTTGCATATTTCACCTCTTCATACGTATACAATGACTAAGTTCCTATCGATTTTTTCATAACTGTTATATTTTAGGTGTTTAGGGTAGTATTGTCAAGTACTACTTTTTATCTTCTTTAATCCATTCAATCGCACGTTGCATTTGAAGGTCGTTACTTTCTTTTTCTTTTATATAGGACGCATTTAATGCGGCCTGTGTTGTATAGTCACAGACCCCATAAGAATAAAGGCCTACATCTGCCTGAAATTTTTTAACAGCTTCAAAAGTTGCCCGTTCATAAGATTCATCCGGCATCTCTTCTAAGTATCCAAGATAATAGAGTAGCTCTTCTACAACTTTTACTTGTTGACCTTGGTCTCCAATATATAGTCGATCCTTAGGAAGGATATATTCCGGCATGTCCACAATAATATCCGGAACAACACCAACTCCGTTGATTTTATTGCCATCTCGTGATAAAAATTCTTCCGTTGTTAACTTAACGATTTGACCACTGTTAGTTTGGTAAAAAGCTTGTGCAACACCTTTCCCAAATGTCGTTTCTCCAATAACAACACCTATACCGGATTCTTTGACAGCTGCAGCAAATATTTCCGTTGCTGATGCACTATTGCCATTGACTAATAATACAATCTTAACCGAAGGATTTTCAAGATAGCTACGATATACCTGCGATTCACCGTTTTTGCTTACGAGAGAGGTAATGACCCCTTTAGGAATAAGAAATTTTCCTATATTAACTGCTGTATCCAAATATCCGCCGGTATTATCGCGCATATCAAGAATCATATATTCCAAACCTTCTTTTTCCAAAATAGCTTGTCGCAGTTGTTCATCTGTTCCTTCCGAAAAAGAATCCACTCTATATCCAGCGACTTGCTGAATGAATGCTTCATCGATGCTTTCATCTATAGCCCTTAAGTCAATTGCTTCAATTGAAGGAATCACAATTTGACGACGTTCAATTGTCAAAGATATTACACGATTTCCACGTTGAAGATCAATATTGACAAATGTCCCTTCAGGACCTTTTATCTTCGTTACAACCGTATCAATGTCTTGCCCTATAACTTCTTCGCCATTGACACGAATAATCTGATCATTAAGCATTACCCCTTCTTCAAGAGCACCTCCGCCTTCAAAGATTTGAGTTATAATGATGGTATCATTGACCATTTGAACGCCAACACCAATCCCAACATAATCACTCTGAAGGGTTGATACAAGGTTCATCGCCTCTTCTTGAGTATATATACCTGAATAATCATCCAACTTGGTTTCTATGCCGTCTAGCGCGCTCTGATAGAGTTCTTCCTTAGTGACCCCATCTCCTACATATAATTCATGTATAAGATTGATCGTTTCTTGGATTTCCATTAAGTACTCTTCATCCGTTTTCGCTTGGACTTGATAACTCAATATCGGCATCATCACAATGATTAATAATAAACTTATAATTCTTTTTCCCATGCTCGTCTCCTTTTTCTTTATCTATTAATAGTCTCTTCCTATATCTTCCCGCAAATAATCAATCAATCGATTAATTATTGCAGCCGCTTCCGTCTTTGCAATCCATTGTTTTGGCAATACTCGTCCTGAAACATCGCCTTGGATTATGCCTAAGTGATAACCGGCCATAATTTCTTTTTTTGCCCATGATGAAATCTGATTATCATCGACAAAAGGCGTCCGTGGCGCATTGGTTACGCCCAAGCGTTCTAATCCTATAACTCGAATATAGATGACAAAAGCCTCTTCACGTGTAATGGGTTTGCTGATATCAAAATTTTCTCCGGTTCCGTTAATAAGTTTTGCATCAAAAGCCCCCATAATATATGGGTACAATCGATGACTCGGTGGAACATCGCCAAACATCTGCTGACTTGCTCGATTCACTTTTTCATATTTACTGATATCAATATCCATGGCAAGGCAAAGCGCTTTTACAAACTCACCGCGTGACATGGCTTGAAATTGTATACCTTCTTGAGGCGTTGATGTAAAGATTTCCATACTATACATTTTCTTAACATCTTCTTCCGCCCAATGACCTTCCATAAAATCAAGACCTTCCGGTATCGGAAGTTTTTCGATTTGATTTGCTGTCGATAATATAAAGCGCCCGACCTGCTCTGACGCTTTTAGTTCAGGGTGGTAGGAGTTTATCTGATAGCTCAGCGTTCCCTGACGTTCCATCCGTTGGTTATAGGTTCCTCCAAAACTAATGGGATAGGGTGTCGTATTATTATAGTAAATTGTTTTCTTAGCTTTAAGTCTAGGATTCACTGTAATATCCATATGAAGGTCGAGTCCGTCTGTCTGTGAATTGATTGCTACATTCATATATTGGGTCTCAATCTTCGACCAAGGTTGCTTATAGCCATATACGTCACTATCGACAACATATTCAATGCGGTTAGCATTGTCATCTAAGTAATATACTGTATATGAAATCGACGTATTATAATAGGTGATTCCAGGTGTCATGTCTTCAATAGTTGTCTTGGAAAATATAGCCGTATCTTCATCTAAGGTATAGGTACCGACGGCTGTTGCAATGGTTTCTTCCCATGCAACTAATGTGGAGTCTTTGTTTAACTGACGTTTAAATGTACCTTCACTTAATCGATATCTTGTTTCGAGTTCAACTTCTCGTTCAAGAGTCACCCCTTCGGCTTCATTAGCGGCTTCAATCACATAGACTTCTTCAATGATCCCACTTGGATTTTTGTCCAAATCAATATGCTCAAGGGTCACTTCAATCGTTCCGGTTACTTCCACCGGTCGTCCTGTTATAAAAACAACTTCCTTATATACATAAGTGTTTGTTTCTTCCGCATCTGCTGCAACATATTTTTCAATAAGTTTGGGGAGATAGCTTCCTTCAGATATCCCTCCGAAAAAGCCCATCTCACCTTCTGCTGCGTAGACGGGACTATTTACAAACAGCAAAACTAATCCTAATATTAACCATCTCTGACTCCATTTGACTACTTTATTCATATTTTCCTCCGTGTTCTGTACCCACTGTTTATTCCCTAGTCTTCAACAATTATAATATATCCTCTTGCATTTCGATTATTATCATCCACTAATGCTTCTTTCATATCAATATCTGTCATAACACGTAGTCGATCACCTAGTTGCAATTGATTTACGTCAATGACTTGACTATTTTTAATAATAATCGTATCCGGGTCTAAATCAATAAACCCATAGTTGTTGGTATAACTTAACATCGACCACCGTTCATTCTCTGTATCATAAACAGATATTTCATTTAATGCGAGGACGTCATCATTAATTTCATAGATTTCACCAAGAACACTCTCTGTAACATATGGCATTTTAACCACATGTGTTGCTTTCGTTCCTTCAGCAATGATTGTGTACACTTCATCGATTTTATTAATTTCTGAATAGGTCTTAAACTGATCTAAACCAATCGTTACCCCGTCTTCTTTGATTCGTGTGCGATAATCCATTGTATACGAACGTTCAATCGGAGAATATATCCATTCACTTTCTCTTAAATTAGCGTGAGACTGAACTGTAAAGTCTTCAAAATCATTAATCTTAGCAATACGGCCTCGCATAATAGATATACCTTCATTTCCTGAATCCGGCTTAACAATGATTATTGCTGCTTTTTGATTTCCGTTTAAAACAACTTGGGCATAATCCGGAACCAAAACACCTGTCGGCGAAATATGTTTTCCGTTTTTCACCACAATAGTGCCTTCATCAATAGCTATTGCCCCCAAATGATTTTGCAATTGTATGGAAGTCAATCCATTGGACGCTATAATATTATCGTAAGGAAGAACACTGTCCCGACCATTTCTAAAGGTAATCTTTTTTATCTTTTCTCTTGAAAAATAATTTTCGGTGACAACATACATATCCATATTGGTCTGCTTTAAATAATGTTCCGCATAACTTAAGCTTACACGTTGATCATTATAGTAATATTCGATGTCTCTATTAGATGCATCAAGTGTAAGCGCCGAACTATATCCTCTCCATCCGGTTTGCTGAAGTTCATAGCCGTTGAGCATTGTAATTGTTTGTTGGCTGGTATTAATGGTTCCTAACTGACCTTTATATAAATTCTCTATGACATTGCCATAAGGATCCACACGAATTTCTTGAATGCTTTCAACCAAACTTCCCAATCCGACGACAGTTTGGTTAACCAACATACGCATAGTATCTCCGGGTTCAAGTCCGTGAATATTTATGTTCATATTATTTTTAATCACCGGTATGGATTCATTAATATCATAGGTAGAGACCATGCCATCATCCGTTCGCACTGTCAATGTTTTACCGGCGTCGCCTTGATTATTCACCATAATGATTTCAGCAAATTTCACCGTGTAATTTGTTTTTGCTCTAGCTAATAAAATGTATTCCGGATCTGACGGGTCAACACGTATATGAATGATGTCTCCTACTTCGATTGCATTAACGTCGGTGTCATTTTCATCAAATCCAAAATAAGGAAATAATTCATCAATATAGCCGACTTCATCTTCATCATCATAATAGGCTTGGCGCTCGACTATTATATTATTTTCACGATACCGTTTAACGACATCTTGCCCATTCCAATCCGTCATCCGCAAGTAGTTAAACTCACGATTGTGCTCTGTCACAATACCACTAAGTTCTGTTTGATTATTCATGTTTTGAACCGGCTCAATCGACACAACTAGTTGATTAAGAATTTTTAATGTTACTGGTTCTGTAACGGGTGCTTCTTCAATCGGTATAAATAGATTGCCTATTCGAATTTGTTCTCGATTCCCTCGATATAATCCGTTGGATACATTATAGCTTGCCATTTGCTCTCCAACCTGTAAACGAATACGTCCGTCACCATTTTCATCCACTGCTTCTAGAGTTCCTGTAACTTCAGTCACTGTACTCGTCCCTTTTACATGAATATAAATCACTTCATTTGTTGTTTCATCCACAAGATAAACCAAACTATCCGCTTCACGTAAGGCATCAAAACCAACCGATCGTCCGTTTTTATGTACAATGACTTCTTGAGAAATCGTTTTTCCAAAAGGATCTCGCGTAAGGTTCATGGTAATTTGGTTAACGCGGCCTTCATTATCTCGAATCCAGGCGGTCTTTGCTTGTTGGTTGTTTGCGCTTCCTAATAGATATTCGTTACTGATATGTCCGATATAACCCGTCTTGACGGTGAGATTCATCGTATCATATAAGAGCTGATCCATGTTTCGTATGGTTTGAACAAGTTCTGCACGTGTTAGCAAACCATTCGGATTAAAGTTATTGCCGCTTCCTTGCATAAGCTCTGCTTCAAGCACAGCTTCTACATAGTGTGCAAATTCTAAATCAATGGATTGCCAATCGTTAAAGCGTAGAATTTCTTGATTTTCATATTTGGGGATTAAAATATTTGGATTTTGACTATTGATGGCTTGGGCTAACCATGTAGCCATTTCTTGTCTTGTCACAAATTCACTTCGAATAAAATTAAACTCCGGGTCAAGAACGTCTTGTTCAAGAACCAAACTATCTGCCAATTGGGCGTTATCAATAAGTCCAAGCTGGTTTGCAACGCTTAAGTATCCTTTTGACCACATGTCATTTAATATTTCATCCTGCTGTCCAATATTTTCCGCCGCAATTTTTGCTTCCTCTTCAAGGTTTACGCTTCTTAATATGAGGGCAATTGCTTCTTCTTTTGTCACGTTTCTATTGGGTCTAAATTGATAGATTCCATTACTACGATATCCTTGGACAATCTCTAAAGCCGCCATTTGAGCGATGGCTTCCGTTCCCCAAAAAGAAGAAGCAACATCCGAAAACTGATTATTTGCCAAAATGGTATTTGCTTCCGATCTTCCGTAATACACATTATCAATATCCGCCGACAAAATTGCCTGATCAATGTCTAACACCCCATAAACGCTAGTATTTGATGCTAGCAAAATAAACACAAGACTGTATATAAGTATTTTTAACTTCATAGAATCCTCCAACATATTTTCTTTATCCTTAACACTAAGACATTATACCATATTATTTCGGCATATTCTTCCCATATATTAAGTTATATCATTTGAATAATTCCATAAAATGTGTATAATATATATGCAAGAACAAAGCGACTCTGGAGGATTTTATGAAAGATAATGCCCGCATAACAGTGAAAGGTAATCAAAATGCTTCATCCGAAGATGAATTGATCGAAATGCAAACCACCGGCAAATGGTTCACCAAAGATAACAAAGACTATATATTTTATAATGATACAGAGTTAATTGAATCTGTAGAAACAAAAACCCGTGTCACCATTGACGGCAACACGGTTTCCATTATAAGAAAAGGGGCAACAAACACCCACCTCGTTTTTGAAAAAGGCATCACACATATGATTCCCTACGAAACACCTTTTGGTATCCTTGATATGGTCTCATCAACAAAAGATATCCAAGTCTCACGTAAGCTTGATTCAATCGAACTTACAGTTATGTATTCTCTTGAGATGAATCAACAAGATATGGGACCTTCTTCATTTTATATTTGCGCAAAGCGCTTATAATGCATCAATACCTTCTTCACCTGTACGAATCTTAATTACATTCATGACAGGATAGATGAAAATCTTTCCATCGCCAATCTTTCCTGTCGCTAGCACTTCCTTAGCTGTATTCACGATTTCATCAACCACTTTTTCTTCAACAACCATCTCAATTTTTACTTTTGGAAGTAAATTTACCTCATATTCAACGCCTCTGTACATATGGGTAATCCCTTTTTGATTCCCGTATCCTTGAACATGGGTAACAGTCATTCCCTGAATTCCTATTGAATTCATCGCTTCTTTAAGATCTTCTAAAGAATCCGGTCTTACCAAAATCTCAATCTTTATTATATCTGTCATATCGCTCTCCTTTCATTTTATGTTAATAGTATATCTATATTTCACCCTTTTTTCAAACTATAATTCTATGTATGCAGAAATACCATGTTCAATCGTATCTAATCCATGATTTTCCATATGTTCATCAACGCGAAGCCCTTTTGCCATACGAATAAGGCTAAATGTAAAGTAGGCTAAGATTGCTGCTACCCCACCACAAATCAAGACACCTAATCCTTGTGTTAATAACAAGATAATACTGCCTCCATAAAACAATCCGCCATTGACACTAAATAAGCCAATCGCTAGTGTTCCAAATATACCACACACACCATGAACCGATATGGCGCCTACCGGATCATCAATCTTTAATCGACGTTCAATGAATTCAACCGCATAGATCATAATTATACCACTTAAGACTCCAACGATAATGGCGCCGATAAATGTAATCTGATTGGCTCCTGCTGTGATTCCGACTAATCCGGCTAAAGCACCGTTTAATGTGAGTCCTGCGTCTGGTTTACCATATTTTATATCACTTAAGAATAAGGCTGAAACAGTTGCTCCTGCTCCACTTAAAAGTGTTGTAATCGCTGCATGTACTGTGTCCGGCGATGTAATGTCTAGCGTTGATCCCGGATTAAATCCAAACCAGCCAAACCATAAAATCAAAACACCGAGTGCACCTAACGGAATGTTATGCCCGGGAATAGCGACCGGCTTGCCGTTTTTAAACTTTCCTTTTCTCGCTCCGACCATTTTTGCTCCGACGAGGGCACAGATACCACCAACGGCATGAACGGCTGTTCCTCCGGCGAAGTCTCTAAATCCTAGCTTTTCCGCAAGAAAACCACCGCCCCATATCCAATGTCCGATTAAGGGATAGATGAGTGTTGTTGCAATAATCACAAATAAAAGATAGGATATAAATTTTGTACGTTCTGCCATAGCTCCCGATACAATGGTTGCACATGTTGCTGCAAAAATTGCTTGAAAAAAGAAGAAGGCTTCAAATGAAACACCTGCAAAAGCCTCAGGTGCATTTAACAAGCCAAAATAAGATTGCCCAATCACGCCTCCCATGTCTTTCCCGTACATGAATCCAAAACCGATGACAAAATAACATAATACACCGACTGATACGGTAACAAAGTTCTTCATGATAATGTTAACCGCATTTTTAGATTGTGTGAATCCAACTTCAACCATCGCAAATCCTGCATGCATCAAAAAAACAAATACACTTGCAATAAATACCCACATTGTGTTCAAAATAAAAGTTTCCATAATCGTTTATAACCTCCAAGTTATCATTTGCAAACAAAAAAAGCCCGCAAATATCCTATTGATATTTACGGACTCCGTTGTCCATTTACATTATTACGAATTCGCCATTGAATTCTGTCATATTATAACGAATCATCATGCGTTTGTCAAATCGTTTTAACTTTTTGCGACTTCCACATTGACGATACGGCCTTTAATACGCTTATCTTTTAATTGTTTGATGACTTGATCAACATAACGATCTTCGACATCAACAAAAGAAAACTTATCATACATATCGATAGCACCAATACTGCGACCATTGACTTGACATTCGCCGGTAATTGCGCCGAGCAAGTCAGAAACCGTTGCCTTGTGCGCTTTTCCGACACTAACAAACATGCGTGTCTGTCCGCTACTTTTTGTGTTGCGTCGCTTACCTGATGGGGATCCTGAGTTACGTTCTCCACGTGAACTACGTTCGCCTCTTGAACCACGGTCACCTCGTGAATCACGTCGGCCACCTCTCTCATTGCTACGGCCACCTTGTTTATTAAAGTTGTGATCATTTAAGTCACTTTCTTCAACCATGTCATGTAATGTTAAGGCATCTTTTAGCAAGGATGCTGCCAATGTATCTATACTATAGCCTTTTGCAACAATCTTTTGAACAATGGGCTCGTAGTGATCAAGAACGTCTTGGTCCATACTCTCCATTAAGTTGTCGATAAATTTCTCCATCTTCGTATCATTTACTTCTTTGACCGAAGGCACATTAATCTTTTCGATTTTTTTCTTAATATATTGTTCAACTGCATGTAATTGAAAACGATCTTTAAAGGATGCTAATGTTATCGATTCTCCCGGCTTACCTGCACGACCACTTCGTCCGATTCGATGTACATAATAATCCGCTTTTTCAGGAATATCATAGTTAATAATCAAATCAACATTTTGAATATCCAATCCTCTAGCCGCCACATCTGTTGCAACCAAAACATTAATCACGCCTGAGTTGAATTTTTGTAAAACTGTCAAACGTAATTCTTGTTTTAAATCACCATGAATTTTATCTGACCAATAATCTTTGGCCTGTAATTCATCGGTTATCTTATCAACCATACGTTTCGTATTACAAAAAACAATACAACGCTCTGGAGCTTTTGCATCCAGCAGTCTAAACAAAGCTTCCGTTTTGTACTTACTTTTAACAGCACAATACTGTTGAATAACTGTACTGGTTGTTAATCCTTTTGATTGAATTTTAATGTTTTGGGGATGATCTAAATACTTTTCAGCAATTTCGTGAATGGCTCTAGGCATCGTTGCAGAGAACATAATTGTTTGACGTTCTGTATGAACACTACTTAGAATCAACTCAATGTCTTCTCTAAAGCCCATTTTGAGCATTTCATCCGCTTCATCCATAATAATTGTATGAAGGGCGTCAAATTTAATCGTTTTACGATTAATATGGTCAATAAGACGTCCCGGCGTTCCAACGATTACATGAGCGCCTGATTTTAATGCACTAATCTGTTTATATATGGGTTCACCGCCATAAACAGCCACAGTCTTTACACCTGTCATATACTTTGCGAGTTTCCTGAATTCGCCTGCTACTTGCACCGACAATTCACGCGTAGGACATAGTATAAGCACTTGTGGCTTTCTTACGTCCGGGTCGATTTTTTCTAATACCGGAATAGCAAATGCTGCTGTTTTACCGGTTCCTGTTTGTGATTGACCAATGACATCATGGCCTTCACTAATCAATGCAATACCTTTTTGTTGGATTTCTGTTGCTTTCTCAAAACCCATGTCAGCTATTGCTTTTAAGATGTTACCACTTGTTACTAATTTTTCAAAGTTCATTCTTTACTTCCTATTCTTAAATCAAATTAATACTGTTACAATTAGACAGCAATCATATTATTATAACACATACACAAGCAGCTCACAAGCTAATTATCTAAACTTTTGCGAAAACTGTATTTTTATTTCAACAAATTCGATGAGGTCACTTAAATAACGAAACAATACCGCTCGATTTTCAAATTCTTCACGGCTGCTTGGTAAGGGTGTGCTCCGGTAGTACTCCAGCAAGCCTTCTCCTTTTTCTTTTAAGCCTACACCGGTATTACTTTCTGCAAATTCATCCGCAATCCGGCCGGTAAAATCACTCAATGGCTGAGCTTGTTCACCTGTAATAAACATACGCTCTAGATACTTATCCATGTGCATTAAAAGCAAAAACTGTTGCCGTCGCATTTGAAAATAATATATGTAATAACTATTGTCAATAAAAATATAGTTATTGCTATATTGTATGGCTTCTTTTTGCCCCTTTTCAAGAAGTTGATCCAAACGTTTAAGACCTCTGTTTTTGTCTTCTATGGAACATTGGTTCACCAGCCTTAAACGCATTATTTTCAGCACGCGCTTCATCTCTTCTTCAACACCGGCTTGATCTTCTTTAATGGCTTTAATTCGATTGGGCATATGAAGATTCAATATCCAAGCAAGACCAACACCGATAACTACTAATCCCAACTCATTGAGTATAATGCGAAAACTAAGCTCTTGAAAGGTATATATGTGACTCACCAGAACTGTACTGATTGCCCAAGCATCCAAACTATTTAGCCACGTTAACATTAGGGTGAAACTTAGCAAAAAAACGCCTAGCATGAGTAGTGTATGGCTTCCGAACCAAAAAATCACCGATGCTAGTATAATGGCAATACCGGCAAATAAAATACGTTTTATTCCGGTGATATAGGTTTGTTTGCGCGTATCAAAAATACTCAACATGGTAATAACACCCGCTGTTGTTGCATAGGCAAGCCCTAAAAGTTCTGCTAAAATAATGGCTAACATGACTCCTAGGGTGATTTTTATCGACCTATATAGCACAATAATTCTCCATTTCTTGGTCTATACCCTTTTGAGGTTCTGCTTTCAAAAATTGAACCAGCTTTTCACCATATTCATAGCCTAACTGATAATCCCGTTCCAATATATTTAAATCTTTTGTCAAGCGTTTTGTCTGAAAGGTATCTGGAGGACACACTTCAATCATCCTTACCCCTTCATGTTCGGATCGGATATATTCAAGTTGTGCATTATATATTTTGCTTCGTTCTGAAAGCGCCTCCTGAATCTTTGGTAGTTTTCGCAACATGAATTTCGTCAAAAATTTATTGGAATCATCCATTCGATAATTATACTTTTTCGATCGTAAAACTACAATATGAGTCGCTCCCAATTGAATGGCTTTTTTTACCGGAATCGGGTCTGCAACACCCCCGTCAATATAGTCTGTCCCATCAACATTCACCGGATGTTTATAAATAACAGGAACTGCTGAGGATGCTTTGATAGCTTCTTCAAGTGTTTCTTCTGTTGGTTTTATGAATTCAACTTTTCCTGTTTCGACATTCGTGACACCAACATAAAATTTACTGGGAGATTCCATAATTCGATCAAGGTCTAAGCGTACCTCATCGATGGTTTTTTTCCACAACCAGTCCAAATCCATTAAGTGATGACCACTAAAGAATTTTCGAAAATTAATGAATTCCGGTTTTGTCGAATACTCCATATACACCTGTCTGTTTCGTCCGAACATGTGGGCTAAATAGGCTGCAATATTTGTAGCCCCCGCCGACACGCCGATACACCATTCAAAGGGGTTATACTCCTCTTTTATAAAGGCATCCAGTATACCTGTGGAGAATATGCCTCGCATTGCTCCACCTTCAACAACCAGTGCCCATTTTGTTTCGTTTTTTTCTTGTAAATTAACATTCATTATTTTGTCTCCATCGTTTGACTTTCTTCTCTAATAATTATTATATACATTAACGGAATAAAAACAAGGGTTAATAATGTTGAAACCAAAAGTCCAAAAACTAAGGCAACCGCCATAGGTTTAAACAACTCGCTATTTGATAATAATAGTGGGATTAATCCGGATATTGTTGTCACTGTGGATAGAACAATAGGGCGCAAGCGAATTCCGGAGGCTTCTTTGGCTGCTTCTTCAATACTTTTCCCTTCCTTTCGCTTCATATTAATATAGTCAATAAGTACAATCGCGTTATTCACTACAATTCCAATCAAACTAATAATTCCGATTAAGCCGGTAAAAGAAATCGGTTGGTTCATTATAAACAGTCCAAACAAGGCGCCTGCCGAAGATAAGGGTACTGTAATAAGGATAATAAAGGGTTGTCGCAAATCTTTAAATTGGAAGAGAAGAATCATATAAATAAAAAACACGGCAAAAATCGCGGAAATACCTGCACTCCCAAAATTTTCTATAATCTGTTCTTCCTCTCCATCAAATTCATAGGTAACATCATAAAATTCGACTTGATTTAAGGCATCTTCAAATGCATCCAAGATAAGCGCACGTTGATATCCCAGGTAGATGTCACTGTATAAGGAAATGGTATATTGACCTTTGTATTTTTTAATTGTGGGCTGTTGTTCAATTAAACCGATGGTTCCAACATCTTTTAGCAAATGTTTATTCCCGCTGAGACTGGATTTAATCATCAAGTTCTCAACGGACTGCAAGGTTTTATCTGCCCCTTCAAGACGTATACTGTACTCTTTCCCTTGGCTTCTATAGGTCGAAGCCTCTCGACCTCTTAAGGCAATGCTTATTTCATTAAGAACATCATATTTGAGAAGTCCAAGATAGGATAATTTATCCTGCTTGAGATCAACCGAATATTCTAGCTTTTTTCCATCATAATCCGTACGTACGTTTTTTGTGCCTTCAATAGATTCTAAAATTCCCTTTACTTCATCAACTTTTTCATTCATAGAATCAAAATCATTGCCTGTAAAACGTATAGCAATTGGGGCCTCGCTTGGGAATGCATTCTCCAACTCTTTTACTGTTGCCTTTCCCCCGAGAACTTGTCGATCCACTTTTCCCTGCAAATATTCTGCATAGGGCGTGTTTTTTTTATACTCTGTCTCTTCTAAGTCAACCCGAAACATAATCTGTGCATTTTGAGGCAACTTATTATAGACATTCATGGCCGTAAAAAACTTAGGTATTCCACCTCCAATTGCCGTCGTATAGTTTGTAACACCTGCCTCATTTTCTAAAATAGCTTCCACTTGATCCGAGACACGCTCTGTCGTCTCTAAATCGATAACTTGGTCTGCGACAATATCTACATAAAGAATATTTTTATCTGCTTTGGGAAAAAAGATAACTTCTAAAAACAAAAAAGTACTCCCTAATAAGGCAATGATTGCAACCACACTCATTACACTGATGATTTTGTGGTGCATCATTTGATCTAAAAGTTTATAACCAAATCGTGAACTTGCATGTATCCCTTTGTTCTTACTGGGTTTAAAAAACATATATGCAAACACCGGTGTTACAAAAACTGCAACAATAAATGAGGATAGCAAAGCAACAATGACAACAATCGGCAAGCCAATAATATAGTCACCTACAATCGAATTGAGGAAAAGTAAGGGGGATAAGGTTGCAATCGTCGTTAAAGTGGAAGAAAAGATAGGGACAAGTACATCTTTTGCCCCTGAAACACAGGCACCTAATTGATTAATGCCTTCATCAATCTTGTTTTGTATGGAGTCACTTACTACGATTGCGTTATCAACCAGCATACCTAGGGCAACAATCAATGCGATAATAGATACTTGGTGAATGGGTGTATCAATTAAGGGCATAACTATAAAGGTCATAATAATCGATAAGGGAATCGCTGTTGAAACAATAATCGCATTTCGCAAGCCCATACCAATAAAAACGACAAGGATAACAAGGAAAATACCTTGCAAAAGATTCATCATAAATTCATTAATGGATGATTCCACATCCTCGGGCTGAAAGAGCACTTCTCGAAAAATTAAGTCACCGGGCATTTCTTTTTTTATTTGATTGATAACTTCACGAATTTCATCTCCAATAAGCAATACATTTTCATCTTGTTTAAAATAGCCACTCAGCAAAACAGCATTTTGTCCGTTATCCTTGTAGCTTAATCCTGCTTCACTTTCTGTGAGTTCAACCGTGCCAATATCTTTGATACGAAGAACAGAGTTATTCCTGTCTGACATCCCAATAATCAAATTTTCAATCTCTTCTAATGATTCAAAAGACCCTGTAATATTTAGGGCTATTTTACTCTCTGTACTTTCAATAAGTCCCGAAGGTATCTCTAAGTTTTGGCTTTGCAGCAATTGAAGCAACTCACTATAAGATAAATCAATCCGATTCATTTTATCTTGATCTATCGTAACCCGCACTTCTTTTTCCACATCTCCTGATAGCTCAAATCGAGTAACACCTTCAATATCTGTTAATGCTTCCATGATTTGTTCCCCATAGTCCGATAGTATTTCATAGGAATAGTTTTCTCCGGATAAGGCGATGATTAATCCTGCTGTTTCTGCCAAATTTGTCTCCACTTGAATATCTTCACATTCATCCGGCAACTCCGATTGTAATTGCTGCAGTTTCGTCCGAAGCCGATCCCATGTTTGATCAATGTCGACATCATACTCTACTTGAAGCACAATTGTTGATACACTATTATTTGAAAAAGATATACTAAAATCATAACCTTCTAATGTTTTTATTTCTTTCTCAATTTTACTTGTCACTAAACTATCCACATTTTCTTGTGATGCTCCCGGATAGATAGTTGTAATCATGGCAACTGAGGGTGAAATATTGGGCGATTCTTGTTTAGGAATATAGTAATAGCTATAGGCCCCGGCTATGATGACCAGAACCAAAAAGAGTAATAGTATTTTCCGATTATTAATTATCGATTTAATCATTACCATTCTCCTCTCCAATAATCGAAACCGCTTTACCTTCATTCACTTTTTTAATGTTGCTGATGATAAGAGAATCTCCGTCGATTAAACCTGTGACAATAATTTGGTCATCCAGAATTTCTTGAATGTCAACAGGTCGACGCCAGGCTTGTCCACCTTCATAAATATATACATATGTCTCACCATTTACACTCGCTGATTGGATAGGTATCATTATCCCCTCTTTTTGACCGACAATAATTCGACATTCAACAATTTTACCGATGAGAATATCTTCTTCTTCAAGATAAACTTCGACATTATATAAATGCGTTGCTTGATCCGGTATATTGTTTTTTCGTAAGACAATACCATCTCGTATCATATCCGAATCATCCTTGACTAAAACGGGATCTCCCACATGAATCTTTTCATAATCTTCACTCGTAACACCGATTGAAATGTTGGCTCCATCACGGCGAATATGAACGACTGGCTGGCCGGCGGGTATCATCGTATTTTCTTCATAGGGTAATTCAATAACGGTTCCGCTAATCGTTGATGTTAAAACCGCATCCTCTAGGAGGGTTTGTTTGTATGCGTAGTTGGTCTTTGCCTGTTCATATTGGCTGTAATAGAGACGAACCAACTCATCATCAGCACCGTTAATGGCTGATTCATAGATTTGTTTTGCTGTATTTAGATCATTCAATGCGACATTGGCTTCTAATACAACTTGATCATATTCTTTATTCGAAATAATACCTTCAGAATAAAGTCGTTCATATTCTTCTAGTGTCGTCTGTTGAAAGGAATAAAGGTCTTGCGCCTTATCAACCATCAATCGTGCTTGTTCAAGTTCTTGACTACTAGATCCTTTGGCTGATAATTGATATTGAGCATAGGCGGCTTGCATTGCTTTTTGAGCCGCTTCAATCTCAAACAAAAGGTCCGAAGTGTCCAATTGCATAAGTATATCCCCTTGCTCTACATAATCCCCTTGTTGAACATTGATTTCTAAAATCTTACCCGGACTTTTAAAACTTAAGGATTGTATGTGATCTGCTGTAATGGATCCAATATAGTTAAGCGTCTCATCATATTGAACTTTTTCAACCAACATGACTTCAACCGGTATGTATATATCTTGTTCATTACTAATATTCTCTTGTTTGACTTGCTCTCGTTGAAAAACAATGAATCCAATAATCAATCCTAATGTTAAAAAAATACCAATATTTCGAATTATTTTCTTATATTTCACGTGTTTCATAGCATTCGCCTCTCCAATTTCATCTCTCTGTGTCCTTGTCATATACTAAATATAGTACACTTAACGTCCACCGGTCAAGGTCTTTTGGAAATGAATCTAATTCTTAATAATTTGTTAAAGAACTTGCGTTTTCAGTCGTTATATGCTATTTTATTAAGTGATTAACTACATTTGAAGTGAGCTCTCAAATGTGTGAAAAATGGGGAAAATTTCGTATTAACTTTGCAACGATGACATAGCAGTATTACCTAGGAGGAAAAAGATGAAAGAACTTTGGAATGGTTTATTTGATGTCAACGACGAAATAATGAAAATTTTAGATGAAGCGCCCTCAGTAGTTATTCCGGAAAGCCGAAAGCAAATTCTTGATTTGGCAACCGGTCAAGGGCAGGACGTCTTTAAAGTCAATTACGATATCGAAGGCATCGGAATTGTTGAAGAAGTAACTGTAACAAAATGTAAAAACGGTGTTTCCGTTAATTACAATGAGCCTTACATGCGACGACGCGACCCTGAATGTACTTCAATCGGAGACGACTTACCTACAGACAAAAAAACATTCAAAGAAAAATATGATCGGGATTTTAACGATGTTCGTAGCGAAACGCTTGAATGGTTAAGTCATCAAGAATTAGTCGTATTACCGTTTATCTCAGGAGATAAAGATCATGGTGGTTATGAGTCTATTCTTATCGCACCACGAAATGCTTCTTTCTTTGTAGGTGGACTTGCTGATTTACAAGGTTTTATCCCATTAAATGAAATAAGAGAAGGCTATAAGCCAAGAGCTGTTATTTATCTAGCTCCTACGTTTAGACACACACACTTTAACGGAAAACAAGCCGTTGTACATAATCGTTTAGATGATGTACATGAAGTGTTTTCCTTTAACTTATATCCGGGACCTAGTGCCAAAAAAGGTGTTTATGGTATCTTATTAAGCATTGGAGAAAAAGAAGGCTGGGTTACAGCTCATGCTGCAACTGCTCATATAACGACACCTTATGATAACGAAGTCGTTATTATGCATGAAGGCGCTAGTGGTGGTGGAAAGTCTGAGATGATTGAAGAATTACACCGCGAGCCAGACGGAACCATTGCATTATGTCGAGATACTGTTACAGATGAAGTGACACGTATGGAATTAAGTTATACATGTAATTTACATCCGGTAACTGATGATATGGCTTTATGTCATCCATCCTACCAAAACGGCAAGAAACTTGTTGTTTCTGATGCTGAAGCCGGTTGGTTCTTACGTTTTGACCATATTAAACAATATGGTTCATCACCGGAACATGAGAAGTTAACGATTCATCCACCAGAACCATTAATTTTCTTAAACATGGATGCAACACCCAAGTCAACTATTTTAATTTGGGAGCATATCCAAGACGCACCTGGTAAGTCTTGTCCGAACCCACGTGTTATTATGCCACGTAATTTTGTTAAGGATGTTATTAAGAAGCCAGTTGAAGTTGATATTCGTTCATTTGGTGTACGTATGCCATTATGTACAAAAGACAATCCAACCTATGGTATTGTGGGTATGGTTCATGTTTTACCACCTGCTCTTGCTTGGTTATGGAGACTAGTATCACCACGAGGCCATGCTAACCCAAGTATCGTTGAAACAGAAGGTATGAGCGGTGAAGGTGTTGGTTCCTATTGGCCATTTGCTACAGGCCGAATGGTTACTCAAGCGAATTTACTCCTTGAACAAATCGTAAATACGCCTGAAACAAAATTCATTCTCATTCCTAACCAACATATTGGTTCTTATGAAGTTGGATTTAAGGCAGAATGGCTTGATCGTGAATATTTTGCACGTAAAGGTAATGCATCATTTAGAGACGATCAACTTGTAGAATCCCGTTGTTCAACTTTAGGTTATGCAATGAAGAGCTTAAAGATTGACGGATTCGATGTTCCAAAAGGTCTTTTACAAACAAATCTTCAGTTATCTATGGGTAACGAAGCATATGACAAAGGTTCAAAAATCTTAGTTGATTTCTTCAAACAAGAATTGAAAAAGTATCTTGTTGAAGACTTGAATCCATTAGGTCGCCAAATTATCGAAGCTTACTTAAATGATGCTTCCGTGAAAGAATTTGAATCTTTCATTTCTATGAACGACTAATAACAATGAATAATAAATGATTAGAGGTTGATGCGTCATGCATCAGCCTCTTTCTTCATACAAAAACACAAATTGAAAGCGAGGTAACACTATGCGAATAGAAACTCAATGTTTACATGAAGGCTACACTCCCGGAAATGGAGATCCTCGAGTTGTGCCTATTGTACAAAGCACTACTTACACGTATGATTCTACAGAACATATCGGAAACCTTTTTGATTTAACCGCTCAAGGACATATGTATTCTCGAATATCGAATCCAACGGTTGCTGCCGTGGAAAGTAAAATTGCAGCACTTGAAGGTGGTGTCGGAGCCCTGTGCACCACATCTGGTCAGGCTGCAAGTATGATTAGCCTATTAAATATTCTAAAATCCGGCGACCACTTTATCAGCACAACGACCATCTACGGAGGAACGGTTAATCTCTTTGCCGTTACTATGAAGCGTTACGGTATCGAGTGTACATTTGTGGATCCTGAATCTAGCGAAGAAGACATCCAAAAATGCTTTCAAGAAAACACACGTGCCGTTTTTGGAGAAACCTTGGCTAATCCGGCACTAGCTGTTTTAGATATTGAAAAGTTTGCTGAAATTGCTCATAAAAACAATGTACCATTAATTGTTGATAATACCTTTGCCACACCAATTTTTTGTCGTCCTTTTGAATACGGTGCAGATATAATCGTCCACTCCACTTCCAAGTATATGGATGGTCATGCAGTTCAACTAGGTGGCGTCATTGTTGATAGCGGAAAATTTGATTGGACCAATGGTAATTTCCCTGAATTTACTGAACCGGATGTTTCCTATCATGGCGTTATTTATAGCAAAGATTTTGGCCCAGCTGCTTATATTACCAAAGCAAGAGTTCAACTCATGCGAGATATTGGGGCTTATCCGTCTGCCAATGCCGCTTTTTTACTAAACCTAGGTCTCGAAACTTTACCGATTCGTATGGAACGCCATAGCGAAAACGCTCTTGAAGTTGCCAAGTATCTTGAACGGTCACCTTATGTTGAATCTCTCAATTATCCTGGGCTTCCATCAGATGCCCACCATGAACGCGCTCAAAAATACTTACGCAAGGGAGCTAGTGGTGTCATTACTTTTTCCATAAAAGGAGGCAAAGAAAAAGCCATCCAATTTATGGACAGCCTAAAACTTGCATCAAATGTTGTTCATGTTGCTGATATTCGTACCTGCGTATTACATCCAGCAAGCGCAACCCATCGTCAGTTATCCGACGAACAACTTCTTGCTGCCGGTATCACTCCGGGTACCATACGACTGTCTGTCGGTCTTGAAAATATTCATGACATTATTGATGATTTGGATCAAGCCTTTAAAGCTTAATCGTCTTATTTTTTAGTTTTTGTTTTTGAATAAACATCAAAGGCTACAGCTGCAAGTAATACAAGACCTTTGACGATTTGTTGCCAGAACACACTAACACCCATAATGGACATACCATTGTTTAAGATTCCCATGATAAGACCACCGATGATTGCTCCTATTACTGTTCCCACACCGCCTGTAGCTGATGCTCCACCGATAAAACATGAAGCGATTGCATCAAGTTCAAAACCTTGCCCCGCAAGTGGTGATGCTGAGTTTAACCGTCCCGCAAAAACAATTCCTGCAACGGCAGATAATAAGCCCATATTTGCATAGACCATAAAAAGTATTTTTTTTGTTTTAATCCCGGACAATTCAGCGGCTTTTGCATTACCACCAAGGGCATAGATGTGTCGCCCAATCACTGTTTTACTTGTTACGAATGAATAAATAATTATTAGCACAACTAAAATCATAACAATATAGGGAACGCCTTCAGCAAGCGCTAACCAGAAGGTAAATAGATTAATGACAAGAACTAAAACTGCCATTTGGACAATAAACGAAGTATCCGATCCTAAATCAAATCCATATCGACGTTTATTCTTACGGCTATTCGCTTGAACAATAACGAATATAATCGAACTCACAATTCCAATCAGTATGGATGTAATGTGCAGTCCACCTTGCCCAAAAAAGTCCGGAATCGATTCTGATGCAATGATTACATATTCCTGTGGTAATCCTATAGTTTCTCCATTAAGTATTAAGTTATTAATCCCCCGAAAAACTAACATTCCAGCTAGGGTCACGATAAATGCAGGTATTCTCACATAAGCTATCCAAAATCCTTGCCACATACCTGCCAATAATCCGATTCCTAAGGATAATACAATGGCAATCGGAACCGGGATATTCCAGACAACACTGAATAATGCACTTGATGCACTCACTAAAGCGACTATGGATCCAACCGACAAGTCAATGTTTCCGCCCGTTAATATGCATAGCACCATACCAATGGCCAAAATAAGAATATAGCTATTTTGCATGATTAATCGCTGTACATTAATCGGTTTCAGTAAAATTCCTCCGGTTAATATCTGAAATAAAATCATAATCGCAATCAACGCAATCAGCATGGCATACTGCCGGATATTATTTTTAAATACTGCTTTAATGTTCTCCATGTTTATTATCCTTTCTCTTTACCTCGTGTATTGGCATGTGTTATAATTTTTTGCATTATACTTTCTTGATTAGCTTCTGCCGTCGGCATTTCTGCAACAATCTCGCCTTCATTCATTACATAGATGCGATCGCTGATTCCTAACAATTCCGGTAATTCTGAGGATATGACGACAACACACTTGCCTTGATTTGCTAATTCATTAATTATGGTATATATTTCATATTTTGCCCCTACATCAATGCCTCGTGTCGGTTCATCTAAAAACAATATATCCGGATCACTAAATAACCATTTTGCTATACATACTTTTTGTTGGTTTCCTCCGGATAGATTTCCTGTTTTTTGGGTAACACTCGGCGTTTTGATTCGAAGTGATTTTCGGTAATCTTCTGCGACATGCATTTCCTTATTAATATCAACAACACTTCGTTTGCTTATTTTATGCAAGTTGGCTATCGTTATGTTTCGACGAATATCATCGATAAGAATGAGTCCTGCACTTTTTCTATCCTCTGTTAAATAGGCTATCCCATTAGCAATTGCCCGGTCAATGGACTTGAGCTCAAGTTTTTTGCCATCTTTATATATAGTCCCTTCATGTTTACTTCCATATGCGCCTCCGAATATGCTCATAGCAAGTTCTGTACGTCCTGCTCCCATTAAACCTGCAATACCCACAACTTCACCTTTTCTTACATTGAAACTCGCATTTTTTATGCGTTTTTTTGTTTCATCCATGGGTTCATAAACGGTCCATTCTTTAACTTCAAAGGCAATTTCTCCAATATTAGGCTCTCGCTTTGGATATCTGTCCACAAGCTCACGTCCAACCATGCCTTTGATAATTCTCGCTTCTGTAATTGTATCTTTTCCTTTTGTTAAGGTTTCAACAGTGGTCCCATCGCGAATCACCGTGATTTCATCCGATATTTTTGTTACTTCATTTAATTTATGGGAAATAATAATACATGAAATTCCTCGTGTTTGATTTAACTCCATTAATAAATTCAAAAGATGATCGGAATCTTCGTCATTTAATGCTGCTGTTGGTTCATCTAAAATGAGTAAATTTACATTTTTTGATAATGCTTTTGCTATTTCAATAAGTTGTTGATGACCAACACCAATATCTTTGACTAAAATATTGTGATCAAGTTTTATCCCGACTAATTTCATCAGTTCTTGGGCTTTTTGATAGGTAGCATTCCAGTTAATAATACCTTTTTCTTCTTGTTCATTCCCTAAAAAAATATTTTCTGAAATGGTCATATAGGGACTTAAGGCCAGTTCTTGATGAATAATGACGATACCTTCTTCTTCACTTTCTTTGATGTCTTTAAATTGACAAACATTGCCTTCATAAACAATATTACCCTCATAAGTTCCATGAGGATATATTCCGCTTAAGACATTCATTAATGTACTTTTTCCCGCACCATTTTCACCGACTAAAGCATGAATTTGTCCTTTTTTTACTTTTAAGTTAACCTGGTCTAAAGCTTTAACCCCGGGAAATTCTTTAGTTATGTTCCGCATTTCAAGAATATTTATCTCAGACATATGCTTACTCCTTTAATTGATCAAATGAATAAATATGCCGTGGCGAAAACTGCCACAGCATATTATGATTTAAACCTGAACCTAGCTATTTATAAATCACTTTCCGAGTAATACCCTGAATCTATAAGTAATTCTTTATAATTATTCACATCTGCAAATACCGGCTCACAAAGATATGACGGAACGACTTTCACACCATTATCATAGGTTGATGTATCATTAACAGGTACTTCTTCATCATTCATATGTTTCGTAATCATTGTAACAACTTGATCTGCTAACGTTCGTGTATCTTTAAATATTGACATAGACTGTTCACCTGCAAGCATCATCTTCACATTTGTAATATCACAGTCTTGACCTGTAAGTACTGGGAAGGGCTTGTCTGCTGAACCGTATCCTGCCGCCTTTAATGACGCAACAATACCTTGAGCTAAACTGTCATTGGGTGATAATACAACATCAATATCTTTATCTGCATAATTTGCTGTTAATAGGTTATCCATTCTTGCTTGTGCGCCTTCAGCTTTCCAACCTTCGATTGCAATTTGGCTCATATCCGTTTGTCCTGAATGAATCACAAGTTGTCCATTGTCGACATATGGTTTTAAAGCATCCATTGCTCCACCATTGAAATAGTAGGCATTGTTATCATCCGGTGAACCACCAAAAACTTCCATATTGAATGGACCTGCCCCACTTTCAAGGTCTAAGGCTTCAATAATGTATTCTCCTTGAATTGTTCCAACCATATAGTTATCAAAAGTTGCATAGTAATCCACATTTTCAGTATCACGAATGAGTCGGTCATAGGCTATAACAACAATATCTTCTTTTGCTGCATCGGCCAAAACACCAGCTAAGGCAGATCCATCGATGGAAGCAACAACAATCACTTTTGCTCCACGTGTAATCATGTTTTCGATTTGAGATACTTGTGTTTCAACTTTATTTTCTGCATACTCAAGAATCACTTCATATCCAGCTTCTTCAAGTTTAGCTTTCATATTGGCTCCATCTTGATTCCAACGTTGAAGCGATTTCGTTGGCATTGCCACACCGACGACATTGTCCCCACCTTGAGCACATCCAACACCGGCAAAAAGCATAACTAACAATACCCCACTTAATAAAATTGCTGTTAATTTTTTCATATAATTCTTCCTCCTAAATATAAATATTAACGTGTTACAGGACTTATTGTATAGTTTTTAACGAAAAGAGGAAATAGAAATTATTATGAATGTCTTCACATTATTAACCCCTTTTAAAAAGAGGTGAAAAAAACAGCAAATTATTAAGATTAATAATTTACTGCTTCAAATAAACATCTTCTTCATTGTGAAACAAATCTTTGATGACGGTTTCCCGAATATTATAGTCATAAACCGGAACGACATCATATTGTATATAGGGTACTTCATACTCGCCATCATAAATGGTTTCTTGATATGTAATTTCATGGCCATTAATGAGTTGATCCACCGTATTCACTGCGCCTTCAGCTAATGTTTTGATGGGTTTATATACGGTCATCAATTGCTTACCTTCGACAATATTCTGACACGCGCTGATATCTGCATCATGTCCAACCACCGGTATCTCGCCTACCAGTCCATATTCTAGCAAAACACTGATTGCTCCTTCTGCGATACGATCATTAGCTCCAATAATAGCATCAATATTTTTTCCCTTTTCAAGTAATCGACTCACCGTATTATAGGCAAATTCTTCCCGCCAATTTTCTGCCCATACTTCTTCAAGAATAACAATACTTCCATCATCTATATAGGGTTGCAAGTTATTATAATAGCCTTTATTAAACATGGACGCATTATAATCTGTCGGCGCTCCATTAATAATCACATAATTCCCTTGTGGCTGTACTTCAGTCAAGGCACGTGCCATATGCTCACCAACAGCTATGTTATCAAAGGATATGTAGGCGTCGACATCCGCTCGCATAATCAAACGGTCATAGGCGATAACGACGATATCTTTTTTCTTAATTTCTTCGATAACTTCTGACAGCGAATCTTTGTCACATGCGATAATAACAATTGCTTTTGCTCCTTCGTTGGCCAGCATTCGAATTTGTTCTATTTGCTTTTGAACATCTTCGTAAGCATTTGTCACTTCGACATGATATCCCAGCTCTTCTGCTTTCGTCTTAAAAATATCCACATCATGTTGCCAACGTTCAATAACCATTCCATCAACACTGAGGCCAATCAAGGGCTGTTCATTTTCTGTGCGTCGAACACCTTCATATTCCTGGGGCTTTGGTTTGTTTAAAAGCGTAAAGACAAAAATAATAAGAATGAATCCACTCATCATCAAGATTAAAATCCATTTATTCACTTTTGAACCCATGTTTTCCTCCTCTAGACAAAATCTGTTGGCGATACCCCAACATTCTTTTTGAATAAGCGACTAAAATAATTCGGATCATTATATCCAATCTCAAAGCAAATTTCTTTGATTGTTCTATTGGATTCTTTTAACATTTCTTTTGCTTTATCCATACGCAATTGGGTTAAATACTCAATGAAGTTTACACCGACATCATCCTTAAATATTTTGCTGAAATATTGGGGACTAATCTGAACAAGCTCCGCAACATCTTTTAACCTTAATTCTTGATTGTAATTTAATGAAATATATGCCATTGCGTCTTTAATAATTGCAGAAATTTGCGTTTCCTTGGTTTGTCGCATGGCATCTGTTAACATGAGCAATTCAGCGAGACACCAATTCTGCAATTCATAGAAATCTTCTACTTGACTGATTTTTTCTAAATACTTCAAATGCAATATTTCTATATCTTCATAACCATTACTGTATGCCATGGAAAAAATAAGGACAAACATTTCCGTTACAATATTTTTAATCAAGTCCATTTTTTGATGATATGCTTTATGGACTTTTGCTAAAAACCATTTCAGTGCTTTTTCTACATCATCTCGACGGCCTTCTTCAACCTTTTTTATAATAAAATCAATGTCATTTTTCACTTTTGAAAATGTATATTCTGTGTCAGCATTTTTTTGCTGAATCATATCACCGATATGCAAAATATGCTCATCTTCAATCTGATTAATAACCTTTAATGCCTCATTATAGGAAATATTTAATTGTTCTTTTGCACATCGGCTTCCAATTCCAATATATACATTTGTTCCGATAATATTCTCTACATCACAGCGAATCTTATCAGCAAGTTCAATTGCATCTAGCCGTCCTTGATATTCGTCTTGCCGTTCATCCTCGTGAATAACCAGAATGATTCGATTCACCATTAAGGGGCCGACAATTGCATGGCATTTATATTTTATGCAGTGGCGTATATTTTGATACAAGGTATTACTACGAACACCTACACCAATACGATTTTCGAGTTCATTAAGATTATTGCCATCACCAAATTCAATAATCATAATATAACCTTTTTCTTTTTGTATGTTTAGCAAATGGTGATATTTTGAAAGCTCATTTTGATAATCATGATTCATCAGAATCGAATAAATATATCCGATTTCCAGCACTGGCACTACTTGATCTAATTTTTCTTGGGTTTCTCGTTCTTTCTTTTTAAGACTCTTTTCTTCATTAATATCATGGATTGATTTTTGAACAATCTTTTTTAAATTTTGACGATTAATCGGTTTTAGTAAGTAATCCACCGCACCTAGCTTTACAGCATCTTTAGCGTATTCAAATTGTTCATATGCAGAAACAATAACAACACGAACTCTTTGGTCAATACTTCGAATCTCCTTCGTCGCATCAATGCCATTGATTCCGGGCATTTGAATATCCATAATAACTAATTGCGGTCGAAGTTCTTCGAATTTCTCAATGGCTTCTCTTCCGGTTTTAGCCATATGCACTATTGTTGTTGCCTCTGCAAAATCTTTTTCTAGTATATATTTGATTCCTTCTCGTACAATATGTTCATCATCAACAATCATTACTTTAATCATAACGCCTCCTGCATGTGGGGTATATGAATAATTACTTTGGTACCTTCATTAAGTTCACTCACAATTTCTAATAAATTTTTTTCTTTATAGAAGAGCTCTAACCGTTCGATGACATTTTGCATGCCAACACCATTAGACACTTTGCTTTGCTTAACTGAATGATTCAAAATACTTGAACGTATGTTATCGGTCATGCCAGAACCATTATCTTCAACAGTGCATTGATAATAGTCGCCTTGGTTTTTGACTGATATTTGAATTTTTCCGCCTTCTTCCAATTTACTGAGTCCATGAATATAGGCATTTTCGACGATTGGCTGGAGTGTCAGCGGTGGAATTAAACATTCACACGCTGATTCATCAATGAGAAATTCAAACAAGATTAAATCATCGAATCGCACTTTTAGCATCTGATAATAATCCTTGACATTTTGAAGTTCTTCCCGCAGGGTAACAACTTGATCTAGCTTTTGAATATTGTAGCGGAATAAACGACTCATGCTCTCTAAAAATTCACTGGTTTTGTCCGCACCTTCAATCATTGCCATTTGCACACCTGCATTAATGGTATTAAACAAAAAGTGAGGATTCATCTGAGATTGAAGCGCATATAATCGGGCGTTATCCAAGAGTGACTGCATCTTGAGATTTTCTACCATTTGATCTTTAAGCTTTGCCTCTGTCTTGGCTTTTTCTTTAACGGTTTCAATATATTCCTGAATATTATATTTCATGCGGTTAAAGGCTCTCGACAGAATTTCGATTTCATCACTCGTTTCCACAAGGACAATATCTGTGCTAAATTTCCCTCTTGCAATTTCTTCAGCTGAATGGGATAACTTAACAATGGGTGTAATCATTTTATTGGCCATTTTCAAGACAATAATTACAGATAATACGATAAGATCAATAATTAAAACGATATTTAAGATATTTGAAATTCTCACTTGTTCAGCCATATACAAGTAATTGGTTGAATTACGGGATAATTGACGTGTGTTAAGTTCATTAATAAAACTTAATATGTATCCACTTAAAACTTGTGCACGATCATATCTCTCCATATAAGAGTCAATGTCGGACCGGCGCTTATCGTCGACAGCAAGATCTGTTTCTTCAAGATAATTCGTGACCATATTCTTAATGTCTAAGACCATCAGCTCTTCTTCCGTATAATCCACAATATTATTTTCTAAATCCTCCGTCATCTCACGTAGTAAATCTGAATAACGCATATACTTATTTAAACTCGTCGAACTTTTTGTGGACAAATAGACTAAGAGCTCTTGATTTGTTTCTCCGATTTGATCCGATATCTCTTGAAGCATAATATTTCTGACAAACATAGCATCAATCTTGCCTTTATATAGATTCATAATACCCAGAGAGTAGATACTAAGAGCCATCATCAAAATAATAATCATGAATACATATCCAAACATTTTATTTTTAATTGAACCCATTTTTTGTTTCTTATGCTCACTCTTCATTACCCTCACCCATTATTTCTTCAGTATTTTTACGAATCCGAAGAACTTCTTGTCGTGTTAGTATATTCTCATTAATATCTCGATATTGTGAGACAAATTCCTTGTTTTTATGCTTCACCATTTCTTCAATCGCTTCAAAACCTATTTTCTCATTTTCTACGACCACTGTTGCAAAAATAATCTCACGTTCTACATAATCTAGAATCTCTTCATAATCATCATTGCCAATCACAACAACCTCATTAATCATATTTTGATCTTTAAGCGCTTGAATGGTTCCGAGTGTTTCTTCTCCGTTTGAACAAATGATACTCACAATATCATTATATTGTCGCAGTATATTCTGAGCCGTTCCTACCGCATTTAAGGCATTATCTCCACTTAGCTCATTACGTACCTGTTGGATATTAAACTGATGGTCTAGAACTTCATTTATGGCTAATGCTTTATCTGAGTTTTCTATTCGCTCATTTTGAAAAAGAACAATCGTTCCCGCGCGAACTCCCTTTTTATCAAAATATTCTTTCAGTAATTTTCCGATTTGTGTTCCCATTCGGTACTGATTATAAGAGATAAAGCTTACCTTTTCCTGTGCCGGTATGTCTGTGCCTATGGTAATCACGGGAATATTTCGCGCATTGGCCTTCTGCAATGTATCATCAAAACCTTTATCATCAAAGGCTTGCAATATAATTCCATCTACATTGGACTCAATTGCAATATCAAATTGTCTAAGAATTTTTTCACTTTTATCTTCACCGTCAAAATGCCACATTTCATAGGCAACATTATTATTTAGCGCCCCTTCATGGATTCCCTTCTCAAACTCATCGACAAAATTCGCGTCTGAACCATCAATAATTACCATGAAGCGATAGGTAGGTGGTTCCTTTTTGGAAAAAACACTTCCTTCAACAACTTCTCTATTAAGTTTTGTTAAGTTGATGCCGACGAGTGCACTCAAAACAATTAAAATCATGATAAGCACAATCGTCACACCATTAATAAGGTATTTATTCATTATATTCTTTAATCGTACTTTCCTTTAAGTTTATTTCATACTTTTTGACGGATCCATTTTCAATACTGATCCGCATTGTTGAAGCATTTACGCTGATGACCTCTAAAAAAACATTATCATTGATGCTGTGAGGCAGTGTTGTGACACTGTTATATTTGGCAGTTCCAAGGCTAAGCTCTAGGAGTTTGTCGTCTGCAAAAAAATAAAATGTGTCATCACGCATCATTCCCTCTATTATCGGTCCATTATATAAAACTTTGTATGTATTATCCGTTAAGTCCAAAAATCCGATACCTGCTGAATATTCTTCACTAAAGGGTTCCCATCCGTTTGCCTTTAAATAAACGCGTTGTCCAAACTGCTTCAATGTCTCGTAGTAACTATTACGCCCACCTTTATGAATCAACTGACGCTTACCGCTTCCATCTTCTGCATATATATTTGTCATGTACTCGTAAATCTCAGTCCCTTGAGTCAAGTTCGATTGAGGCAACAATTCATGTTCTTGATAATAAACAACTTCATCATAATCATATATCTCTTCACGTCGAACCATATCCGATTCCTTATCGGATTCATTGTTAGCTTCACCATTCGTATCTATTTTCATACGGTTATTTAGATTACTTGCCGAAGGCATTAACCATGTATCTTCATATCCATAAAGTGTAAACTCAAACGTTGTTTTTTCTCCATTTTCAAGTGTCACATCAATGCCATAACGTTTAATACCACTTCCTATGTTTTCGATATGATTGGCAGATTCTAATGTTTGTCCAAGGCTATATTGCTCAAATAGTTTTCTAGCAATTTCTTGACTTGCTTGACTAAAGCCTCTTTGACTAATTATTGTATCTTCATAGGTTGTATATCCGGATGTCAATTCAACAAAGCGGTCCCCATTATCATCAAGGGATACATAGGTTTCTTCAATAACCATCCCAGGGGTTAATTCTGTTGACGTACTAATTCGATAGACATTGCCTTGACGGTCAACAGCTCTCCAATAGTCTTCTTCCTGTTTAATAATCACTAATCCTGATGTGTAGACATCTTCATCATCCGGAGGCGTTAAATCGAGGATTTCTCCTTCGTAGGAGGTTGTTCCGACTCCCCCTTCCATTTCTTCAGTATCTACTGCTTCTTCATCCGCTTCAGTCTCTGCTACCGTCTCATCTTGTGAATCCACAGGCATTTCATCCTTGTTGTCATTTTCCTGATTATCTTGAGAATTATCTTGGACGTCTTCAGCTGTTGGGTCTGTTGTTGCTGACAAGCCTTCATTCTCCTGCTTGTCCGTATTACATCCAACAAATAATAATATTAAAATAAGGCTATAAAAATAAACTTTAATTGTTTTCATTGTATCCCTC
>CAZLXW010000018.1:0-60509 GCA_964563505.1 uncultured Eubacteriales bacterium
CCGCCTTTGTATAAACACCAATGGGTTTTTCCACAAGAATATGAAGACCTTTGTCAATTGCTTCCATCCCCATCACCGGATGGTCATAGTGGGGCGTCGCAATTAAAACAGCATCCATATCGTGGTCTAAAAACTCAATATATTCCTTGTAATAACTGAGTTTCTCTCCGTGTTTTTCTTGAATTGCTTTTAACCTTTGTTCATTTATATCGCAGACAGCCACAAGTTCACAGCGGTCTACATGTCCTTCCATTAAATGTCGCACATGACTTGACCCCATATTTCCAACGCCTACAATACCCAGACGAATCTTATCCATACTATTTCTCCTTTTCTTATCTAAGACATTCATATATACTATGGTATAAGGATTCAATTGTTTTTTCCATGGTATATCTTGTGAATAACTTTGCAAATATTGTGATAATGGAGGATATTATGAAAAATGAGGCAGCATTATACCAAAACACAGAACCTTTTTTTGTTGGCGAATACTTGACAGATTCATGCAATGTTGATATCCACTTGCATAGCGCTTACGAAATTTTTATGGCAACCACCAATAATGTTCGCTATCACATTGAAGGGCGTACTTATGATTTGCAACGTGGTGACATCATTATCACAAATAATTCAGAAATTCACCGTCCCACGGTTACAGATTCATCCCCATATGGACGCAAGTTTATTCTCTTTAATCCAAGTAGCTTTTTATCCTATATTCATTATCAATATCCTTTATTTGATGCTTTTACCCAAAGAAAAAAAGGGCACGCAAACCACCTGTGCCCTCTTAAAAAAGATCAAATTGAAGTTGAAGCTTTACTCGATAAACTCTATTTGATTCATCCTGAAAAAGATGGAAAATCAAGGCTCGCCTCATATGTTTATGCCTTGGAGCTATTTTTAAAAATCGATACCATCTATAAGTATTGTTATGTTAATAGCTTGGTTCAAAGGGAAGAAGGTACCATTGACATACGCATCCAAAAAGTACTGGATGATTTAAATGAAAATTTTTGCTCGGTGTTTGACCTTGAAGTCCTTGCCAAGAAGCATTATATGGATAAATATTATATGTCGCATCTTTTTAAGAGCGAAACCGGATTTACAATTATGGAATATATCCAATCACGCCGAATGTTGTATGCTAAGTCGCTCATTGCATCCGGAACCTTCTCTTTTGAAGAAGTGAGTGAAAAATGTGGTTACAATGATTATTCGAATTTTTATAAAACTTTTAAAAAATTGATTCGAATGTCACCTAGAGACTATCAAAAACATACTGATGACCTGTAAAAAAAAGAATATTCAACTATGAATTGAATATTCCTAAATAAACCTTGACAACTATGCAGCATTAAGAATTATACCAGTTAATGTAGTTTCAAGTATTCCTACAGAAATTAGATATTCAATAGCTTCACAGATTTCTTCATCCGAAAACCTTTGAGATTTTTCCTTTGACCATTTATTAAATGCTCCAATTATATCTTGAATCGATATCATAGGTTGCTCTTGAACTATGTATGTCACAGTTGCTATGCATTCAAGTTTATGATCATCTAAAATACTGTTAACAAAATTTGTTGCTTTAATTAATGCAGGCTCAATATGATTAAGTTTATTAGTAATGTTTTTACTTATTAATTTAGTTAATAGAATACTATATGCTTCATTAGTGTTTTTAACACCATGATATTTTTGGTACTCCTTAATGTTCTTGCTTATTATCGCAATAGTATTTGCATATGGTCCAAATTTATATCTATCAAATTTAAAATAATTTTCCCCCAAGAATATATTGGTAAAATATGCAGCTTTTTGCAATCTCAATGCCCCAAATTTGTTAAGTCGCTCTTTAAGTTGCATTAAAATTAGTGCTGAGCAAGAAAGCTTTGGCTCTTCCTTAGAAGTTACTGAATAATTTTTCGAAGGTTCGTAAATAACAATATCTACATAATCACTTATAGGTGTCAACTTATCTATAATATGTTTTTTCACTTCATTCCAATTAAGGCCACCATTTCCACTCCCAAGAGGTGGTATTGCAATAGATTTAATTTCAAGCTTTTGAATAAGATTAACTAATTGTTCAAGACCTATATCAATATAGCTCATTTTTGATTTTGCACGCCATTTATCCTTTGTAGGAAAATTAATTATTATTTTATCTTGTTCCATGTAATAGTGCATACTTCCAATATATAAGGCGCCCGATTTACAAGCCTTAACATACGAGGTATTATTCTCAGGATATTTAAGTTTAAACTGATATGCAATACCTTTTCCCATATAACCTTCACAATTAACAGTATTCACTAACGCTTGTGCCTTTGTATCAAAAAGATTTCCGGTTGTAAACTCTATCATAATATCACCTCAATTAAACCAATTTGGCATTACATTAATATATGGTGGATTTTTTTGAATTTTATAATTTTCAAAAATTTTAAGTATATATTTCTTTACCTCTTCACTTTTCACATAGATGCATTGAAACGCTTCTATTGAAATTGATTTTTCCGTCAAACACTCAGCCATTTTTGCATGTTTTATGTATTCAGTTTCATTACCATATGTTGCCATCGCTTCCCAATTAATATTTTCAAATCCCTGGACATAATCATACATAATTAAATTTTCCACATTAAAGTTCATTGGATGTGACGTGATAATTTTAAAATCATTTAACTTAGCAACTTTTCTTTTAATACATAAATTTCAATATCTCGTCCTCATACATGGTCAAATTTATCTTATCATGTTATACTAGTTTTCTCAAGAACTCATTATAATGAACTACACAGACCAATCAATTCCGTTAAAAGGAGGCGAATTATGCGAACTGTACATATCTTTGTCGAAGGCCGAGTCCAAGCGGTGGGCTTTCGCTATTATACCTTGACTCAAGCACAATCTATCGGTGTCAAGGGTTGGATTAAAAATAGAGACGACGGCCGCGTAGAAATTATTGCCCAAGGTGGCGAAGAGCCTGTAGAATCATTTATTCAATCCGTCAAAAAAGGACCTCGCTTTTCACACGTTGAGGACATGAAAGTTGAGGACCTTGACAACTCGACTGAATATCGATCTTTTGAAATTACATATTAATTATTCTAATTTTGTTCTGCCACCCATGTTGCAAATAAATCAATCCATGGCTGGCAGGACTTTTCTATATTTGGATTTCCTGGATGAGCTGTTTCTTCTGTAGCTAATGACAATCCATGTCCACCTTTTTGAAAAACATGTAAGTCAAAGGCCACATCATATTTTCGCAGAGCTCTGGCAAATTCAAGGGCATTTTCCACAGGAACACTCGCATCCTCAAAAGTATGCCATAAAAATGTTGACGGTACTTTTGCACTTACATGCTTATCAAGTCCACCAAAATCCCAATTAATCTTCTCCTCATTGCCAAATAAATTAATCATCGATCCTTCATGTGCAAATTCATTCGATAAAATAACCGGATAGGACAATAATAGTCCGTTTGGCCTTAAATCTTCAACGCTTAATTCGAGAGAATCTAACAACCACTGTTCATGATAATACACACCATGACTTGCTGCCAAATGGCCACCCGCAGAGAATCCGCCAATAATAATTTTATCCGGATTCAGATACCACGCTTTCGCATTTTCACGAATCACGGAAACGGCCTTTGCTACTTGTAGAAGCGCTTGCGGAAAAACTGCCGGCTCGACACTATAGTCAAGTATAAAGGCTTGAAACCCTCTTGCATTCATAGCAATTGCTACAGATTCAGCCTCTCTTTTAGACTTAAATCCATATCCGCCACCCGGACAAATCAGAACAGCCGGACGTTGTCTTTTAGCATCGATTTCCTCTGAATTTTCAATAACATAGGTTTTTATCGATGCGTGATGACTGTCTATACTTAACTTTTCTTTCCAATATTTGGAATCATAACCGTAGGGTAATCTCACTTTTTCTTTTTCAATATTAATCCATATTTTTTCATGAATCATGGAATATAAATCTCCTTTATCTATTCATTTTCTTTTCTATAGGCAACTGTTAGTCCTTTTAGAAAACTTCGCGCATATTTATCCAAGCACGAACGATAATGTTTATGGCCTTCTTTTCTAAAGAAAGCACTCAATTCACTTTTTGATACACTAACACCTGCTTTTTCAAAAATATCTAACATATCATCACTGGTAAGATTAAGCGCAATTTTTAGTTTTTTAAGCATAACATTGTTACTACTCTTTCCCGCTTTTAAGGTTAATATTTGTTTTGGTTTTTGTCCTGGTTTCGGCTCTTGTCGACCACGCTTAAATATGATGAATCCGTTTAAAAAAGATTCTAACATATGATTGGTGCATTCCATATGTTCCTCATCTTCCTCATTTTCTTCATCCGCCTTATGCGCTTCTTCTATTTCTTCAATGACACTTCCATCTTCTCTATGGGTATCAAAATTATAAATATCCATTGGTTTTGTGAGGATCTTATCTAATTCTTCTTTTGATACTTGAACTTCACCTAATTTAAAAATTTCTATCATATCAACATCTTTAATGTCTAGTGCATATCTTAACCGGATTAGTATATCATTATTATTCATGTTTAACCTCTACTCTTTCATTTCAAATATTTCCTCCATTATAGCATAGTTAGCCCATTCTGGCCATTTCTACAGCATCGCTAAACTCTGATGTTGTTAAGCCTGCTTTGTTTATTCTTTTTTTAGTTAAATTTTTCCTTATACATTTTGGGAGAAACACCAATTTTGTTTTTGAACAGTCTAGAAAAATAATAGTAATCTTGATACCCTAATTCTTGAGCAATCGCTTTTATTGGCTCTTGAGTCGTTGTTAGAAGTTTACATGCCCTTTGCATTTTCATGTGAATAAAATAATCAACCGGTGTGAACCCATACTGTTCTTTAAAAAGCTTGGTAAAATGATCTTTTGATAAACTAAAGTGGTGGGCCATATCATCTAGCGAAATATTCATATAGAGATTTTGCTTCATATAAATAAGTACATCTTCAAATCTATTCATCTTGTTTAATAATTTCGTTTCTGATTTCATATGAATATATGACAACAAGGATTTAAGAACGTTTGCACTATGAATATGATATTGTAATGCATAACCCTTTTCCATCTTTTTCAACATCTCATAAAAGTAGGATTCAATTTTTGCATCTAATCCAAAATGGATTATATGACTCGTTTTTTCTCCTTGAAGCAAATCCATATAATCCGTCCCATGATTTCCTATAAAATATACCCAACTAACCGTCCATGGATTTTTATCCATTGCTCCATATTTATGGGCTTGCCAGTTTTTACATATAATTAAATCTCCAGGTCGAACTCGATACCGAGTTCCATCCATTTCATACCATCCTTCTCCTTCTGTACAATACTTAAGAAAATATTCTTCGCAGGGATTTTTATGCACGTCATAACCTATCGTTGGATGCTTTCCACTTCTATATCCACAAGAAACAACCATCATATCTTTCAATAGTTTATTTTTTTGGTGTTTTTGAACTATTTTTTCAGGAATTCTATAATATCTTGTTTCTTGTTCATTTATTTTTTTCATATCGATATCATCCATCTTTCTCTTTATATTTTCTATTTTATCAGCTTTTTATTTAAGCTACAATCATTATATACTCAAAAAAGATTATATTGAAAGGACGGTTTTATATGATACGTTTATTTGATCAACATCACATTCGCTTTCAAAAAGAATTAGAAGGCTATTGGGACTTTTCTAAAGCAAGTTCTAAAGACACGCTTCCCTCATCTTATGATAAAAAATTATATGTCCCCGGATGCTGGGAAAGTAATATTGAACTTTGTGATTATCGAGGTTATGGTATTTATAAAAAAAACATAACAATCGACACAGCCTCTAATCTAAGGCTTAATTTTAAGGGAGTGAGTCATACTGCTGATGTCTATTTAGATGGCCAACATATTACCAATCATTATAATGCTTTCACTGAATTTAGTCTTGTAGTTCCTAATGTTTCTAAAGGAAATCATACTTTAGTTCTTGTTGTTGATAATACTTTTACAGAAGATTCTTCCCTCCATATTCCGAATGACTATTATGCATATGGTGGTATCACGCGACCGGTCGTCATGGAAATTGTACCTGATGTGTATATTAAACATATCCAATTTACCCCTTACATGGATAAGGCTAAATGGCAAGCCGATATAAAAATCATTGTATCTAACTGTTCTTCTATGACAAAATCCGTTCGACTGCAGCTAGATCTTGACGACACACTACTTGAATCCGATTTCTCAGGACAATGGATTAACCTTCCTGGCAATATCGAAAAAACTATTACAACTAGGATTGCCTTTGACAATGTTCATCCCTGGTCTCCTAAAAATCCTTATCTATATTTACTGCATGCCTATTTATATGAAAAAGATATTACATCTCCTGTCGATGATTTGATTGAACGCGTGGGTTTTCGAACCATTGAAGTGAAAGGACAAGAGATTTTATTAAATAATACACGCATTTTTATGCAAGGTTTTAACCGGCATGAAGACTTTAACATCGCCGGTTGCGCCATACCTATGCAATTAGCTGCTATTGATATGGACATAATGACTGACCTTGGCTCAAACGCTGTAAGAACAAGTCACTATCCAAATGATGAACGTTTTCTTGATATGTGTGATGAGAAGGGAATTCTAGTATGGGAAGAAAATCACGCACGAGGTCTAGAACTGGAACAAATGTTAAATCCAATTTTTGAAAAGCAGTGCCAAGACTGTATTGATGAAATGGTGACCAGTCACTATAACCATCCTTCTATTATTTTGTGGGGTATCTTGAACGAATGTGCCAGCGATACTAAAGAAGGGCGACGTATGTACCAAACGCAATTTGAACAAATTAAAACTCTCGATCAAAGTCGTCCATTAACGTTTGCAACATGTAAACATTTTAATGACCTATGTCTCGATCTAGTCGATCTTGTTTCCATTAACATTTATCATGCATGGTATCAAGAGGGAAAAACTATTCAAGAATTAGAGCAAGCTTATCTAAAAGAATTGGAATGGATTCAGTCCACCGACGGAAAAGATAAACCTATCATTATCAGCGAATTTGGAGGCGGTGCCATTTACGGATATCGTGCGCCCTATCGTCCAAAATGGTCTGAGGAACGCCAGTCGGACATCCTCAAAAATTGTCTTACAGTTTATCTTAATCGTCCTGAGATTGTCGGAACCTTTATTTGGCAATTCTGTGATTGTCGTGTGACGGACGAAGTTTGGGGCGTAAAAAGACCACGATCCCAGAACAATAAAGGAATCGTGGATGAGTATCGTAGGCCAAAGCTTGCTTATGAAACGGTAAAGCAATTATATAGAGATAAGGCTACGGGAAATGAATAGCTTTTTATATATCAATTACTTTCTCGCTTTAACATGGAATATAAGGCTTCCATGTCTCCGTCATTTTCTTTAATATTATGATAAACCTGCTTCAATATGTCATTATCTAGAACACTTTTAAATCCTTTGAGACCAATAAAGTCTGAAACAAATGGACTTGTAGGTTTGAATAAAAGCTCTTCTTTTGTTCCGGTTTGTTCTATTTTCCCATTATTCATTAGCACAATTCTTGTCCCTAGTTTTAAGGCTTCTTGAATATCATGGGTAACGAACAAGATTGTTTTATTTAGCCTCTTATGAAGGTTAAGCAATTCATCTTGAAGCAAAGTCCTTGCAATCTCATCAACAGCTCCGAAGGGTTCATCCATAAGAATAATCTCCGGATCTGCCGCTAAAGCCCTGGCTACCCCAATGCGTTGTTTTTGACCACCACTTAGCTCTGCAGGATAGCGGGATAACATTTCAAGGTCAAGACCGACTAGTTGTATTAACTCTTCTGCTCTAGGACGTCGTTCTGCTCTATCAATACCTTGAAGGGATAGAACATAACCGATATTATCTTCAATGGTCATGTGGGGAAACAGTCCAATTTGCTGAATAACATAACCAATACTTCTGCGCAACTTAATGGTATCCCATTCACGAATACTTTGATTATTAACTTTAATATCACCCTCATCAAATTCAATGAGTTTATTAATCATCTTAAGCAAGGTGGTTTTCCCACATCCTGAAGGACCGAGAATAGTAATAAATTCTCCTTCCTCCACGGATAGGTTTAAATTGTCCACAACACGTTGATTCGCCTTATATGACTTTGACACATTTTTGAATTCAACAACCATTAGTCTAATAACCCTTTCTCTTGCAAAAACTCAACAGCCACATCTTTGGGTTCTCTTTGTTCAATTTCAACCAAGTAATTCATCGTAGTCATCTCATCGTTATTAATCTGGTCATCTAGCATAGCAAGAACGTCTTCTAATTCCGGATACTCGTCGAGCACTTCTTGGCGTACTAGCGTTGCTGCATAATACGACGGAAAATAATATTGATCATCTTCAAGAACCACCATATCATATTCCTTCAACTTACCATCCGTTGAAAAAATATTAATAATATCGACTTCTCCCGAGTTAATGGCTTGGTATTTTAGCCCGATATCCATACCGACCTCATCTTTAAAGTCGAATCCGTATTCTTCTGAAATTCCCGGAAAACCATCGGCCCGCTCAAAGAAATCATGTTCTGCACCAAAAACTAAATCTCCACCTAACCTAGCTAAATCTGAGTATGTTTCTATACCCATCTCTTCAGCTAATTCGCGTTTCATGGCGATGCCAAATGTGTCATTGAATCCATAAAGATTTGACCAAACAATACTAAATTGGTCTTGATATTCTGCTTTGACTTCTTCATATAATTCATTCGGGTCTTGAATTAAGTCTTGTTCAAGAACAAACATCCATCCTGTACCGGTATATTCCGGATACATATCAATCTCTCCACTGACCATGGCCGGATGTATGTTTGATGTTCCTCCACCAATACCGGCTTTGTGTTCAACTGTAATATCGGTTTTATCTTCAATTAAGGCAATTAACATTTCAGCGATGATAAACTGCTCCGTCATAGGTTTGCTTGCGATTACAATTGATTTTTCCTCATTACAACTACTCAATGAAATTAACATTACTATTACTATAAATACACTCACTAATTTTCTCATCCTGTACCTCTCTTTCATAAACTTAATGAACACCTATTATCTCCGTCCTAAGACTCTTTTCGTTAAAACAGTTTCCAATATATGGAGCGTCCAGTCAACAATTATTGCTAAAAGCGCCACCAATAAGCTACCTGCAATAATCATTTCCGGAAAATACGTCGATATACCTCGATATATAGCAACGCCTAAACCTCCGGCGCCTATAAAAGAAGCTATTCCGGCAAGAGCTATTGTCATAATGACCATGGTTCTAAAACCGGACATAATTACAGGTAAGGCCTGGGGCAACTGAATTCGAAAGAGCAATTGTTTCTCTGTTGTTCCCATACCAACCGCTGATTCAATCATTTGCCCATCCACTTCTTTAATACCGACATATGTATTCCTAATCATTGGTAACAATCCATATATTATCAGCGCGACAATTGCACTCTTATTCCCGATTCCTGAGATTGTGACTAAAATTCCAAATAATGCGATGGATGGAATCGTATATAAAAAATTGGTTACCACTAATAAAATTGATGCTAACAATTCATTTTTGGTCATCACAATGCCTAGCGTCAAGCCTAACACTGTGATAATAAGTACGGCAATTAAAGTAATTCCAATATGCTGTAGCAACAGTTCTAAAAAAAATTCCCAACGATCAATATAAAGATCAATAACTTTTTTTACCATATCCATCCTTTCCTCATTCGTATTTGTTTTTTTGTTAAATATATTATACCATATTTATAAAAATACCAAAAAAAGATTCCTTGATTTTAAAAAATCAAGAAATCTTATCATTCATCGAATCTACCCTAATGCAACGTCCAAAATCATCATCACTGTAAAACCAATCATTGTTCCAATCGTTGCTATATCTGTCTTAGATCCACCTTCTTCTCTTTGCGCTTCAGGAATCAATTCTTCAATAACTACATATATCATGGCTCCTGCTGCAAAGGCCAAAGCATATGGCAAAATCGGTCGCATTGTTATCACCGCATACGCTCCAATTACACCTGCAATCGGCTCTACAATTCCTGACGCCTGACCATATAAGAAAGCTTTTGTCCTGCTAAATCCTTCTCTTCTAAGCGGAATTGAAACAGCCGCACCTTCCGGGAAGTTTTGAAGACCAATACCTATAGCTAAGGCCACTGCACCGGCAACGCTTGCAGTTCCTATCTGGCCCGATGCCGCAGCACCAAAGGCAACCCCCACCGCTAAACCTTCCGGAATATTATGTAGGGTAATCGCTAAAACAAGCAAGACACTGCGTTGCCAACTTGTTTTTATACCTTCTGCCTGATCTGTTTCTAAGCCTAAATGCAGGTGAGGCAGTAACTTATCGACTAAGAATAAGAATAATCCACCACCAAGAAATCCGATTGCAGCTGTTAGCCAGGCTGTTTGTCCAAGTTCCTCGGCCATATCTATACCCGGTGCCAACAATGACCAAAATGAAGCTGCAATCATAACGCCTGCTGCAAAACCTAACATACCATTCAAGACGTTCTTCTTAATACTTTTAAAGAAAAATACTAGGGATGCACCCAGCGCCGTCACTCCCCAAGTAAATAATGTACCAATAAGCGCCTGCATAATTGGGTTGAACTGTTCAAACCATTGAATCATCAGATCTCCTCCATCCTATTATCATTTATATATTTTTTCTTTGCTACTATAATTAATCAAAATATTCAGGATGTTTCTCTTTTAATGGTTCGACTTCTTCAAGCAACTGGAATATTGATGATTTTGTAATTTCCTTTGCCATTTTAGGCTGATCATCAACCAATGCTTGAAATAATTGTTTATGTACCTTCAACACCGTTTCAAAACGATCAAAATCAAGCAGTGTAAACATAGATACACGCTCCGATTGAGAATTAGAGTGATCAATAAAGTCCCATGTATGTTTATGATTTGCAAAATCAAAAAAAGCTTTGTGAAACAAGAGATCATACATATAGAACTTCTTGGCATCTCCGTCTTTCAATGCTTCCTCTTGACTGTCTAAATATCCTTGGACTTGATTAATTTGCTCATCCGTCAATTTACCTGAAACTTCTGCTAACACTTCACTTTCAAGACAACTTCGAATAAAAAGACCCTCTTTTACTTTTTCAATATTCACTTTCGTAACAAACGTTCCTCGTTGAGGCAAAACCATAACCAATTCTTCAATTTTTAATTGAATAAAAGCTTCTCTAACCGGTGTTCTGCTTACATTCAATATTTTGGACATCTCCGCTTCACTTACACGTTGTCCCGGTTTTAGGTCCCAATTAATAATTAACTTTCTTATTTCACTATAAACATAATCTCCCACCGAAGTAAACCCATTAATCATATCATAACCCACATTATAGTGCACAACAATTCCTCCATCGTTTTATTAATATCATTTTTTATTAAATTCACATTACCATACTAGTGTAATATAGTCAATATTTATTGCGTTTTAAAAAGAGCTAAGCAACCGATTTACATAAAGTAATCCGGATACTTAGCTCTTATCTCATTTTGATCAATTACTAGATTTCTAACATGTTGCTTAAAGGTCAATTTTGCCAAGTCAGAATTTCGAAGTTTCAATGCTTGTAAAATTTCCATATGTTGTTCTATGGCTTTTGACCAGCTAATATTTCCCATTAAGCTTAAAAACCTTGTCATTCTATAGTGTGTACTAATCTCTTCTATAAGCTTCCATGACATCGATTTATTTGATTTTTCAAAAATCATTTGATGAAACCTTTGATCCAAGCACATCATTTCTTCATACGAACCTTTTTGCAATGACAATTCTTGTTCATTCACACACATTTCAAGTTCATCTAAATCTTCTTCTGTCAAGACTTCTACAGCTAACTCTAAAACTGCAAGTTCCAAGCTTTCCCGTACAAATCGACTTTCTTCAACATGTTCTAGGTTAATTCGACTGATATAGGTTCCTCTTTGAGGCAAGACATAGACCAAACCTTCTCTGGATAAGTTTATAAAGGCTTCTCTCACTGGTGTTCTGCTTACATCAAGCAATTCCGATATTTCCTTTTCACTTATACGGTCACCCGGTTTTAGATGTAAACCGGTTATATTTGATTTCAGAATATTATAAACACTATTTCCTATTGCTTCATATCCATTTAACTTCGGCAAGACCAGGTTCATATTCACACCACGTTTCTATTTACTCTTCATCAAACGTTAAAATGATTTTCCTAAACTTTCTACTTTCAACAACTTCCATTGCTTTACTAATATCTTCAAAATGAAACACATGGGAGATTGCGTCTTTGGGATCAATACTCTTATCTGCAAATAGACTTATTACTTTCTCAAATTTTCTATGTTGAAGTCTAGACCCAACCACGTCGATTTCTCTTGCTGTTATTTTAAATTGCGGAATGTGCGACGCATTCATATCAAAGCCCATCAGCACAACTCTGCCTGCATTACCAACTACATCAATTAAAAACTCAACTGATTTTGGATTACATACTGTATCAATGCAAATTGTCGGCCCATAACCATTTGTGATTTTTTTTATTTCTTCCTTAACATCCTGTTCCTTGCCATTAATTGCATAAGAAGCACCAAGTTCTTTTGCTTTTTCCAATTTTTCATTTTCAATGTCAACCGTAACAATTGTTGCACCAAAGCTTTTAGCTACTTGTATCACTGATGTTCCTAATGCACCAGCTCCATATACCAACAGGATATCATCAGCCTCTAAACGGCCTCTTGAGCATGCTTGAAAAGCAATTGTGAACGGTTCAATAAGTACTGCTGTTTTAAAATCCAAATCTTGGGGTATAACATATGCAGAAGTTTCCGGAACTGTTACGTACTCTCTATAGCCACCATCAATATTTACACCTCTAACCTTAAGATCAATACAAACATTATCCCGGCCATGCTTGCAAGCATAACATTCACCGCAGCTTTCTGTCTGCTTAACAATCACATGATCGCCGACTTTAAATCTAGTTACTGTAGAACCTATCTCCTCAACAACTCCTACAACTTCATGCCCTAGGATTCTTGGATACGTGGCTACCGGTGAAGTTCCATTATAAATACTTATATCACTGCCACAAATCCCGGCTGCCTTTACCTTAATAAGAATTTCATCTGAACTCTTGATCTTTTCTTTAGGAATCTCCACTACTTTAATATCTTTAGGTTCGTCTAACATTAACGCTTTCATAACAGTCCCTTTCTCCTTATAATTTTACCTTCATGATTATCTTTTTTACAGTTTTTGTCGTTTCACCTGTTCTTAAAATCAATGGTTTATGAAACTCAAAAGGCCAAACAGCACAGAAGGAATTTTTTCTTAAGGTTATCACTTCTTCTGTTTCTATTGCATCAACATCGATAAAGGCAATATCTTTATCCACATCATACTCATAGTCATAATTTTCATTATCAAGCAGATAGCCAAAACACTCAATTCCATCATATACCGCATGAATATCCATATATTTTTCATGAATTTCATACTTGATTTTATTCGTCTCTTTCAAGTCACCTTCAATATGAACGGCTTTCACTTCATCATTGATTTCAAAGATTCCTTCCTCAAAGACATCTTTATTTAAAACATCATATAAATAGCTTAATGCAATCTCAATATTTTCGTTCGTTTTTATATAGCGTTGATGATTCTTGATATTATCTGCAATCATGATAATCCTCTCTGCACTTCTTTATAATGATTTTATTTCATTCCATACTTCATCATCTACAAAGATACCCTCACGTTTATGTTCTTCTCTAAATTTCACAAAGTCTTCACCCGGTGCAAAAATTCCCGTTGAGTTTTCGGATAATTCAGAGCTCTTGATATGAGCTATTGCTTTTGTAATAGTTTCGTCCATTCTCTCTTCCGACATAATCTTCTTAGCATCAATGACTATCATTACTTGAGATGCTCCGCCACAACTGCCCATACCTTTTTGGTCCAAATCAGCTGCCCCGATACCATCTGTTAGAATAGAACCTAATACATCCAACATCAAAGAGAAACTAGAACCTTTCCAATATCCGATAGGCATAATACGCATTGATTCTTCAATCGCACCAGGATCATCTGTAATATTCCCGTCTATGTCAAAGCCACCTGGCAAAGGTAGCTTTTTCCCTGCTAATCTAAGAACTTGCAATTTTCCATATGCATATTGAGAAATAGCCATATCTAACATGATTGGCGCTCCTCCATCTGCACCTGGTGCCGCCATTACAAACGGATTATTTCCAAGTTTACACTCTTTCCCGCCCCATGGTGGCATGCAAGATTCGGTATTTGTCCACATAATTGCTACATAGCCATTGTTCGCAGCATGGAGACCATAAGTACCACCTCGCATCCAATGGGTTGTGTTTTTTAGTCCAACCATACCAATCCCATATTCGTCAGCCATTTTCATTGCTTCTTCAACACCATACAAAGCGTTTAACACGCCCGGACCCATGTTACCATTGACCACTTTAAGTGGGCCAAAATCTTTTTCTACGGTTGGATCAGCATCAATATTTACCCAACCTTTTTGAATATAGTCAACAAATCTGGCAACACGATTGGTTCCATGTGAATAAATACCATCATTCGTTGATTCAGTGTGAATTCTCGCACAAATTTCCGCTTTTTCTGCTGACATACCATTTTTTTCAAATACACGTTGAATTTCATTCTTTATTTCATCAAATTTTAATCTCATATTTCCTCCATTTTCAATCTTTTAAACGATTAACCAAATACTAAATTTGGTAAAAACAATACTATCTGAGGGAAGAATGCCAATACCACCAGCAATGCTATGATTGCTACCAAAAATATAATTGATTCTCTTGTGTATGTTTCTATCGGACACTTTAAAATCGAGCATGTTGCATACATCGTCACACCTATCGGCGGTGTCATTCCGCCCATTGTTACTAAGATCATGAATAATATACCAAAATGCACAGGATCAAAACCAAGCGCAAGAATCATCGGCAAGAAAATAGGCGTTAAAATCAATACATTTGCTGTTGCTTCCATAAACATACCGACGACAAAAACAAATACTAGAATAATAAATAATACAACGTATTTATTTGAAGATATTTGGATGATTGCATCCGCCAATGTCTGAGGAACTCTTCCGGTAACTAATGCATATCCAAATGCATTTGAACAAATGATAATGAGCATAATAACGGACAAGTCAACAGACGTTTCTTTCAATACTTCATATAGCTTAGGCATTGTAAGCTCTTTATAAACAAATTTTCCAATGAAAAATGCATATACAACTGCAAATGCTCCCGCTTCAGAGGGTGTAAAGATACCAAATCGGATTCCAACAATAAGAATAATCGGAAACATAAGCGCCCAAAAGTTATCTTTTATTCCAACCAATACGTCTATAAAGGTTGCAGGTTTTATATTCTCTCTTGCGTAATTTCTCTTTTTTGAAATAATATTAACTGCTGTCATTAAGAATACAGTCATTAATACTCCGGGCACAATCCCTGCTAAAAATAATCGTCCAATCGAAACTTCACCAGTAACCCCATATAAAATCAAACCTATACTTGGGGGTATAGTTGATGTAATCAAACCACCCATAGCTAATATTGCAGCCGTAAAACCTTTTGAAAATCCACGTTTTTCCATATCCGGACCGAGAATTCTACTTTCCATCGCTGCATCCGCTGTTGCCGAACCTGAAATTCCTCCCATCAATGCACTTAGGACAACCGAAACTTGCGCTAAGCCACCATACATATGACCGGTTAAAACTGTGGAGAATTTAATTAATCGTTTGGTGATCCCTGTCTCATTCATGAGATTTCCGGCTAAAACGAAAAAGGGTACTGCCAGTAAAGAAAAAGACTGCGTACTACTCACCATACGCTGAACAACAATTTGAATGGGTACTTGCTCTGCAATAAAATAGGATAAACTCGAAATCCCAACTGTAAATGCTATAGGCATTCCAAGTATTAATAGAAGTACAAATAATATCGCTACATAAATCATATGACATCTCCTTCCTTACTAACATGTGTTTCGCTATAGCTTTCCGCTATTCCGTATTTTATGTTTCGGAAATGGTCAATGATTCTACGTATTGATGTCATAATCATTAATAATGCACCTACAGGCGCACTTGCTGTCACAAACGAATAACTCAGTGGTAACGTATTAAATTGTCTATTTACATTTACTATACACAGATTCACTCCATAATACACAACAAGCACCAAAAAACTCAAGATCAGCAGATTATTTACTACATATATTACACTTGCCACTTTTTTTGGCAACTTATCAACTAACAAATCTACTCCCATATGTCGCACTCGACGCATTGCCAAGTCTGCTCCAATGAAGCAGACCCATGCAAACATCAACTGAGCCATATCGATAGACCATGACATATCAATTCCAAACCAACGCAACGTCGCGCTGATGAAAACTAACAGAATCAGAATGGTCAAGCCTGCGCTAACAAATATTTCTTCGATACGTTGTAAGCTCATGAAATACCTCTTTCTATCTACCTAATTCTTCATCAATTTTGTCTTTTGTCTCTCTATATCCTAATTCATCATAAGCAGCCTCAGCCGCTTCAACAAAAGCATCAATATCGGCTTCTACAATTTCAATACCCTTCTCTTGAAGTTCACTTAAATAACCTTCATCATTATCTAATACTGACTGAGAAGCTACTTTACCGGCTTCATATGACTCATCCATCAAAATAGTTTGATATTCGTCCGGAAGCTTTTCAAACCAATCATTCGAGATAACCAAGCCAGTTAATAGTTGAAAATGACTTGTAAGTGTAAGATAATCTGTCACCTCATATATACTTGAACCTAATGCTGCCGAATTATGTACCTCAACACCTTCAATTACTTTTTGTTGAAGTGCTTGATAGGATTCTGACCATGGTAACACGGTTGTATTTGCTCCCATTGCTTCCAATGATTTTGTTACAACATCTGACCCTGAACTTCTAATTCTTAATCCATTGAGATCCTCTGGGGATGTAACCGGATTTTTTGTAAACAAATGACGACTTCCTTGAAAGAAATTAAATGAAAGAATCTTGAATCCGTAATCTTGAAATTCTGTTACTAAATCTGTGTATACTGAAGTACTCATGACTTCCAATGCCTCTTCATAATCTTTCGCAATATACGGCCCACCAAGAATCCCGAAATCACTAACGTAATTACTCATTCTACCTGGGTCAGTAATGATACCAACACCTGCACCAACTTTTGCCTGTTCTAATACATCTTCATCTGCTCCTAATTGAGATCCTGAATACAGTTCAACAATAAGTCCACCTTCTGTCTTCTCTTCAACATTTGCTTTAAGTGATTTCAATGCTAAGAAAAGTGGATCTGTTTCAGTTAAAACCGTTCCAATTTTTAATGTATACGTTTTTTCCGGTTTCTGTGTTTCTTTTTCAGTCCCTGAATCGTTGCTCGTATTTGTTCCTGTTCCTGTTCCTGTTTCCCCTTGTGAACCACATGCTGTTAATACAAGTGTTAAAACTAGCATTAATGCGATAATTTTGCTTTTCATATTACTTCCTCCTTTTGTATTATACTTGTATGGTACCATACTTACATATATGCGTCAAGCTGTTTATACTATATATTTTTTACAATATAAACATTCTTTTATTGTTTAATATGTACAAAAAAAATAAAGTACAAATATTCTACACCATAAAAATGATGTTAAATTTCTGCACTTTATATTATCATTGAATGAATTTTTTTCTTTATCCAAACTTTGGATAGGGTGTATCCCCTAAGTAATCAAAATCGCCCCAATCCACATCGTTATCTGCAAAAAAAGCATCATATTTTGGATATTTTCGTTCCGGTTTTGCCCAATACACGGCGTTCTTAATAACTTTTTGAATAAGTGGATTTCTATACTGAGGGTAGGTCTCGTGTCCCGGTTGAAAATAAAATATTTTTCCATTTCCACGTGTATATGTGATTCCCGCACGAAAAACTTCGCCACCTTCAAACCATCCTAATAATAGAACCTTCTCCGGATCGGGAATATCAAATCGTTCTCCATACATTTCTTCATGGGGTAAATCTATATATTCGGGTATTCCACGTGTTATCGGATGATTTTGTTCAATCACCCATAAGCGTTCACGTTCTCCTACTTCTCTCCACCGGAGTGAACATGTTGTTCCCATCAACCGTTTAAAAATCTTTGAATAATGGGCTGAATGCAAAACGATTAATCCCATGCCACGCAATACTTGTTGATATACACGTTCAACAACAGCATCCTTTACTTCATCATGGGCACAATGCCCCCACCAAATGAGTACATCCGTTTTTTCTAACACATCTTCTGTAAGACCATGTTCAGGCTCATCAAGGGTTGCTGTTTGAACAATAATCTCTTTATCTTCACCTAAAAAATCGCGAATTGTTTCATGGATTCCCTTTGGATAAACACGCTTTACTTTTTCTTCCGTTTTTTCATGTCTGAACTCATTCCATACCGTTACATTTATTGTCATTTTTATTTCCTCCATTCTTTACAAGCTGCTCCCACATTTAGGACAAAACTGAAAATCATCTGTTGTAGAATATCCACAGTGCTCACAAATTTTAATGGTTTTATCCCCACATTCAAAATCTAAAGTGTTAATATCTATTGTTACTTCATCACCACGCGCTATCATTCGTCCTATGTCTTCATTAAGCTGTACAATCTTATCGCAACAACGCATACGTACATAATAATGTCGATTCCACTTAAAAATCGGAATAAAAAACAGCATAAAATAACTATACCGCATCCATACTTCGATTTGGTCATACTGGCCGCAGCAAGTACAAATAGCAAGTTGACGAAAGTCTAACATTTTTTCTTTTTGACTTATTCCCATGATTAAAAACATAGATCATTCTCCTAAAGCTATTTATGACTTCGATAATACTTAAAGTACATATTATATCTTACTTTATATTGATGGTGATACTCCATATTCGGGACTATAACCTTCGTTTTCATGTTTTCATGATTTATCTCTCGCTGTTCTTTCTCATCTAAATCCATTAGGCACTTTTCAGTCCATTTTGCAGCACCTAACATGGACATATCCTTTGTGTTGTTGATTGTCATTGATTTACCAAAAATATCTGCACACATTTGCATCCAGATTTTTGAATTCAAAATTCCACCCGAGAGTTGAATCGTTTTTGGTTCTCCAACCGATCGTATTAACATCTCATATCCTTGATACAAGTTAAATAAAACACCTTCAAGAATGCTATAGTAAAAATCTCCTAGACGATGTTGGTGATGCATGGCTTCAAATCCGCCACGGCGCAACATATCCCACCCGGGACCTCGCTCACCAAATAAAAAAGGTAAAAATATAGGCTGCTCATCCGCCTTTTTCTCTTGGGGTATTTTAGCTTCTAATTCTTGATAGGAATATCTATTTTCACAAAATTCTTCTTTGAACCAATCCACACAATTACAAGCACCTGATGTCGCGGTTCCAATAAGCCAGGTTCTCGGTGATCGATAATTCCAAAGGCCTGTTTCTGATGTGTTTGCTTGTTCAACTGACATTCTAATGGCTCCACTGGTTCCTACAGATAGGGTCATGACTCTACCATCTTGACTTTCAGCCCCAATCTGGTTAAGCGCTCCATCCGGATTTGTTGCCATAACAGGAATACCCGCTTCTACCCCCAATACATCTGCCACTTCATTTAAGAGTGGGAAAACCTCATTGTTTTTTACGATTTTGGGTAACTGTTGCCTATTTACAGCTATTGACTCTAACAGTTGCTCATCATAATCTCTTTGGTGAATATTATAAAGCCCAGAACCTGAAACCATACTTTCTGAAGTCATATATTCTCCGGTGAATTTCCAGTTTAAATAAGAACCTTGATCCATTATTTGAATCGAAGAATCCTCTAGCTGATCATTTTCTTTGTCTTGGCGCATGGCTCGAAGTTTAAAATAAGGATAACTGGCATTGACAATACATCCGGTTTGATCATGATAGGATTTAGCATAGACTTTATTTTCACTCAATTTTTGACACAGTTGTCCAGCCATTGGATTAGACCACAAATAGACCGGTGAAACCGGCTGCTTATTTACATCACAAAGTAACAAGCTATGCCATGTAGAGCTAAGGGCAATTGCATTAATTGAATGCTCCTTAGCTGCAATTGCACCTAATTTTAAGAGACTTATGTATATCTCTTCTGCATTATGTATGCCCTGGCCAATATTTTGCTGAGCATGTTTTTTTCCCATCACATTATTCTTTTTGCTTTCTGTATTGTAAACCATCGCCTTAATTGACGATGTACTCGATTCAAGCACTAATATTTTCATACGTCATTATCCTAACATAACCAAACTCGTTGCCATCAGGGCCATTCCCGCAATCAATCCATAAATAACAACATGATGTTCACTGTATTTTTCTGCAGTCGGTAATAATTCATCTAAGGAAATATAGACCATTATGCCGGCAACACCGGCAAATATAATTCCAAATAAAAGATCGCTTGCAAAATTAATCAGAATAAAATATCCGGCAATGGCTCCAATAGGTTCTGATAAACCGGAAAGAAAGGAATACTTAAAGGCTTTTTTCTTATCCCCTGTTGCAAAAAAGATAGGTATCGATACGGCAACACCTTCCGGAATATTATGAATCGCGATTGCTATAGCAATACTAATACCTAATGTCGGATTTTCAAGGGCTGCAAAAAATGTCGCCATTCCTTCCGGAAAATTGTGAATTGCAATGGCAAGGGCTGAAAAGACACCCATTCGCAGTAAATTTTTATCTTGCTTTATCTTTTTCTTTTTGACTTCATAGTCTTCAAGCTCACTCAAATTATCTACATTAGATAAGTCATATATTTCGTGGGGATTCTCATAACTTGGTACGAATTTGTCGATAAGTGCAATGACTGCAATTCCCCCAAAAAATGCCAGCGTTGTTACTAACATCCCTTGTTCATCCCCTAACACAAGAGATAAAGATTCATTTGCCTTGGGAAAGATTTCAATGAAGGACACATACACCATAACCCCTGCCGAAAAACCAAGAGCTCCGGATAAAAATTTCTTGTTTGTTTGTTTGGTATAAAAGGCGAGTGCACTACCTATACCTGTTGATAAGCCCGCAAATAAAGTCAAGCTAAATGCAAATAATATTGTCTGCCATGAATGCATATTTAAAATCCTCCTAAGTTAGTTTTATTATTATCCTACTATAACTGATTTTGATGCTTTTTTTAAAATAAAATTATATACAATTAATGTTGCAAAGCAAAGTATGGAAGCAATCAACATGGAACGCTGAAATCCCAATCGATCAATAAGCATTCCTCCCAATAATGATCCAAAGATCTTTCCTATTGATGATGCCACTGCTAAAACTGTCTGACCTGTTGTTCTTAGTTCTTTTCGCACTGTTTTATTAATATAGACCGCTAAACTATAGGCGAAAATAATATAGGTCATCCCATGCAATAAAGATATAAAGTAAAACCATGTCGGTGACTGACTAAATACTAATGCGACAAAGCGAACTCCAAAAATGAACATGGAAAAAAACAATGTCTTCTTTACGCCAAACCGCTCTATAATGCGGTCTGCAAAATAGAGAAAAGGCACTTCACTGAGTGCTGCAATAAAAAACAACCATCCAACCTGACTACTCAATCCACCTTGGGCAATAAAATATACCGCGAAGAAAGTCATAAAAAAACTCATCATAATTTGCGCTATGACCGTTAAACTAATAAAATTTGTTAGCATGCGGTCTTCAAATATCACTTTATAAGACACTTTATTATGTTTATCATGATGTCCTTTAACCGTTGGTAATAAGGCAACAACAACAATATTCGCTATTCCGATTACTGCTGTAACATAAAAGATCATCGTAATATCAATACGCATCATTACGCCAACCAAGATAGCCACTAATGCATAACTAACCGTTCCTGCCATACGAACCGGACCATAGGATTGCCCAATATGCTCTAGAGACTCTAATGTAATGCTCTCAGAAATGGGCAGTAAAGCCGCTTGGAAAATAGATACAATAAATATAATTAATATGACATATCTATAATTTGTATTCATCGGTATTAACAATAATCCAATGATCGTTAAAAACATTAATATATTGTACACTTTATTCTTTGAAGACGCCTTATCTGTCTGTGTTCCAAACAAGGGTTGTGCTATGATTGACACAAAAGGATTAATCGCCATTAATACACCAATCTGTCCGGATGACATTTGAATTCCGTCAAAATATGTGGGTAAAAAACTCCACATAATCGGTATACATGCCCAAAACAAGGCACTTTGAAGTACGTATTTTTTCATCGATATCCTTTCACCATTTCATCCATAACCCAGTTCGTTCTTGAACCGGTAAGGCCTGTACTTGGCGATTCACCTTTTCCGATCAAATCATTTACAATCATTTGTATAAGGGGTTGTTGAATATGTTTCGGATTAATTTCTTCATATGTTTTAACACCGGATTTTGTTGTTACACGTATCGGTTCATTACCAAAGGTTGAGAATTCAATTTTTCCTTTAGATCCTACAATCACATTCATATCTTCATTTTCAAAGGCACTAAAACACCACATTCCGGTGCCATGAACGCCAGATTCAAACACAAACTCACCACTAACAATATCTTCCGCCAAGTAGATCCCGCCTTGGTTACTTGCATGACCATGAACCTCTTTAATGGGGCCGAGTATATAATCAAGGATATCAAGTGTATGGGATCCAATGTCAAAAAAGATACCTCCACCTGCTGTTTTTGGATCTACTCGCCATGGTAACTCTCCTTGTTCATTGGGAGTAATGAGTTCTTGATCATTTCGAACCGTAACACATCGAACCTCTCCGATAGCACCTTCTTGAATCAATTCTTTTATCCTATTAAACCTTGGCAGCCCACGCCGATAATAAGCAACATACAGCGGCACATTACTTTCTTTGCATACACTAATCATGGTATTACATTCTTCAAAGTTTAAAGCCATCGGTTTTTCAACATATACAGGCTTTCCGGCCTTTGCACACTGCAGTGTATATTCTTTATGAAACGCCGGCGGTGTTGCTATATAAACCGCATCCACGTCCGGATCATTAATGAGTTCATTGGCATCATCATACCATTTGGGCACATGATGACGCATGGCATAATCTTTTGCTAACTCTCCATTACGACGCATAACAGCAACAAGTTCGGAATTATCCGCTTTTTGAAATCCCGGTCCACTCTTCACCTCCGTCACATCTCCACATCCGATAATTCCCCAACGTACTTTTTCCATAGTATATCCTTTCTATATTGCATTGTCTTAAAATCACTTCATTACTTCTATAATAACATATTTCGATAATAAATTGGAGATAGGAAATAGAGATAAATTTGAATATAAAAAATCCGGCCGAATAATTCTGCCGAATTTTTTATATTGTTAAAAATTATCATTTCTCCAAAAACCAATTTGTCGCTTATTTATTTCACAAATACGCTTGGAATCCACTTTAAACTTCCTTTGAATATCCATCAATCCATTAACTTCTTGTTGAACGTCAGATAGTTGCGTATAGCAATATCCGCATATATATGGAGATTTCTTAATAGCATCTGTAATATCTTCGAATCTTTTTATAAATGTCTCTTCGCTGTCAACTTTATCACCATAACCCCATCCTTCTTTATCATTATCAAAAGCAATTCCACCATATTCACTGATGATAATCGGTTGCCCTTTATAGCTATATCCATTTGCAAAAGCAGATTTATGTCGACTATGATAAATACTATTTTTAAGTATTTCATCTTTATAGCCATTGTAACGATTGAAGAAGACATCTCCAAACTCTTCATAATCATGTAGTGTAATAATATCTGAAATTGTGTGTTCCCAACCATCATTAACAATAACCGGCCGATACGGATCCATAGTTTTTGTTAAATAATAGATTGATTCTGTAAAATGTTGTTGCGCTTGATTGGTTTTAACTTCCGGAATTCCCCACGACTCATTAAATGGTGTCCACGTAATAATACTTGGATGATTATAGTTTTGAGAAACAATTTCCATCCATTCTTTTGTTAAAGACTCAACTGCATAATCCGAAAACTGATATGCTGCCGGAAATTCGCTCCACACCAAAACACCTTTAACATCGCACCAATACAAGAAACGTTCATCCTCTACTTTTTGATGTTTTCTCACCCCATTGTATCCAAGCTCCAATGTTTTATCAATATCCGCTATTAAGGCTTCTTCATTTGGTGGCGTTAAATGGGAATCTTTCCAATAACCTTGATCTAATAGCAATCTTTGATAAAGCGGAACACCATTAAGCAATATATTGCTTTGTTCAATTCGAATCTCTCTCATACCAAAGTATGAATTCACTTCGTCTAAAATCTTACCTGCCTTTATTATCCGAACATTCAAGTCATATAAATTCGGTGCATTGGGCGACCACGTTTCCATTCCCCATTCACTGACCGCTAGCGAAAAAACATTTAGATGTATTTTAGAATGGTTTTCAACTATTTTAATCTGTGATTTATTAACTTCAACTCCATCAAATTCAACACTAGCTTCAATGACTAAATCTTCCGAATTCATTTCTACATCCAATTCTACTTCCACTTCTTTTTCTTTAAAATTCGGAGTTATTTTTAATGTTCTCAAATATTCTTGTGACACACTCTCTAACCAAACTGTTTTCCATATACCTGTCGTCTGCACATACCAACATCCATAATTATTGTCTTTCCATCGTTGTTTTCCTCGTGGTTGATGTGCATCATATGAATCTTCCACTTTTACAACAAGAGAATTTTCTCCGACATGGGTAGCCTCTGTAATCTCAAACGAAAATCTTGCGTAGCCACCACGATGCTTTCCAACGAATTGCCCATTCACCCAGACTTTGGTGATATAATCACTACCCTCAAAATGAAGCATAATGCGACCTTGTTCTTTCATCGCTTCTGTTATATTGATATTTCGACTATACCATACAAAATCATGACGTTCTTCTTTTTCAATGCCACTCATCTTTGTTTCATATGTATAAGGAACGGCAATCTTCATGTCCCCACGAAAATCTTTGTACCAAGATGCCTCTTCACCAATGTTTTGATCATCAAAAGCAAATTCCCATATTCCATTCAGATTTTCCCATTCTCCTCGTACCATTTGTGGCCTTGGATAATCTTTTATATATGTTTTCATTGTAATTCCTCCATTTTCAAGTAGTTTTGCTAAGTGTTTGAATAAATCTGCTTACAATCATTAATGCAATATAAAAAATAATCGCATAGCGACCATCTCGATAAGAAAAGGATGATTGTGCAAATCCAAAAATCATTATGTTACTAATTAACAAATAGTAAAGGGACGATTTTCCCACACTTTCTAAATATTCAATTATTTTTCGTAAAAATTCATGCTTTAAATGACAATATTCTATTTTATAACTAATCCATCGAAAGATATAAAGAATTGCAGCTCCTCCCAATATATATATAGGCGATGGAGGAATTCTAGATGGTTCTTGCTTTGGCTGAAAAAAATACCTAGGAAAAACCAAAATGAATACTGGATTACAGGAAAAGTAATGTAATCGTAAGAACCCAGTATTAAGGCTAATCTAGGAGTGGTAATCCAACTATATGGTAGAAAACAGCTCAAAAGACTTACTACCATTAATGCTATAAATGAAATACTCGATATGTAATACGCTCCTAATATTTTCAACCCACTACTCATCATTCGTCCGAAAATTAGTCAACCTTTAACTCCTGTCATAGTAATTCCTTGAACTATTTGTTTCTCGAATATTATATATAAAATAATCATCGGTATAGATGCAACCATATTTGCTGTTAAAGGTTTTACATAGTCCACAGTGTATGTCCCTGCAAATGTTGGTATGCCAATAGGTAAGGTGAATTTTGAGCTACTCATCGCACATAACAATGGCCATAAATAGTTATTCCAACTTGCAATAAATGCAAAGATACTTACGGTAGATAAAACCGCCTTAGATAAAGGTAAAACAATTTTGAAAAAGATGGTCAGATGATTTCCACCGTCAATCTTGACTGCTTCTATCAGCTCATTCGGTATCCCTCGTAAAAATGTCACCATAATAATAAGGTTCATCGAACCTGCAATAGCCGGAAAAATCAATCCCGGATAAGTATCAATCAAATCAAATCCATTGACTGTAATAAACAAGGGTACAATTGTAGCTTCTCCTGGGACCATTAGGCCAAGTAAAAAATAGAAGAAAATTAAGCGACTTCCTCTGAATTCAATTTTAGCTATTGCATAAGCAGCCATTGCTGATAAGAATACAGTAAGCAAGGTTGCAACCACTGCAATGAAAAGACTATTGAACATCCAAAGTGGTACTTCACTATTCATAATAATATCGGGATAATTTTGTAGTGTGTATGGCGGCTTGAACCAATCCCATATACTCGTTATTTGCCTGCCCTCTACCTGGAGCGAAACAGCTAAGGACCAAAGAATCGGTGCCAAAAAAATAATTGCAATCATACCTGATATAATTGTTAATGATGCATTCCCAATACGTGCTTTTTTCATTCCCGCGTGCTGGATCATACCTTCTCACTCCTTTTTTGCATAATTTGTTGAACGAGCGATAACAAAACGAGTACAAAAAACAACACATACGACATCGATGCTGCATAACCCATTCGCCCTTTTGTAAACGCTGTTTCATATATATATTGAATCATTGGGCGCGTTGACGACGCGGGCCCACCACCTGTTATTAAAAATATTTGTCCAAACACTTTAAAACATGCAATTAGCTGTAGTAGAGAGACTAAATATGTTGTTGGTTTTAACAAGGGTATGACAATATGAAAGAGCCTTTGTCGGCTATTCGCACCATCAATCTCTGCTGATTCCAGAACTTGTGGTGAAATATCTTGAAGCGCCGATAAATATAACATCATACTAAATCCAACTGTCCACCATACCGTCATTGAAGTAATTGTCACCCACACTAAACTCGGATCTTGCAACCATTGCAATTCTTGATTAAAAAGTAATGTTCCAATTGAATGCAAAAACCCGTTAATGAATCCTCTGTATGGTGCAAACATATATTGGGCAATAAACGAGGCAACCGCAACGGATAGAACACTTGGTAAATAGTAACTGATTCTTAGTACTTTTTTTAATCTAGATTCTCGATTTGCTAGTAATGCTAACATAAGCGCAACCACCACCATAGAAGGCGCTGTAATAATTACAAATTTCAATGTATTCAGCATCGCTCCAACAAAATTTTTATCTCCTAAAAAGCGAGAGTAATTATCAAGACCTACAAAGTCTAATTTACCCATCAAACTCCATCTATGAAAACTTACATAAACCCCTTGAACAACTGGCCATATTGTAAAGAGTGTATACAATGCTAAAAAAGGAAATATGAATCCTGTTATTGTCAGAAATAATCTGATTTTTTTCTTCTTAATCTCCATTTTTATTCTCCTCTTTTTATAATGATAAGGGAGTAAAACACTCCCTTATCAAGTTTTGTTAAAATATGTTGGATTCAAGTTCACTATATAGATTATTTATAGCTGTTTCCACATCATTTTGTCCCGTCCAATAAGCGTTTAATGTATCAATCATTCCTGCTTTCATCGCATAAAAACTTGAGCTTTGTGGTGGTAAGACTGCTGTATTTAATGCATTTTTATAATCACTTCTATAATCTAATGCAGCATACTCATCACTATTTACAACCTGAACATTTGAAGGTATTTGACCAGACTTCGCCCATGTAACTCCTCCATCTGAAGCTGCTGAAACAATAAATTTAACAGATTCAAGGGTTTCTTGTTCCGTTCGCTCTTTTGCAAAAGGAATAATCATAATATGTGCATCAGCCCAGCAGGCATCCGTTTCAAATAATTTCGGGAAATTCTGTGCTCCAAAATTTAATCCTTCCGTTTTTTCAAAAGCTCCTGTCGCCCAGGTCCCGCCAAATAAAATTCCTGCTTTACCACTTTGGAAAAATGCCTGATGGTCATCAATCCCTTCAAGAATATATCCTTCTTCATACAAACTTTTAACAAACTTAGCTGCTTCCATTGCAACCTCTTTATCTAAAGTTACTTCTGTTCCGTCTTCACTAAGAATTGCTGTTCCATTCATTTGGAAATATGTCGCCCACCATACGCGATAAGGATCATCTCCTGAGTTTGTTAGTGCTAAAGCTGATGATCCGTCAGGAATAACTAACTTTATCTTATCAAGAATGGAAATAAAATCATCCGCACTATTAATTTCTAGTTTTCCATCAGAATTCAATTCAACACCTGCTTCATCTAATATTTCTCTGTTGTAATACATGATTTCTGCATGAGTATCTAACGGAATTCCATAAGTATCTCCATTAAACGTTACACTATCTATCGAGCCGTCAGTGTATAAATCGGACATACTCACTCCTATATCTTCTAAATAGCTATCAATAGGAACCACAGCACCCTGTTCAACTAGTTCCGGTAATTTGGATACATGAGACACTCCAATATCCGGACCTTTTCCTGCTGCCACAGCTGTTTGTAATTTTGTATAATAGTCAGCCCATACAAGCATAATCGGCTGAACTTCCATATCTGGACCTTCTGAATTATAGGCACCTATCATTTCGTCCATGAATCCACCATCTCCACCACTAAATAATGACCAAAAAACCAAACTTCCTTCTTTGACTTCTACACTTTCCGGATTGTTGACTGTACCATCTTCGTTGATATCTGCCCCAGCTTCTGATGTTTCACCACTTGAGTCTGTTGAGCCAGAGTCTGTTGTTCCATTATCCGTTGTCGTATTCTCCGCAGAATCACCTGTAGCCACATCATTTCCCTGCGTTCCACAACCCACTAGCATTAAGGTTACCATCACTGCGACCAATAAAATACTTGTAATTTTTTTCATTTTTTCCTCCCTTTTTACATTAGTATAATAGTTACACTTCATTACTTTATATTGCCGGCACATAATATAACAGTAATATTGTTTTTATGTTCAGCTTTCACATCTTCATGTAGTATATGAACAATATTAATGTTTTATATTTTTGATATTAGTTGATATTTACCACTTAGTCAAGTGTTTTTTTCACTTTTTTGTGCTTTTAGAACAATTTAAAAACAGATATTTTATCATTTAATTTTTTTAAACAATTATTTTGTTATTTTATTTCAAAAATGAAGCCCGGAATTCCTCCGAGCTATTTTCAATATTCTATACTTAGTATAATGTCCTGTGCGTAATCCCCGAATTTTTTACCAAAAAGATTAAAACCACCTACATATTTAGCATCCGGCTTGTTGCCAATTTTTACCTCAATATAATCTTGGTTCATAATTGCCATTTGCTCTAAATTCAACGAACCAATATATTGATCATTAATATAGACTCCCTGTTCATTGATTTCCCAATTAACCAGCACGCCATATTGCGTTGATCCATCCGGCCAATCTATAGGATTAAGGCGTCCACGCCTTGCACCAAAATCACTCGCACTCTGCCAATATCCACAATCAACCCCATTAATCCAAAGCGTTATATCCGACTTCCAATCTAATCGATAATTTGGTGCTTCAGAACATATTTCCAAAGTCAAACTCATTCTTTTTGGAATGTGATTTTTGGGCACAAGATTTGGAAAACGATAGGTAATTATACCACCCGAACTCCATAACAGTTGCGCTCCCACTCGTTCAGGCAAATAAAAATTACTTACTACGTCTTCTACTCCAATAACACCTTTCGTGTTGGCTAAACCACAGGTTGGAACCGCTTCACAAGAACAAAAAGATCCTACCGGCATCTCCACACTAACAATTTTGTCAACGTCTTTATTTTTGCTCAACAAGCTAATGTTCAAAAAATCCGGTTTCCTATGACAGAGTTTTGTCTTACCTCTTGTTCCAGGCAATTCTTCGAGGCGTATGAGTTGGGCCGCTTCTAACGTTCGCACATGCATCGCAGCACTCGATGCAGGTATGTCTAATTCTTTAGCAATCTCTCCGATAATCAAACTCTTTTCATATAATAACTTGAGTATTTCAATGCGAATCGGCGACGATAATGCTTTTCCGACATTACAGATTAACTCTTCGTCTTCCATATCCAGCTCTAAAAATTTTGACATATTTCCCCCCCTTAATTATCCTTTTAATCTCAAATAGCGTTTAACAGCTTCTCTAAACTCAGCTATATCCATTGCCGCTGAATATCTCATGGCCTCTTTACCATCAACGAATAGGCCTATAATTGGCGCAGTATAAATCTGGTATTCACCTTTTGCCGCTTCGACAACAGACAAGTCCACAGAGCAAGTAGCCACTTCAGGAAACTCTTCTAACACTGTTGCAATTTTCTTCTTGAGAGGTGCACAAACACCACAACTTGGCATGGTAAAAACAGCGACCGCTATAAAATGCTCTTGAATTATTTCTTTTAATGCATTTACCTCAGTAATTTCTTGCATATACTCACTCCTATTCTTCAAATATTTCTTTTACTATAACACTTAATTCTGGGAATGCATAGGAGCTTAAGGATTCATTGACGCTATATACACTAAAATTCATTAAGTCATAATCCTTGAAGGTATATTGCAACACTTTCTGTTGGTAAATATCAATAAGCCAATATTCCTTAATCCCGGATCGCATAAATGTATTTAGTTTATCCAGCATATCTCGAGATTGCGTTGATGGCGAAAGAACTTCTATGACAAAGGTGGGAATACCGCTATACCGACCTTTGTCATCAATCTTGGTCTCCCCATCACAGATCACCAGCAAATCCGGCTGTACCACATCCGGAATCTTAATGTCTTTTTTATAAAGGGTAACATCAAAAGGCGCCAAAAACACTTTACACCTCTTGCCTTTGAAAAAAGTTTTAAGCATAAGGTATAAATTACCGACAGCATCTTGATGAAAACTATTGGGTGAGGCCTGAAGAATAATCTCTCCATTAATATACTCCATTCTGGCTTCAATCGTTTCACTTATGTGCAAAAATTCTTCATAAGAAACTTTTTGTCCTTGATAATCGACGGCTTCTTCCTTGGCTAAGAGATACCCTGTAAAATCTTGTATATAAGGAACAAGGCGAGCAATTCGCTCACCGTTTTTTGTAATAACCGTTTCTTTTTTTTGCGTCGCTTCATCTAAATACTTACCTAAGTTGCTTTTGAGTTCGGTTGCTGTAATAACGCGATACCCTTCATAAACTTCTGTATTTTCCTCCATAATCCCATCTCCATTTCCTACGGCGCATTAACTTCGTTCGATATAATTATAATTCGAACGATTAACTTTGTCAATCGTTCGATACGATGCGATAGTAGGTTTTTGATGTTCGAAAGTAAATATAAATATAGATCACGCAATAGCCCAATGCAACGGCTAGGCCACTCCATCGAATAAGACCATCATCATAGAGGCCTAATGTTGCAAACAGCATAATCACCATTTCCAATCCAACAAAGGTATGAATAACTGCAAACACAAGAGGAATGGCAAAAACCACCAGAATCTGTCGCAAGATTGTCCCCCGCACTTCATCTTGATCCATACCGACTTTTTGTAGAATATCAAAGTTGTATCGATCATCATAGCCTTCAGCTAGTTGCTTATAATACATCACAATTATAAAGCAAACCATAAATATGACACTACAAAAGAGTCCTAAAAAGAGCAATCCTCCCGACATAGCCCGAACTTCTCTTGCACCTTCATAAGCATTTGAAAAACTAATCGTTACATCTTCTTCTTTCGTTACCCATGCATAAAGACTCTCGACAAAAGCTTCATTACTAGTTTCACCTTTAACCTCTATATCGTAGTGATTTTTAAAGTAGGCCGATGCGTCTTCCTTGGAGCCTTCAATCATCTCCATCGCTTGTTTTTCATCATTAACGATAATGTACACCTCATCACTAAAGACATTTTTTGTCGATTTGGGTATATGTTTCATTGACATTAATTCTTGTTGAACCGGATAAAGCAACTCTCCAAATTTAATTTCCTTAAAGCCTATATTGGGGCCTGATGAAAAAACCATCACTTGCCCTGGCTTTAAATCTTTCACGTCCTCGTTCAGCTTAATTGCATCATTTTTTACTATCCAACGCACCACACCAAAAAAATCCTCATTCACGTATGTGCGCTTTTGCCAATAACTGTAGTTGGTAACTTCAACCTCATCAATATCGTGTTCAACCTTTAGCCTCTCAACGGCTTTCATCATTGGCTCTGCGTCTCGCTTACTCGGCTGCGGATAGATACCATCATCATAGGTAATACTGACATCAACTGGATATCTAAAGGCATGAATGGATTCCATACCGCGAAATAATGCGACTGTGCATACAAGCGTAATAATAACCATGGTACTAAAAATACAGATATTTGCTAGGCTTGCTGAACTTTTATTGATTCGTTGATGAATCCCTGAAAGTGTAATAAAGTTTTTCGACTTATAATAGAGCGTTTTTCGTTTTCTTAAGACCTCTAATAACAAATGAAGGCCTGATTTAAAAAGCATATAGGTTCCGATAATCACCATAAGTACGGCCAGAAAAAAATCCAGAAAAATCGAACTGTCCACTTGACTGAGTAACGCTATTACATATCCTCCTGCCATAATGACTATGCCAATAATACCACGAATCATGGGATGTTTGGGTTTATGATCGTTTTGCCGGTGGCCTTTAAGTAGATGGATGGGCGTTGACGATAGAATCGACCGAAGAGAAACAAAATAAATGAAGCCGTATAATGCCAGAAAGAACAAAGCGGTTTGTAGGAATGCTTTTTCTTTAAATTCGAAGGCAATATGTGTCGGTATGCCACTAAGGTTGAGCAGAATTAAAAACAGAAACTTTGACAAAAGTGCTCCCGTTAAAATTCCCCCTACCATAACAATCAAATAGACAAGGATTGATTCAAACAACAGCATGAGCATAACATGACTTTTGCCCAGTCCAAGGATGCCATACAATGCAAATTCCTTTTTTCTTTGCTTCAATAAAAAACTATGAGTATAAAACAGAAAAGGAATCATAATAATGCCTAATAAAAACAAACCGACCATCATCATCCCATTGACATAAGCACTATGGGGAAGTTCATCTACAAGCTCATTATAAAAAATTGAAGATAGAACAAAAAATGTAAATATTGCAAAGGCGCCTGCAAATATGTATGGACCATAAATGGATCGATTGGTATAGATGTTTTTTATGGATAGGCGAAAGAGTAAGGCGATTTTTTTAGCTGACTTCATAAATAGCATCTCCCGTCTGTAAAAGTGTTAAGGTATCCGATATCTTCTTGTACATAGCCTCATCCGATTCATGCCCACGATAGATTTGATTAAAAATCGTTCCGTCTTTGATAAACAAGACCCGATTCGCATGGGCTGCCGCTTTGATACTATGGGTCACCATTAAAATCGTTTGCCCCGAAGCATTGACATCTTCAAAAATCTGCAAAAGGTCTTCTGATGCTTTTGAGTCTAAGGCACCTGTTGGTTCATCTGCCAAAACAAGGTCCGGATTGGTAATCAAGGCTCGCGCTACCGCCGTTCTTTGCTTTTGTCCACCAGACACTTCATAGGGGTACTTTTTAAGAATCTCTTCGATTCCTAACATTCTGACTAAGGGAAGTAAGCGTTTTTCCATTTGATTATATTCCATTCCCGCTAAAACCAAGGGCAAAAAAATGTTGTCTTCAATACTTAAAGTATCTAATAGATTAAAATCTTGAAATACAAACCCTAGATTATTCCGTCGAAATTCCGCCAAGTGTTTACTTTTAATTTTTGACACGTCTTGTTTTTTAAGTTGAACCGATCCTGTCGTCGCTTTATCAATGGTTGCTAGTATATTCAACAAGGTTGTTTTTCCGGAGCCGGATTCACCCATAATTGCAATATATTCACCCTCATTGACACTAAACGTCACATCAGCAAGGGCTTCAACTTTATTAAAACCTAATTGTGTTGTATAAGCTTTGCTTAAATTTTTTACCTCTAATAATATCATCTTTACCTCCTCGTTCTTTTCTATGAATTATAAACTAATCATAAAGGTTTAAACTCGGATTGACCATCGATTCACCTTACAATTTAAAGAAGAACCTTACATTTTTGTAAGATTCCCAAATGTTAACACTACCTTGGTTCCTTCTCCAAATCGAGACTCCACTGTAATCGAATGTTTGAGCTGATTCATAATCTTTTTGACCAAAAAAAGACCTATTCCACTTGCCCGTTGATCTAACCGCCCATTATATCCTGTGAACCCTTTTTCAAAAACACGTTCAACATCTTCTGAACGTATGCCTATACCTGTGTCTTCGATGACTAGGCGAACAAGGCCCTCTTCTTGAAACCCTCGAATCGTTATCTGTCCACTTTCCGTATATTTAATGGCATTAGAAAGAATCTGCTCAATAACAAGTGTCAGCCATTTTTTATCCGAAACAATGTACACCTCTGGCACTTCAACAAGAATCTGAACCCGACGGTTAATAAAAAGAATACTGTATTTTTTCAACACTTGATGCACCATTTTCTGCAATTCCACGTCTTCAATGACGAGATCTTTCGACATATCGCCAATCCGATTATAATGCAACACCATATCCATATATTGTTCGATCTTAAGGATTTCTTCCAACATTTGATAACGGTCAAATTGAGGATTTTCTAAGCCATCTGTTTCTTCCAGCAGTAATTTTAATGATGTAATCGGGGTTTTAATCTGATGTGACCACAGGGCATAATAGCTTTCACGATCCGTTTCCTTTATATAGTGCCTCTCCTCGAGTGCTTTGAATTTTGACATCAATTCTTCAGCGATTTCAAGAAGCAGTTTTTCTTCCTCTTGATACACTTGAACATGAAAAAACTCAGGACCTCGGTCATTTTCCTCAATAAATGTAAGCACTTTTTCGAGCTGGTCGATTTTTTTATAATAGCGAAAAAAGCCTACAATAATTGCCACAAATCCAACCATGCTTGTTACTAAAATCGGATATGAGACAAGTAAAATCTCATCATTATGATAAAGCATCCATGAACCCGCAAAAAAACACTGTCCAAATAAAAAGAGAAAAATGAGCTTTCGTATCTGCTTCAAATAGTTTAGAAAATGCAAGCTCTTTTTTTTATTCAATGACATAACCCACACCCTTTTTGGTCATAATAAAATCATCTAACTGGATTTCATGCAATTTTTTTCGCAGACGATTTATATTTACTGTTAATGTATTGTCATCTACAAAGTATTCCTGATCCCACAAGGCTTTCATAAGGGCTTCTCTTGAGACAATTTTTGTTTTTCTCTCCATAAGCACTTTTAAAATACGATATTCATTCTTTGTTAATTCAATCAACTGATCTTGATAGGTTACCGTATAATTTGTCATGTTTAAAAAAGCCCCTCGATGTTCGACTAAATGTGTCATGGCTTCACCATAATCATAGGTTCGTCTTAATAAGCCGGTAATCTTCGCATTTAACACATCAAGTTCAAAAGGTTTTGCAATAAAATCATCACCACCCATATTAATGGCCATAATAATATTCATTTGTTCCGTTGCCGAAGAAATAAAAACAATCGGTACTTTCGATATTTTCCGAATCTGATCACACCAATAAAACCCATTATAGTATGGTAATGTAATATCCATTAAGACTAAATGGGGTTCTATTTTTACGTATTCTTGAGCGATACAACTATAATCTTCGACGACATAAACCTCATATCCCCATCGTTTCAGTGTCTCGCCAATCAATTTTTGTAAACTTTTATCATCTTCCACTAAATATATTCGATACATAAGATACCCTCTCATTTATCCACATCAAGTGCCATGTCTCCCGATTTTATCCACATTTTCTTGCGCATCAATTCTGAAATTGTGAGTGTTAATATTGCCGGCAAGATAAAATGCAACAAGAGAATTTGCATAAATAGTATTGCCGGACTTCGCCCAGCCGACATATTCTGCCATGTCATTAATTGTCCAACTAAACCACTTGTTCCCATACCGGCACCTGACGAATTATTGGTCATCTTAAACCCAATTGTTGACACAGGTCCTAAAATAGCTGAAGCTAGTGTTGGCGGAATCCAAATCCGTGGATTCTTAACAATGTTTCCCACTTGAAGCATACTTGTTCCTAATCCTTGAGCAATCAAGCCACTCGTTTTATTTTCGCGATAACTGGCCACGGCAAATCCAACCATCTGTGTTGAACAGCCGACAGTTGCCGCACCTGCTGCTAATCCGCTGAGTCCAAGAATAATGGATAAGGCCGCTGAACTGATAGGCAGTGTTAAGATCATGCCCATCAATGAACTTACGAACACCCCCATAATGAAGGGTTCCTGTTCTGTTGCCACAACAATTAACTGTCCTAGCATAGTCATAAAATCAGAAATATAAGGCCCAATCAAAAGTCCCACACTTGCTCCGGCAATAATTGTTACGAGAGGCGTCAAAACAATATCTAACCGTGTTTTTCCAGCGATGCGTCGTCCAATCTCTATGCCGACAACTGCAGCAATAAATGCCCCTAAGGGTTCACCGGGTCCGGATAAAATTACTTGCCCCTCTCCAAAAGCTGTACCGGTTAGAACACTCTTGGCATAGCCCCCGATAAAGCCTGTTACTGCCGAAGCATATAAAACCAGAGGCGACGTTTTAAACCGATGGGCAACACCGATTCCTATACCTGCACCCGTTAAGACGGATGCCATTCTTCCCATCCAAGTTAAAAATGACAGATTTGTTAGACTTCCAATCTGCTGTAAAATAAGACCGACAATGAGTGTGGAAAAAAGGCCTAATGCCATGCCGCTTAAACCATCTACAAAGAAATGTTGAATCCATTGTTTTATTTTATTTTTCATCTAATTTTACTCCTTGAATGACTTCGCTAAGCCCATTAAAATCATCAACAATATATTTGGGGGTGTACTCTGCGACATGTTCTCTTTTTCGAAATCCCCATGTCACAAAACAACAATCAACCCCTGCATTTTCAGCGGTCATTATATCAACTTCAGAGTCACCAACAAAAAGCACATCTGCCGGGGTAAGATTAAACCGATCCATGAGTTGGTCAATTGCCCACGGATTGGGTTTAAAGGGTTGGTCTTCCTTAACTCCCCAAACACTTTCAAATGAAAATTCGTGCAAATAATCCTTAACAATTTGCTGCACCATGTCATCATTTTTATTTGAGTTAATCGCCATATATACTTGCCCTTCAAGTTCACTTAACAATTCCTTGGCTCCCTCATAAGGTTTAAGGTCGAAGTCATAATGTTGCTGATAATAGGTCAACATCTCATGATAAAGGGTCCCCAGCTCTTCCTCTGTTAATGAAGATTCTTTTAAGGTTCCTTTGACTGTATTCAATAAACCATTCCCTACAAATTCAAAATACCCTTCCACCGGAAACGTTGGATAACCGTGTTTTTCTAGCATCATGTTCACGGATTTGCTAATGCCTCCAATGGAATCCATTAAGGTTCCGTCTAAGTCAAAAATAATGAGTTGATATTTCATCGCTGTCACTTCCTCTTCTATCGTCATTTTATATCATAAAGTATGTTTTACTTATTGTATCAAATGAATAGCGTCGTGACTAGCATTCTAATGCATTCCTAACATTTTTTCATAAGTGCACCGACCCAGATGAGATGGATAAGAACCGCCAACACTATGACAAGCAAATCCTTCGGATCATGAATTAAACGAAGAATCCAATAAAAGGGGATTATTCCTGCAAGGATGCTAAGCCATGCTTTGCCAAAAAGATCGGCCATGGATAAAATAATAAAAACACCTAGTCCTTTTGAGTAAGTAAGCCCTTGTACTTTGTCCTCTGCAAAAAGAAAGAGTACGACACCAACCAGTACACTTTCTAGGCTAAGCATTAGCATTATTAACATCAAGGTGATGCCATCTAATGTATAAATATTTAATACCCAATATGTCATTAGTGTGTAAATAATACTCCCCACAAAGGGCAACACCAAACGATGCGCCATATATCCAGAATATCCTGTGGGCGTAATCGAAATTAATTCAAAAATCTTACCATCTTTTTCATCAATCATTAAAAAACCGGCAACCGTTCCTAACATCATCGGCGATAACAAGAAGCAGCCGCCTAAAATATACCCGTAGTAGAGACTAAGGTCAAATCCAAACTCACTTACAAGCCAAGGCACCAGATAATGCAAAAGAACTTTAATGAAGATTAATGCAAAAATAGGCACCAACATCAATAGAATTAATATGGGATCTCGACCAATCATTTTCATATCCGCTCTAAATGCTGTTTTATTCACCGAATCCACCTCCAAATATTTTCGTATCCACACTATGCAAACATAAAATGGTCACAAGGAGTAGATATATCAAGTTTAATACTGCCTCAACCCAGTGGATACCTATAAAGGCACCATAAACAACCTTTAAGCCAGCAACACTTGGAAAAATATTAAAAATCCAACTATAAGGGCTTTCGATAAACATCAAAAAACATGGAAGTACAATAAGAAACATGTAAGGAATCATTTTAACAAAATATTCATTAACGGATTTACACTTTGCTGCAACAAAAAAACCATAAAGGGTAAACAAAAGGGACGACATTCCAATCCCTAAGATCAACAAGGGCCAATGGACTGCCTCCTTATATGTCACGAGTGCAATCACGCTACTTGCCACAATGGCTAAAACCGTTAGGGATATTGCTTTTGCCATTAAATACTCCTTTGACCGTAGTGGGGTTACTACTAAATAATCCAAAACACCTTGCGACTTTTCCAACATAACAATGCCTCCTATGAAGAAAAAGCCAACGATTGAAGGATCAAAATAGATAATAAGCGGTACCAGCATTTTTCCCATTTGCTCAGGAAGTTGGTAAATAATAAGCATGTATATCAGCGTTATAATAATATATACGGCGTAAAACCCTTGCTTCACTTGAAATTTAACATCCGCTTTTATTGCATTGACGATTCTCATCCCAGCTCCCTCCCTGTAAGTTTTATAAATATATCTTCTAATGTAGCTTCTTGACTATGGATTCGTTTTAGTTCATGTTTATGTAAGATATCAAAAAAATGATCATTTTGCTGAATGGTTTTTAAGGGGAATTCTTCAGAGTATTCCTTCCCCTCGCTATAATAATCGAGCTGAACTGTTTGCCTACCATGTTGAACCATAAGTTCCCTTGGACTGTCAATCACAGGAATCTGACCATCGACAATAAATGCCACTCGGTCACATAACTGTTCAGCTACCGTCATATTATGGGTTGTCAAAAAAATTGTTTTTCCCTGACCTTTCAGCTCCATAATCATATCCTTAATGATTTTTGCATTCACTGGGTCAAGACCGGATGTCGGTTCATCAAAAAATAAAATATCCGGATCATGCATTAATGACCGAATGAAATTTAATCGCATCTTCATTCCTTTTGAAAAACTTTCGACCTTCTTATCCTTATCAGGAAGTAATCCCACTCGATCGAGTAAAGCATCAATATTATCCGCCTTTTTTTGGTAATAGGAACTGATTAATTCCAAATTCTCTTGTGCCGTTAATTTAATATATAAGTTTGGAAAATCAAAGGCTACACCAATCTTTTCGTAGAAGTCATTGGACCATCTCTTTCGTTCTTTTCCCATAATAAGGACACTGCCCACATAACCTCTTAATAGACCAATAAGAATTCTTTGCGTGGTTGTTTTTCCTGCTCCACTGGGTCCTAAAAACCCGAAAATTTCACCTTGCTCAATGGAAAAATCAATTTTTCGTATAGCCTTTTTTCCTGATTTTTGATACACAAATTCCAACTCTTTTACTTGAATCATCTCTACTCTCCTTTAACGGTCAACCGTTCTTTTTTAGTTCAAAAAAATTTATTTGTCTTTAAAATCTGCAATTAGGGACATACTTCCCATAATATGGAACAATAAATGTTCGGTAATAAGTTTTTTACGTAAGGATTCCTCTTTATGATTTTTTAATATGAATAAAAAGCCTTCTATAAATTGAATGGCAATAATCTCGGCCATCTCAGGATGCACATGTGAATGGCCAAACTCTTCCATATGGCTAAGAAAATGCTCGGTCAAAACCTGCAACAAGATGTCGCGCGTTTTTTCAAAGCGTGTTCCCTCACTACCTTCAATAAGCAGTACAAAACGATTAGAAAAGGGCGGAATATATGCTTCTATGAATTCAAACATTACACTTCGCCACTTTCTAACATCTGTAATCTCCCACAGGTAGTCTGGTCGATTCATTTCATCATGGTGTTCAATGAAATATACAAACTTATTATATTCGTCTTCAACAAGAGCTTGGTAAATTGCCTCTTTGCTGTCAAAATAATTATAAAAATTACCGATGGTGGTCCTTGCCGCTTTTATAATTTTACGCAATGAGGCATTATTAAACCCTTTATCTAAAAATTCCTTTTCCGCAGCTTCAAGTAGGGCCATGCGAACTTCTTCTTTTTTGATTTGCATAAAATATCACCCGTTCTTTTTTGTTCATTATATATCATTAAATGGATAAGGTCAATAGGTTAAGATTGCATTCATCGAATAATAATAGTACACTATTATTATATGTTTTCTCACAAAAAAACTAAAGGAGCTTACCATGAAGCATTATAATGTCACCGCAGCTATACTTATTCATGACAACCAAATCCTTTGCATGCAACGACCGCGAGGAAAATTCGACTATATGGCATTTAAGTATGAATTCCCCGGCGGGAAAGTTGAAGCTGGCGAATCTTTAGAAGCCGCATTAAGTCGAGAACTACTGGAAGAATTGGAACTACAAATCAACGTAAAAAAAACCGACTATTATATGTCTGTTGATTACACATACCCGGATTTTAGCATTACTTTACATAGCTACATGATTGAAGTTATGTCACGCCAATTTGTTATGACTGAACATGTTGATTTTTGCTGGTTAAGTCCAGACAAATTATTGACCCTTGATTGGGCTCCTGCCGACGACCCCATTGTTAGACGTTTAATGGCTAATTTGTAGAATCTTTGATTTTGAATTTCGGCATCAAATGGTAGATCGCCTCTGTCTTTTCGCCCTTTAACATGGAATATAAGGCCTTTGAGCACCGATCCCCCATAGCTGTATTTCTATTATCAATACTTGAAATTGTTGGAATCGAAATATCCGAATAAATCGAATTATTAAATCCAATGATATTAATATCCTCAGGAACTTTCAGTCCCATTTTTACACATGCTTTTAGGGCTCCGACAGCCATAATATCTTCGCTATAAATAATGGCAGTAATATTGGGATTCTCTTTTAAGAACTTTTCTGTTTCAATTTCACTGTTTTCTAATTCCGTCTTAATATATTTGATGTTTTTTTCATTAAACATAAGATCATTTTTTCTTATTCCATCCAAAAATCCTTCTTGCTTATTATGGGCACTATAGGTCACATAATCGTTCATAAATCCTATGTTTTTATGCCCTTTGTTAACCAAAAAGTCAACAACATCCGATACCCCTTTTCTCTCGTTCACAACCACGCCACATACATTATCAAGTTCAATATATCCGTTGGCAATAACAACCGGTTTGTCACTCAGATATTTCTTGATACTTCTTTTCATGTTATTATTTTGAAACCTCGATCCAATGAGAACTAAACCTTCAACGTTACGGCTTGCCATTACCTTAAGGTATTCTTCTTGTTTACTGTCATCTAAACCGCATGAAGCGATTACACTCACGTATCCATATTGGGTAAATGCTTCTTCTATATGAAATGCCGTATGAATATGATGAATATTACGCACATCAATGACAATAATTCCAATAACTTTATTTTCATTGCTTGCAAGACCTCGAGCATGGCTATTAGGAAAGTAGGCTTGTTCATCCAATATTCTTAATATTTTTTCTCTTGTTTCTTGTTTGACCCCCGGTTTATCGTTAATCACTCTTGAGACTGTTGTATGGGATACCCCTGCTAACTTTGCAATATCATAAATGTTCATATTCCTTAGCCTCTTTCCATTTCTTTAATTATTCTATCTGTTATTATACTATGCTCTTGTCCACATAACAAGCTCTCCCTACATCCACGGAAAATATGACTGCCATAATTATAGCAGTCATATTTTCTTAGGCATCAAAGGTTAAAACAATTTTTGCACATTGGTCCGGATGGTTAATCAACAGTTGAATGGCATCCTCTATCTTTGTAAAATCGAAGGTATGTGATATGATTTTCTTGGGATCAAAGAGTTTCTTTTCAATGCGGTCGACTACAATCGGAAATTTATCACAGCTTAATCGTGATCCTTTAATATCCAATTCCTTTTTTGTCACTTCCATTTGGATAAGATTTGAGGGCGTCTTCAAAAAGCCCAACAATACAACTCTTCCTGTTGGTAACATATTTGGCAATATGGTCTCAATAATACTTGGATGACCGACTGCATCTATTGCTAAGGTGAATCCTGCAAGATGACTATTCTTTTCAAAAAATTCTTCGAATGATGTTTTCGCCGTATTGATAACATAGTCGGCTCCAAGATTTTTGGCACGTTCAATTTTTTCATCACTAATATCCGATATGATGACTGTGGCTCCTTCACTTTTAGCCGTTAATAATATGGTTAAACCAATGGGTCCTGCTCCAGCTATGTAGACAGTGTCACTTTGTCTGATTCCTCCTCTTGATAATGACTGGGATGCTATTGTGAACGGCTCAACGAGACAGGCTACTTCCCAAGGAATATTATCATTTATTTTATGACATGATGCTTCTGGAATGGAGACATATTCTTTAAATCCACCATCGACATGCACACCCCTAACTTTCAAATCAGAACATACATTATAACGACCGGTTTGACATGCATAGCATGTACCACAGCTTATAACTGGGTCGACACTCACGTGATCTCCTACTTTAATCTTTTTCACTTCACTGCCTACTTCAGTCACTAAACCGGAAAATTCATGTCCCGGTACAACCGGATAGTTTATAAAGGGAGACGTTCCATGATATCCATGCATATCCGATCCACAGATACCTCCACTTTTTACTTGTATTAGTACATCTGTATTATTCTTTAATGTTTCCATTTCTACATCTGTAACTAAGATTTTATGCGGTTCTTTAATTACTATCGCTTTCATATCTTCCTCTTTCTATATCATATCATTGACCGTCTAAATAAAATAACTAGGACTAATAAGTCTAGGAATCGCCATTACTACGTTCGGGAAAAGTGCAACACTAAGCAAAACTACCACTGCTATTATAAAATATGGTATAACACCTCTAAATGAGCGTTCTATATCTATATTGGCAATGGAGCCCGCTATCAACAAACATAATCCATAGGGTGGCGTTACAAGACCTAATGCTAATGTCATTACAACAACTAAACCTAAGTGTGCCGGATCAATTCCTAACGCTAATGCTCCCGGTAATATTACAGGAACGAACAGAATCATTGCCGGTACTGCATCCATAAATGTACCAATGAATAAGAAGAAAATCACCACCGTTATCATAAAAACAGGGGCTCCTCCTGGAATTTGCGCAAAGAAGTTTGCCGCACGTGTTGAGATATTATAATATCCTAAAAGCTCTCCTAAGGCATTGGCTGTAGCTAGCGCAAATAGTGATAAAGAGCTTAATTTCAAGGTTTCCTTAATAATCTTAGGTAAATCTTTGGGTTTTATGGTTCTATAAAAAAACATACCGATTATAAGCGCATAAACACAAGCAAATGCTGCTGCTTCTGTTGCTGTATAAGCTCCTGTTACAATTCCACCTATAATGATTACTGGTGTGAGTAGTGCCGGAAAACTGCTTAAAAATAATTTGACTGTATCTTTAAACGACACTTTATCATATCGGGGAAAATTACGCTTTTTACTAATAATAAAAACCACCAACATCATTGATAATCCCAGAATAATACCTGGTACAATTCCAACCAAGAACAATTTACCTGTAGAGACATTGGCAATTCCTGCAAATACAACCATTGTAATACTAGGGGGTATGATACTTCCTAATGTAGAAGATGCTGCCGTAACACCAACCGCTGTTTCATTATCATAACCACTTTCTTGCATTTTAGGGATTAAGACTTTTCCAACGCCTGCTGTGTCCGCTTGGGATGAACCGGAGACGCCTGCAAAGATCATGGAAACGACGATATTGGCATGTGCTAAACCGCCTCGCCTGTGTCCTACCAATGCATTAGAGAAATCAATGAGACGCTTGGAAATCGATCCATGATTCATAAGATTAGCTGCTAGAATAAATAATGGAACTGCTAACAGCACAAATGAACCAAGCCCGGTAAACATTTTCATGAATACGACAATTCCACCTAAATTCGGTATTAGAAATATACCTAGCAGAGCAACAATACCAATGACATATGAGATTGGAACGCCCATGGCAATAAACACTATAAATAGTAAAATAAGTATGACTTGGGTCATCTTTGTACCTCCATTCGCAAACGCTTAATTGACATTATCAAATGATTTATTGTATAAAGGGTCGTTGTCGCTCCTAAAATTGGCAAGCATAACCATGTATAGCCCATTTTCATCATTGGCAAATCAATCCACTGATAATTCCAAAACTTTTTCGTGATGATAATTCCAAAATAGAATATTGATATTGTGAAACTCATAACAATTAGCGAAATAATAATATTGACCACTTCTTGTTTTCGCTCTGACAATTTATCTTTAAATGATGTGAATGCAAAATGCTTATTTTCATACGTCATCGCTCCCGCTCCGAGGAATACTGCCCACGTAAACGAATAGGTTGCTACTTCGCCTGTCCACGTTACTGTTATACCCAAATATCTAGAAAATACTTGTATAACAATCGTAATAAAAAATATCGTGATAAAGAGTGTTCCTAAAAAAACTTCAATATGTTGAACTCTTTTTGCAATCTTATCCATCTTTTTTCCTTTCTAAAACCCAAGGCTATACTCGTATAGCCCTAGGTAATACAGCCTTTTATTGTCTTGTTAATTCAAGCAAGTCTTCAAGACCATTTTCTTGTGCATAGCGATCTTGAATCGGAAGTGCCATTGCTTTGAATTTATCCAATTCAACCTCATTAATTTCTCCACCTTCAGCAAGAATTTTTTCTCTTGATTCATCTAGCATTTCATAGGTCACCGCGCGTTCTTCTGCCACGGATGCTTTAGCCGCTTCTTGAATCCATCCTTGTTCTTCTTCTGTGAATTGATCAAATGTATGACCGTTCATGAGTAATAGTCGTGTTGTGTAGTCATGATTTGTTAATGATGTGTACTTTCCGTTCGGTGTTGTATGATGACTTTGTAACATCATATTCGTGTGATCATTTTCTGCTGCATCTGCTGTTCCTGTATTCAAGGCTTGGTATAATTCTGCCCAACCAACGCTAATAGGATTCGCTCCTGCTTCTTTCCAGAATTCTTGCTGTACAGGTGAGCCTTGAAGTCGAATATTTAACCCAGCTGCATCTTCAGGAACATAAATCGGCTTCTTACCATAATAATTACGTACACCTGAGGAATAATATCCCATAACTTTAAAATCATTACTGGTTTTTTCTGTGATTAATTCTTTCATTGTTTCACCAAACTCACCATCGATTGTCGTTTCCCAATGCTCAAAACTATCAAATAAATAGAGTAATGATAATAGATCAAACTCAGATACGCCTGTTCCTGCCATAAATCCAGGAGATGCAACAACCATATCTACAGAATCTGTTGTTAATTTCATTGCGAGTTCACTTTCATTGGTTCCAAGTGTACCCGGATATACTTCTGCCACAATTCTTCCACCGGATAGACGTTTGATTTCTTCCGCAAATTTGTTCAAACCAAATTGGTAGGGATTGTCTAATGATGTCTGATTGTGTGCAACTCTTAATGTTATGACTTCTGCCGGCTCAATTTCAGAATCATTTGAGCTTCCTTCTGTTCCAGATGTTTCTGTTTCTACTGCACTACCTGTTTCTTGATTGTTTGTCGTTCCTTCGTTTGCACATCCCACCGCGCTCATTAAAAATGTTGCCACCAATAAAACTGCTAATAATTTTTTCATTTCCATTCTCCTCACTTTTCATTATAATTAATTTTTTTGTTTACAGTTTTTCAATTTGTTCCCATATTTCTTCCATAACGGGTATTCCATTTTCCAAATTATCTCTTCGGGTATTTATTTCCATTTCTCCTGGATAAAAAATCGTATTACAGTTTTCAGCTTTTTCTGAATTCTTAATATCTTCAATAACTTCATCAATAATGGCATCTGTCAATTCAACACTATTCATGTGTTTAGGATCAATAACTATAAATATTTGAGATAATCCATATTCGTCTTCCGCTTTTTTTCCAATGGCTGTTGTCGAGTTTGCTCCCGATAACACTGCAGCAATTAAGTCAAAAGCTATCGATAGTCCCGATCCTTTCCAAAAACCAATCGGTAATACCCGCCATGTTTTTTCGATTTCAACCGGGTCTGTCGTTGCATTACCTGCTTGATCGAATCCACCAACGACAGGAAGTTGCTGCCCCTTTAATTTTGTTTCTTCAATTTTTCCATATGAAAATTGAGCCATGGCACAATCAACAACCACATGTTCCTGGTTCGATCTAGGTATCGCCATTATAAATGGATTATTTCCTATATTTCTGTCTTTTGTTCCCCACGCTGGCATATTAGGCATGGTATTTGTCCAACACATTCCAATCATACCTGCATTTGCTGCTTGCCAACCAAATGTTCCGCCTCGCATCCAATGATTTGTATTGCCCAAAGCGACAATTCCAATTCCATGTTCTTTTGCAAGTTCAATCGCTCGGTCCATTGCGCTCACCGCATTGGTATTTCCCATTGCAAGATTACCGTTCCATCGCTCAAATCCACCGATTCGACCTTCAACTGTCGGCTCGGCATCCACCTTAATATAACCTTTTTCGATGTAGGATATAACTCTTGGGAATCGATTAACTCCGTGTGAATATACACCATCCAAACTATTATTCGCAAAATTTTCTGCGCTTTTTCTTGCAACGTTTTCATTAAATCCTTTTTTCAATAAAATCGATTCAAATTTTTCTACCATATCATCATATTTAATTCTTAACATTATTTGTTGCTCCTTTATAATAGTCATCTAATAACATATCTGTCATTTTCACCAAGTTCATTGCTTCATCAAAGTTCGCATGACTTTTTTCTTTTCCAATAAGTTCATTAACAACGGCCTGTTGATAAGGCATTGCAACATGCTCTGGTTCTTGGAATTCAAAGACTTCTTCAAGATCTTGTTTAATTAATCTAAACTGTGTACTATCTAACCCATCATAAACAATGCGCCCATGCTCTCCGACAATTTGAACTTCATTATGATTATGGTCTGCCACGTAACACCAATTCCCTGATCCAATAATTCCATTTTCGAATTTAAATGTTGCAAGAACTGTATCCTCTGCCTCATATAATTCACCTTTATTTTCAACCAGGCCATTCATACATAGCATTTTTCCAAAAAATAGTTCTAAACAGTCAAATACGTGAACCCCCATATCCAAAAATTTCCCTCCACCGGAGATTTCCGGAATAACACGCCAAGGCAAGCTGCTTTTTTGAAGTTCTGCCTCTTCAGGCTTCATTATTTGAGTTAGATACACATATCGTATCTCACCAATCGTTTTTTGATCTAATAGCTCTTTGATTTTTAAGAACTTCTCCATGCCTCTTCGATAAAATGCAACATAGACCGGAATGTTCACTTCCTCTGATTTCTTTTTAATCGCTAAGCATTCTTCATAATTCATTGCAAGTGGTTTTTCAACATAGGGAATTTTATTATATTCCAAACATTTCATTGCATAGTATTTATGAAATTTCGGTGGTGTAGCAATATAAACAATGTCAATGTTAGGATCTTGTAATAACTCTTCCGCTGAGCTATAAACATTAGAAACATTATGTCGTCTTCCATAATCGACTGCCCGTTCATATGTATTATCATAAACCGCGACTAAATTCGAGTGTTCAGATTTATATAATCCCGGTCCGCTTTTCACTTCAGTTACTTGTCCACAACCTATTAGGCCCCAATTAACTTCTTTCATTTGCTACCTCTTTCTTAAACTCTTGTTTATAGAAGTCAAAATCAATTTTATAAACCACTTTTCGTATCATAGATTTTTCTTCCAATGCACATCCCGGCATATGTACATCATTTGGAAAAAACACACAAAAGTCTCCCGGTTCCATGGCTATGTTTTTCATGTTTTCAACATCACGATAAAAAAGTAAATCTCTTGTTTCTAATAAATTTTCTGAGATTACATTTTTTCCATGGTCATCTACAAATCCAATCATTTCTTTACCACTGTACAAAAACTGTATATCAATATACTTTCTATGGACTTCCGGCCGTCCTTCTTCTTTTACCTTTGTTTTTAAATCAATAACTTGATAATAAACCTTTCTTCCAATAATTTCGTATTCTCCAGGTTCAATGCTTCCAATCGCTTCTTCTCTAAAAAAACGGATCGCTTCTTGTATTAATGTGGGATATAACTCTATATCAAACTTCGAATGTATCGATGAACAGATCATTTTATCCCTCCTTTCGTAGTTATTACTTTTTTGTTAGCGCTAACATTTTTTGTTAAAAAAATATTTACACCATCTTTTATTTTTGTTAGCGCTAACATTTATGTATAAATACTATCATTACTTTATTTGTTTGTCAATTGTTTTATGTAAATTTTATGCAATTATATATTTTCAGAACATTTATTCAGTACTTATGTCGTTTTTAGCTCTTTTGCCAAGGACGACTTCCTTGCATTTACATCTTTTAAATAGTAGAATGTACTTTAGAACAGCAAATTAAGGAGATAGATTATGGGGTTATTAAAATATAAAAAACTATTCGGCCTACTCATTGTTATATTCGCTATACTTATTCTATTTCCATCATTTTTCATAAGTTGTAGCAATCAAAAACCTCAAGACATCTTTTTAACGGATGAAGAACAAAAATGGTTAGATGATTATGAGGGCCAGATAAAAATAGGTTATACTACTGACTATCCTCCCGTCGAGTTTCTTGAAAATGGAAACTATGTTGGCATATCTGCCGATTATTTTCAATTGTTAGAAGAAAAATTGGATACTACAATAGAAATGGTTGAATTTGAACATTGGAGCGCTTTAATCGAACAGGCAAAGAATCGTGAAATTTCAGGTATCACTGCCGCAACTAAGACACCTGAACGCAGTGAATATCTCGATTTTACTGTGCCCTACATCTTGAATCCAAATGTTATAATAACCCGCGAGAATTTTTCCGAGCAATTAACCTTTGACAAATTAGCGGACTCAACAATGGAAGTTCTTGTTGTCGAAGACTATGCAATTATCGAATATTTAAATAAAAACTATCCCAACTTAAATTATTCCCAAGTCCCAAGTCCAAGTGATGGATTAAGAATGATTTCTTTTGGAGAAGCAGATGCCATGATTATTGAAATCATGAGCGCTTCAGCAAGTATTGATCGAGACAATCTATCTAATCTAATTGTAAATACTGAGACAGCTTATGAATCCAATTTATCCATTGCAACACGAAATGATTGGCCATTATTAAACGATATTTTAAACAAAGGCCTTGCACAGATAACTGAGGACGAACGTCAGGCGATTAAGTCCAAGTGGCTTCCTTTTGAGCGCAAAAGCATTTTTGATACGCCTTATTTTAGCATTATTTTTGTAGCTATTTTCTTTTTATTGATTATTACGATAATATCCGGAGCTATGTGGAACTATACACTAAAAAAAGCAGTACAGGAAAAAACTTCTGAACTTGAAAAATCCAAAAATCAATTACTCAAGGAAATCGAAGAGCGAAAGAAAACAGAAGCGGAGATCATATACAAATCCAATCATGATGAGTTGACGGGTCTACATAACCGCGCCTATTTTAACGAAAAATATAGCCAGTTTGATGGTTCTGAATATCTTCCTTTGTCTATTCTTTTAGCCGATCTTAATGGATTAAAGATTACAAACGATACTTTAGGACACCAAGCAGGCGATAAATTGCTGGTGCAATTTTCTCGTATTTTAGAAGGTATCTTTCGAAAAACTGATGTCATCGCTCGAATTGGGGGCGATGAGTTCGTTATCTTACTTCCAAATACCTCAAAGGATTTGGCAGCCGAGTTTTGCAAACGTGTCGAAGCAGCCTGTAATCATTCCTCTCAAAATCCGCTTAAACCTTCCGCTGCTTTAGGACATGAGACAAAAACGGATATATCTGATGATATAGATATTATTTTCAAGCGTGCTGAAGATAGAATGTATGAACACAAAATAAGCGAAAAAGAACATATTAGCAAGACCATACTTAAGTCTTTTCAGACTTTATTACGTGAGACAACGAATGAAACTTTCAAGCATAGTGAACATATTCGAGAGGCTTCTCTAAAATTGGGAAAGGACTTGGGTTTATCTCAACAAGATCTTAATTCCTTATCCTTGTTAGCTGATATGCATGACTTGGGAAAATTAGCAATTTCCCAAGAAATTCTATACAAATCCACCCCTTTGTCATCAGAAGAGTGGGATCGTATAAAAAAACATCCTGAATTAGGGCATAAAATTGCAAATGCATTACCCGAATTATCACAAATTGCAACAAGTATATTAAGTCATCATGAACAGTTCGATGGTTTGGGCTATCCAAAAGGCTTATCCAAAGAGGAAATCCCCTTGCTTGCTCGTATCATAAGTATTGCTGATGCATACGATGTGATGCGAACGGGTCGTCCCTATAAAGAACCCATGTCAAAGTCCCAAGCTATCGCCGAGCTAAAAAAATGTGCCGGTCATCAGTTTGACCCGGCACTTGTAGATATGTTCATTTTGAATATTTCACAAAGCAATTCAAATTAAAGAAGACTATATCGAATCTTTACAACAACTTTTTTAATTGTCATCAACTCTTCGTACTCGCATCCCGGTCGATGAATATCTGTTGGAAAAAAGATTGCAAAGTCACCGGGAAGCATTGTCAGTAAACGTTCCCCGACCGGATTTTCATAAAAAATCACATCTTTTTCCGGTCGCATATCCTCCTTGATCATGGATTGTTCGTTAAGGACTGCATGCCCCATTTGCTCAAGTCCTTTTACTAGATATTGAATATCTACAAACTGTTCATGAGCCTCCGGGCGTCGATTTTCGACAAAATCCGTTTCAATTTCTTGAACGAGTGCAAATATATCTTCACCTTCGATAGCATATTTCCCTGCTTCCATTGTGTCAAAATCTTGCTTGCTTAAGTAGTCCAAAGCTGTCTGAATGGCTTTGGGGTATATTGCCTTCTCATCTAATTGGTGAATATTTCCTAATATCATATGTGTCCTCCTCTATCTTACCGGGCAAACTCCATTAACGCAGTTCTCATCTGCTTCGATCCCGACAACTTCATAAGCATTGTCTTCTTTTTCTGTAAGCGTTGCGCCTTTAAAAATGTTACCTACCACTTGTTTTGCATGAATTCGTTGTCCATCATCCGTAAAAATAAAGGGATATTGAATGTGCTCAATTCGCATAAGGTTACCTCCTGTTTTTGCATAAATAATTTTCGCATTACCTTCTACTCTATAATATCACAAAATTATTGTATATCAATACTATAAATATCTTCTATATTTATTTTGCTTCCATCTATGAAATAAATTTCTTGCTCATAGACGTCAATTTTTTTAATGTGTCCAATTTTTGTAACATACCGTCCACCACTTTTATGTAAATCCCATTCAAAGTACTCCATCTCAATGACTGTCTCATCCACGTTTTGTAGATTTCTCTCAATTTTTCTTAAGCAATCATCAATAATCGTTTTTTCCATTTCATCCAATATTTTTTTCTTGCACGTATATCTTGCCGCTTCTTTGACGGCTGTTTCGTGTCCTACAACTGCTGAAAAAGGGGAAAACTGAGCCGCTCTTTTTTCTCTAGGCATGGGTGTCTTGTCCGGTGACACATGATGAGGTAAATACAGTATATCTTTATAATCTTCAATGGATCGATGTACTTTCTTCATAATCATCCTTCCTTAAAAAGAACACTTGATTATTGGGGTTATGCTTTGTGCCCGCCAATCTGATTGTTCCGGTCCTTGGTTGTTGCTCCTTCTTGCAGATTCATTCCTTTGAGAATTGCATTTTTTCCATATTTTTTCTTAATCTCTAAAACGGCATGTTGTAGTTTTTTCTCTTTCATCAAGTCTTGATCGATTTCTTTTTGAACTTCATTATCTGTAAAAAGATCTAGTTGCTTATAGTTTTCTCGCTGTTTGGCAATATGTTCTTCTTCTACTTGATTAGCGACAATATTAACCCGTCGTACCAACAAATGTGGATTGACAATAGCATCAAAAAGGTCCATAACCGCATCCATAATAAGTTTGGTGGATGACGTCTTTTGCTCGATATTCATTGACCCATGGGCGTGTTTGGGAACTTGTCTCCCATAATAATCTGTTTTTATCTCACCGCTATACTGTTTAGAAATATGTTGGTCTGTAAGACTTGTGACATCATAGCCAACTGTAAGCACCACTTGATCGGTTACTAATCCTTTATCAACTAAATCTAACACTAAAAGATCCGTCATTTCTTGTACAATAATTCGCGCTTTATCATAGGTGTAAGGATGATGCAGGACTTGCCCTGCACCAGTACTGTGGTTCTCCGGTTTATAAGCTTTGACATCCGTTAGTGTGCAGGGTTCCCATCCCCATGCATGATCGATAAGAAGTTGCGCATTAACCCCGAATAATTGATACAATAAGGCTTCATTATGAAGAGAGCATTCCGCTATATCACCCATTGTGAAAATTCCATTGCCTTGAAGTTTTTTTGCATAGCCTTTACCCACTCGCCAAAAATCTGTAATTGGCTGGTGGGCCCATAATTTTTCTCGATAACGCATTTCATCAAGTTGTGCTATTCGAACACCGTCTTGATCTGCCGGTATGTGCTTTGCAACAATATCCATAGCTATTTTGCACAAATAGAGGTTGGTCCCTAATCCGGCCGTGGCCGTAACTCCAACTGTTCTAAGGACATCTTTTATCATTCGCTTTGTAAAATCATAAGGATTCAGCCCTGACACTTCTAAATAATTCGTTAGATCTATAAAGACTTCATCAATAGAATACACATGAATATCCTCCGGTGCAACATACTTCATATACACATTATAGATACGTGTACTATATTCCATATACAAAGCCATTCTAGGCGGTGCAATGATATAATCAATTGCAAGTTCAGGAGATTGCTCAAGCTCTTTAGCAAGGTAGGATTTACTAGTAAATGTCTTTGTCGGTGCCTCTTGTAATCGATATGCATTTGCTTCTTTGACCTTTTGAACAACTTCAAACAGCCTAGCTCGCCCTGGAATGCCAAAGACTTTGAGCGATGGAGAGGCCGCTAGACATATGGTTTTTTCTGACCGACTATTATCTGCCACAACGAGATTTGTCGTTAAGGGATCTAAATGTCGTTCAATGCATTCTACTGAAGCATAGAAGGATTTCAGATCTATAGCTGCATATATTCGATTATTTTCTTCCATACACATTACCTTCTTAAAAACACATTTTATATCCTATACTTATTATACGACAGAACACATGTTCGGTCAAGAGGCAACAGTTATTTGCTCAAAGCCCTTTGCCAAAGCAAGGTCTTTTAACCGCTCCATTTTTTCTGAACTAGGAGATTCCCAATGGCGATAAGCTGTGCGAACGCCATGAGGCCGAAAAGGAATAAGCTTGTATCTAATTGGCTGACCTAAGTATTCTTGTAACAAATCACCTACTTCTTCCACGGTTTTCTGATTATTGAGTTCATCTTTTACCATCACCGTTCGTACTTCATACAGTTTACCTATTGAAGCTAAAAATTCTGCATTTTTAAGCACCACTTTATTGTCTTTTCCTGTGAGTAGCAAGTGACTTTTCACATCTGTCGCCTTCACATCCAACATAAAGCCATCCGTCAATTCTGTTAATACAGGAAGTTCCCAAAAGGGTAGGCTTCCGTTCGTATCGATAAAATTACTCAAACCCATTTTTTTTGTTTCTAAAAATAGGGCTTCTATAAAGGCATACTGCAAGCTACATTCTCCCCCGGATACCGTGATTCCTTTAATAAATGGACGATTTCTTTTAATTCTTTCAAGCACTTCTGAAAGTTCCATATCTTGCTTTGGGTTACCAGGAGAAATGGTTTCCGGATTATGACAATAATGGCAATTAAAATTACAGCCCTGAAAAAAAATCGCCGTTCGATTGCCCGGACCGTCCACAAGACTGCTATCAATAATCTGGTTAATTCTTCCTAACATACTTATCGCCTCGCGTCACTTTCACCACGTACCTTTCGATTTAAGACACCGTAAGTATTAAGCGCTTCTTGGGCATATTGAACGGTATCATAACTGACCTGTTTTCCTTGATTATAAGCTTGTAAATCCGATTTTTTTATCAGATAACCAGTAACTCGAATTAAATCTCCATCTTCTGCATAGCAAGAAATATAGCGCATGCCAGAGGCAAATCCACCTTCAAAAATATCCAAAACTGCTTGGGGGTTGTTCAACACTGTGTGGTCGAAGGGGAAGTGGTCGCCTATTCCTGACGGAAAATACTTATGAAACATACCCGCCTGTTGCATATGCTCATAAATAGGCAACTCGTGACCGATGGCAATGCGAACGCCTGCACTTGTACCTAGGTCTTGATCTGCTCCCACCTGAGCATGAAGCATATATCGATGATTCCAAAAGTCACTATACTTACTTTCAAACGCATCGACTTCTTTTTGTATCAAATCCATGATAGCAACGCCCAGTTCATTGGCCTCTTGATCTTTTCCATAGCTATAATCTTTGTTTTCAAGCTTCATTAAAGCGTTTACACATTCATGCATACCGACTAAACCAAATAGGCCTACAAAACGTTCCAAAGAGACAAGCCCTTCTTTGACTAAGAAACTTTCCGTAAAAAAATGGGTCTCTTCAACTAAAAATCGTATTTTTGACTCCATAAAACCTGTCATGGCATGAATGGTTGCCGGCAACTGATTGGTCATAAAATCCTCTAAGGATTGGGATTTTAAAGCGATCTTATTTAAACGTAAACGGGATAAGGTAAAGGCACCTCCGCCTATAGGAAGGCCGTTATAGCAACTGGCAATTCCATAATCGCCTTGAAATTCCTCGCGAAACATTTGATCATTGACAAAAGCCGGATTCGCACACGCCATAGACGTGCTTACACATTTTTGTGCAAAGGAATTACTTGTAATCTTGGGATCATACAAAAGCGTTAGATTGGGTGTTACATTTTGTAAGTCTTTTAATACGTCCAAAATGATATTACCCGCAAGCGTCTCCTGTGGCCCAATATTTCCATGGCAAAAACTGTCATCAACGGTTCGATCTAACTGAATTAAAAACCACTTGATTTGTTCTCTTGCCTGGGCTTCATCTTCAATAAAAGGATTCAGTAGCTGGTCAATGCGCCCAATGTATACCGGAAAACGCGTAATAGACGGTACATGATGATAAAAAATAAGGAGAGTATGAATCGCATCTGTCAATGTTTTGGGTGGATCTAATCGTAGAAAAGGCGAACCCTTCCGAAATAAAAGGTCATAATCAGGAAGAACATAACGTGGGGCATAAGGCGCATGGCCTTCATGAAGGTCACATACAATGCCTTCTTGTGCTAGTTCCATAAGTTCTTCATCGGCACCTTCCGGATACGGCAACACATTCTCCGCTAATTTTGCCAAGCCAAAGGTTTGCTGTTCATAGGTTAAACTTTTGTTTTGGATTAAATCAAGCACTTCTTTTTGTACTTCTTCTAAACTTTGATAAACATTCATCTTGATAACCTCCTAAATCTTTTGACTAATCTTTACTCCTATTATAGCAAAAGTGTTATAATTAAAAAATGACAGCTGTCACTTTCTTCAATTATTTTACGACAAAAGGAGGTAACATTCATATGAACCCTTTACAAGTTGAAGATTTAAAAACCATACTTTTACACGCCTTTTCTTCCGGTCTTTCCACAGATATCTCTGCTCTTACAAATATTTATACACAAAAACTAAAACCTAACGTATTTTTTATCGAATCCGGAGCAAAGCTTGATTATATCTATGTTCAGCTTAGCGGAACTTCCTATATTGTTAACTATACACCAAAGGGAAAGCGGATTATTGCGGACACTTTACATGGCGGACAAATTTATGGTCTTATCGAAACCCTTCATCATCGTAAGTCCTACATTGGTAATGTTATTACTTTAAGTCCTTGCCTCATTGCTAAGATACCCCATAATCTATTTTTATCCGCTCTTAAACACGACCTATTTCTATCAAATTTAGCCCTTAGCTATATGGCTGATTTTTCTGCAAAACTCATGGAAAGCAGCGAACAAAAATCCGCTGCTTCACCTATGGAGAACTTTTTATTCTATTTGTATCATCGTTCGATTCAAGAGCCACTGCCTTGTCACATCACAGAGAATAAAACCTTTATTGCCGATTACCTTCGTATTGATAAGCGTTCTTTGTATCGTTATCTTAATCAATTCGAAAAAGAAGGTTATCTTCGTCGAGAAAAACAGGCAATCCTTATTTCAGAAGAGAACCTTGGCCTCATAAAAAAACGCTTAGGCTTTTAGTGGTGCATTAGTCAACGTTCATTACACAGAAAATCAATGAGATTTCGCCACTTAATTCCATTTCTCTCTTCTATTTCCAACGAATCCATTGAAATCACATATTTATCATAATTATCATCTATTTTTTCAAGAGATCTATACTCTCGCTCAGCAACATTTTCATCAACAATCGTATACGTTACCTGGATATACTTTTTTATATTATTATGTATTGCGACAAAATCCACCTCATACTCACCAATTTTACCTACATATATCTCGTATCCTCGTCTACGCAATTCTAGATATACAATATTTTCTAATAATTGACTTATGTCATTTTCTCTATAGCCCATTACGGCATGGCGCAAACCAAGATCAGCTAGATAAAACTTTTCTGATCTTTTTAAAATCCGCTTTCCTTTAATATCATAGGGCTTGGCAGAATATATAATCATTGCATTTTCTAAACCGTCAATATAATTATATAACGACGTCGTCGAAACTTTTTCTTGATTTGCCCCTTTAAGATATTCAAGAATTTTTGCACCTGATGTCATTTGCCCAATATTATCCATCACATAATGTAAAATGCGTTTCAGCAACTCCGGATTACGTATATTTCCTCTTTCAATAACATCACGTAATACAACCGTATCATATATTCCTTTGAGGTAATTGAATAAAACCGGCTCTTTTTGTTTCATATTCATCAAATCGGGAAATCCCCCATATTTCATGTAGTGTTTGTAACAATTCAAGACATCATTTGTATTCAGAATTCCATTATAAAATTCTAGAAATTCTACAAATGAGAGCGGCAACATTTCAAACTCTATATATCTACCTGACAATAAAGTCGCTAATTCACCTGAAAGTAAATGTGCATTTGAACCCGTTATGTAAATATCACTCGGAAAATCTATGCGTATTGAACGTATTGCTTTTTCCCAAAATTCAACCTCTTGGATTTCATCAAGTAATACATACACTTTTTTATTGATTGATTGACTTCGACTTTCCACGTATTTATATAAACGAATAAAATCTTTATATTCATATGCGGATAAAGATTCATAATTTAGATAAATAATTTGCTCGTCTTCAACGCCTCTATCCTTTAACTCCGCAATAATCATTTTGAGTAGTTCCGTTTTACCACTTCTACGTATACCTTTTATGATTTTAATCATCGGATTATCCATATAATCTCGAATCAACTCCATATATTGTTCTCTCTTAATCATAAATTAAAACCTCCACTAAATAACTCAAGATCTATTTTTATACAAATAAATTAAATCGATTTTTTCCATTTTATTTATTTATGAGTAAATATATTTTAACATGAATATGATGCTTTGGCAATTGAAAGACAACTATTTGATTTTATCTCGTGATATCTCTCCTTGGAAATCCGAACATTTTTTTGCTGTAGAAAAAAATATTCCTGACATGGAAATGGCATCCATACCAGGAAACTTTTTAGCAAAAGTTGCTACTCAAGTTTAGTTTTAAATAAATCCCCGTCAATCTCAATCGTTAGATTTAAGTCAAGTGCTTTTGCTAGGCTTCTTGCAATTGACAGTCCAAGTCCGCTACCTTCCGTATTTCTAGAAGCATCCCCACGTACAAACCTCTCCATTAGTGACTCCGTATCAATGTTAAGGGGATCCTTAGATATGTTTTTCATCTCAATGATTGCCTTGCCTTGATGAATTCCTAGCGTAATATAAACCCTTGACCTATTCATACTGTATTTATGAATATTCGTCACGAGATTTTCTATAATTCGGTACATCACCTTACTGTCGGTATTCATTGTCACCGGTTGATCCGCAACTTGCATGACCACTTCTAATTGAGCCTCTTCAAACTCATCTTCATACTCAGCTAGAATCTGTTGCATGAGTTGTTTAATATCAATTGGTTCTTTATTGATTTCAACATTGCCACTGCTTGCTTTAGACGCTTCTACAACATGACTAATCAAGTCTTTTAATCGTTTAGATTTATCTTCTAACACAGCAATATAGCCTTTAGCCTCCTCACTCGGCAGATCTTCTTTTTTTAATAAGTTCACATAATTAATGATTGAAGTTAAGGGATTCTTTAAATCATGGGTTACATTCGTTATAAGCTCTGTCTTCATGCGTTCACCCCGCATGGCTTCTTCTAATGCCGATTTTAGTCCGGATTGCATTGCGTTCAAGTCTGCTCCAAACTCTTGAAAAGCTTCCGGCAATTCTTGAACATTTAGCGGATATTCAAGCCCACCTCTTGCCCGTGCATGTGTGGCATCCATCAAATACTGTAATCCTCGCAGATATCCCACTAAAACTTTTAAGACCAGCAAGTTAAACAAAATAAATACAGCAAAAACTGAAAATGGTCCTGATGGAATCAATAATGCAAAAATCATATTAATAAGGCACACACCGAAAAATACAATAATAAGCCATGGTTTATAACTTCTAATCATATTTTTAAACATGTTGATTATCCCCATAAGTATCCGCACACATAAAATGTTATGGCCCAAACGTTGATTTTTCAGGTTACGAACCATAGACAAAAAGATATGAATCACTAATAAAGCCCATATATTTAATATAGCGCATAAAATTACAAGTAAAAAAAACTCTTCCTCAGGATCATAAATCCACGCCCCTGTATTAAGTGGTATTAATGTAAACAATAGCAAGAAGCCTATCTGAAATTCGTAGGGAATGTAGTCAAACCAATAAAGCATAACATTTTCATCACCACGACCTTTTCCGGTATAAATCGATAAATAAATGAGCCCACCTAAACCTAAAAAAAGCGATATGACAAAAACCAAATAATATGTTGAGGCCATCTTATGCGCCTGTTGAAATTGATGATAGGGTTCCCCAAAAAATGTATCTTGACTATCTATATTTATATCAAATGCCGTAAGCAACTTATAAGGACCCGTCTCAAGCATAGAAAAAATGCCTTCCTCGGTCGTATAGGAATAATATCCGGAGCTAATATCCCGCCCAAACCTTGAGTTCCCTAAAGTACTCTTATCCGTAAACAGAATCTGATCTGCACTCCACTGCATACCCGTCTCCATCTCATCGAAACTAGCCTCTGTTAGCTTTGCATCATTACTCTTTACTTCTCGTGTTTGAGTGTTCAATAATAAATATTTGAAACTTTTGGCGAGTTCAAGATTATGGTTAATTCGTCGCAATCGTCCCAGTTGATTGGTTTCTTCCGAGTCATCGTACTCAGCTCGAATATGTTCTTCATCAATTAAAAGCAATTCTTTTTCTAATACGTTATGTACCAAGCGGGTATAATTATTCTCAAAATCCC
>CAZLXW010000019.1:0-57897 GCA_964563505.1 uncultured Eubacteriales bacterium
AATAAAAAATCCCGTGACTTTGAACCCAGCTTGAATATGAGTTCAAAATCACGGAAATCCCTTTATATCAAGCACTTTTACACTCTTATTTATCGCCCCTTGACATCAATACGACCGTCTCAACGTGCCCAGTGTGAGGAAAAAGATCTACTAACGTCATTTTCTGCACTTCATATCCGGCTTCTTGTAAGATAATCAAGTCTCTAGCGAGAGAGGTGGGTTTACAGCTGACGTAGACCATTTTATCGACACCGAATTCGATGATTTTCGGCAATGCCTTGGGATGAATACCATCGCGTGGAGGATCTAACACGATTAAGTCCGGTTTGTCTGTTAAATCATCGAGTACCGCAAGGACGTCGCCAGCGATGAATTCACAATTGGATAGCTGGTTTAGCTTAGCGTTTTCTTTTGCGGCTTCAACTGCTTCTTCAACGATCTCAACACCCACTGCCTTTTCTGCAACAGGGGCTAATAGTTGGGTAATGGTACCTGTCCCGGAGTATAAGTCAAAGACGACTTTATCTTTTGTCTCACCGATATATTGGCGAACTACATCATAGAGCTTTTCTGCACCTAGTGAATTTGTTTGAAAAAAACTAAAAGGTGATATCTTAAAACGTAAGCCTAATAATTCTTCATATAAAAAGTTTCTACCATGAAGTAGGTGTAGCGTATCTGGCTTAACTGCATCCGATAATGAATCCGATACTGTATGAACCACAGATACAAGATGGTTATCTAACACTTCATCTGAAAGCTTCTTAAGTCCTTCAAGCCAAGGTGTTAAATCATAGTCTAGCTGGGAGGAGGTTACAAGATTAACCATTAATTCTTGTGTGTTGACACCACGGCGGATAAGTAAATATCGAAGATATCCTTCATGGGTACGCTTATGATAATATGTCAGACCATCTTGTCGGAATAAATTCACCGTGTAATTTAAAATAGCGTTAAAGTCATTATGAACAATCTGGCAATCCCCGGCAGGACTAATATCATATGTACTTCCGCGCTTATGCATACCTAAAACAAGCGGTCCGTCTTTCTGGGCATCACCAAAAGAATACTCCATCTTATTGCGATAGTGAAAATGCTCTGGGCTACCGATAATGCCGTCATAACGCTCACCTAATGGTCCTGTGACATTTTCAATGAGTTCTTTTACTTGTCTTTCTTTTAATGCAAGCTGCTTTTCATATGACATCGACTGATATAAGCAACCACCACACTCACCAAACACAGGGCATGGAGCTACAACCGCGTCAGGTGCAGATTCGACTGTTTCTAATAATCGCCCCAAGAATTTTCCGTTACGTCGTTTTGTCGTGATCCCACGTACCTGTTGTCCGGGAATGACATTTTTTATAATGACGGTTTCTTCATCTACTTTAACATACCCTTTATTGGGAAAATCCACTTTTTCTACATAACCTATAAACTCTTGCTTTTTTTTCATCGAATCTATTTCCTCCATTTATTGATTTTAATATACTAGACTGAAAAAGAACTGCTCCTTCGAGCAGTTCTTCTAAGTCTTATTATGATTATTTTTCTAAGTCTTCGTCTACTTCTTCATCAAGATCTTCTTCTAAATCATCAACGAAGTCATCTTCCTCGTCAAATTCTTCAAAGTCGTCATAATCTTCATCATAATCCATGTCGTCAAAATCTTCTTCATATTCATCAAAATCATCAAAGTCATCACTCTCATAGAAGAATACCTTATAAACGACTACAGCTGCAATCGCTAATACAAGAATCGCAATACTGGTAATTAACCAAGTTTTTGCACGCTTTTCTCGAACATCAACTTTCTTACCAAATTTCTGCAAAAAATCTTCTACTTGTTTCAAACTAATTAAGTCATCTTTTTTCATAAAATCCATCATTACTCTTCACGTCCCTTCTCGTTTTTTGTATTCACAAAAACATTTTCTCACTTTGTCATACATGTATCTATTATATCATAAGTTGGGATTTTTAACAGGCTTAATCTACAATTTTTTTAATCCGGCAAAACTTGCAATTAATTTTTTCTTACCATGGCTAGGAAAGTTAACCGTTACTTGATAGTCTGCACCACCCGCTTCGATAAGTTTCACCTGTCCGATTCCATATTTTGGATGTTTAACTAAGTCCCCTGCCGCGTAATCTAGAACGACACCTTCTGGTGCAGGAATTGCCGCTGCCGTAGCCGTACTATATGGTTTTTGCTTAAATGCTGTTTTACGCCGTGCGCGTTCTTCGATTGGATTAAATGTTTCGTTTCCTTGTGTATCACTTTGTCCCGTAACCGCATCGCTCTCTAATAATTCTGCCGGAATCTCAGATACAAAGCGTGATACCGGATTATAATTGGTGTTTCCATAGAGCATTCTTGACCGTGAACTTGTCATATAAAGTTTGTCTTGTGCTCGTGTAATACCTACATAACAAAGACGTCGTTCTTCCTCTATATCTTCAATGAGTCCCGAATTCATACTCATAAAACTTGGGAACAAACCATCTTCCATGCCTGCCATAAATACGACAGGAAATTCCAATCCTTTGGCACTATGCAATGTCATTAGTATGACTTTGTTATCATCATCTTCAAGTTGGTCAATATCTGCTACGAGAGCAACGTCTTCTAAAAATTCATTCAAAGAGGGTTCTTCACCTGCCGCTTCAGTATCTTCCACATATGTATAAAGCTTTGATACTAACTCCCCGATGTTCTCTGAACGTTCTTCAGCTTTAAGCGCATCATCCGCTTTCAAGCTCTCGATATATCCTGTACGTTCAAGAAGTTCTTCCATTAAGCGTTTTAAGGCACCTCGATCTGCAAAGGCTTTCAATTCATGCATCATCATAGCAAACTCTGCAACATTCTTCTTGCCCCGACTAATATTTGGAATACTCTCAATATCCTTGACCCCTTCCATAAAAGACTGACCACTGATATTCACGTATTCTTGTATTCGTTCAACTGTTGTCGCTCCTATACCACGCTTGGGTACATTAATAATACGTTTTGCCGCAACTTCATCCGTACTATTATTTAAAACTTTCAGATATGCGATAATATCTTTAATCTCTTTACGTTGGTAAAAAGAAACGCCTCCAACTAACCGATATGGAATTCCTGCACGCACAAGGCCTTCTTCTAATAAACGGGATTGGGCATTGGTACGGTAGAGAATGGCATAATGGTAATATTCATGCCCTTCGTCTTCAATTCCCCGTACAATCGTATCCGTAATAAATCGTGCTTCTTCCGATTCTGAATTCACCTGTACATGGTATATCCGTTCTCCATCCTGATTATCTGTCCAGAGTTTCTTTACTTTTCGCTTACGGTTATTGCGAATAACCTCATTGGCTGCTTCCAAAATATTCTTGGTCGAGCGGTAGTTTTGTTCTAATCGAATGACCTTTGCATTTTTATACACAGATTCAAAATCCAAGATATTGCGAATATCTGCCCCACGAAAACGATAGATTGACTGATCATCATCCCCAACAACACATAGGTTCTTATGCTTGTCCGCGAGTAACTTCACTAATCGAAACTGAACACCATTGGTGTCTTGATACTCATCTACCATAATATATTGAAAGAGATTATGATAGTATTCTAAAACTTTGGGTCTTTGTTCAAACAACTCAACAGTTTTGCAGAGCAAATCATCAAAATCAAGAGCGTTATTTTTCAATAGACGTTTTTGATATTCGATATAGACCCGGCTGATGATTTCCTTACGCATATCGCCATCCGCTTGCCTTTGGAATGCTTTGGGCCCGATAAGCTGATTTTTGGCACTGCTGATTTCGGATAAAATCATGGACTCTTTGAAATATTTGGGATCAATATTGTACTCTTTCATAATTTCTCGAATTAGCTTTTTTGCATCATCCGTATCATAGATACTAAAATTCCTGTCATAATCAATCTCGTCAATATAACGACGAAGAATCCGAACACAAGAAGAGTGAAATGTACTCACCCAAACATCTTGTCCGCCTTCACCAATAAGACGGTCGACACGTTCGCGCATCTCTTTGGCGGCTTTATTTGTAAATGTAATCGCCATAATTTTCCATGGCAAAACATGTTTTTCTTCAATTAAATAGGCAATACGATGTGTCAGCACCCTCGTTTTTCCTGAGCCTGCACCGGCTAACAGAAGTAGTGGGCCTTCAGTACACATAACCGCTTCGCGCTGGGGTTCATTAAGTGTTGCGTATTTATCCATAAGTGCACCTTCCCTTTTTGGAATATTCTATCCACTATCATATCATAAGACGAACAGATATTCTACACCGACTTTTTGTATTTACATCTAGTATTTAGTACTATATAATATAGAGATAAGACATTTATTTATAATGACCATCTCGGGGAGGCCATCATGGAAAAAAAGAATTTCGATGATTTTATTCTAAAGCAATTAAAAGCAATTCAAAATCATGACCGCATTTCATCAGCTGATATTCCGAATATTGACTTATATATGGATCAAGTGACTACTTTTATGAATGAGCATCTAGGCTTATTCAAACGTTCCAGCGAAGATAAAATATTAACGAAAACAATGATTAACAATTATAGTAAATATAACCTATTGCCACCAACGATCAAAAAAAAGTATACCAATGATCATGTTATTTTGATGCTTTTTATTTATTATCTAAAACCTATTCTTTCGATTGGTGATATCAAAGAGCTCCTTGCTCCTATTCAAGACATGTTTATGTCAGAAAATACAACAAAGCCTGAAGGATTTAACGATTTGAAAGAGCTCCATGATGCAATTATTGAAACAGAAGCTGTGCATTTTTCCTTATTTAAAGATCATACGATGGAAACTGCGAATATTGCAAAAGAACTCTTTAAAGATGTCAAAGATGAGAAGCAACGCAAGTTACTCTCAATTTTTGCAACGTCCTATCTATTCACCGTTCAAGCATCTGCACAAAAGCATATGATCACATCCCTTATTGATGACTACCTCAAAGAAGATACACCACCAAAAGGGAAGAAAAAATCTTAAATTATTACAGTGAATCGAACACCGTCTTCAGTGTTTTCTACACGATAATCTCCATGATGAAGCAAGACAATCTGTTTAACAATGGCAAGTCCAAGGCCTGTGCCAGATTGTTTGCCCCTACGTTTATAAAAACTCTCAAAGATAAAGGGCATATCCTCATCAGCAATAGGTGGCCCGTCGTTTTCTACTGTAATATAAAGACTTTGATTTACTTGTGTAAATTTAAAGATTACTTTTGATTTAGCATGTTCAACTGCATTGGCGATTAAATTTTTAATCACCTGCTCCATACGATTTGCATCTATTTCTATCTTACGATGACTTACATTCACATCGTAGATCACTTCAAGATGATGTATCTTTATATACTCTCTGTATGTTTTGATAATGTTTTCTGCCCATATCTGAATATCAACAGGCCCTACATGAATATTAAAAAATCCGTTTTCCATTTTTGAAAAATCTAAAATTTCATTTATTAAGCTGCTGATTGCTTCTGTCTCATTGTAGATACTAATGATATAGTGATCACGTTCTTCTTCATCCTTATAAATGCCATCATAAACTAATTCTGCATAACCACGAATCACTGAAATTGGTGTTTTTAACTCATGTGTGGCTTGTGCTAAAAACTGTTTTTTCATGGTCTCAACAGCACGTTCTTTTGTCAGTTCTGATTCAAGGCGTTGAATATTGGATAATAACTCTTGATACATAAGCATAAGCGAATGATTTAATTGCCCGATTTCATCCTGTCTTTTTGAAACCATTACTTCTCTTACCTTTTTATCCTTCATTAATAGAGCTAATGTATTTAGATCTTGGATTGGCTTTGAAATATACTTCGATATGAAAAATGCACCCATTATACTAATAAGTATGCCAATGATAAAGAGATAGAGAAAAAACTTCATAATTACAAAGACTGCCTCTTCTAAGGATGCAATGGATACTTCATATATCATCATTTGGTCATCAACGATAATACCAAAAGCATATATTCGGACACCGAGCTTGTTTTCATAAGTTTCTTTTAATATGTCATTCTTCCACGCATAACTGTGGTCCGGGATCGGTCGATTACGTCCCATTCCTTGTCGAAGCATTCCCATTGTCGCTCCTGATAAATCGATAAGATAAACCTCACCACCAATATTTTGACGCATAAGGTCAAAGAGCATATTGACTTCTTCTACATCTGTCCCCTTGTCTTTTGCCTCGATAATCGTATCCGTATAATATTCTAGCTCATTAATTTTTTGTTCGCGATAATAATTCGGAAGAAAAAATCGAATAGCGATTCCTAAAAATATAAAAAGAACGATAACAAAAGCTAAAAAAATAATAAAAATCTGTCGAGTTATTGATTTTTTCATTCTACTTTCACCATCCTGTATCCATGACCGCGTATCGTCTCAATACAGTCACTTTGATTCAACAATTTTTTTCGAAGTCGCTTCACATGAGTATCTACTGTACGTTCATCTCCATAATAATCATATCCCCACACATGATCGAGTATTTGGTTACGACTTAGAGCGATGTTAACATTATCAATAAAATATAATAAAAGACTGTATTCAATCGGCGTTAAGTCTAGTTTTTTTTCATCTATATACACTTGTCGATAATCTTTATTAATACGTATACCATTCATCTGAATCTCATTATTCATAGATTGAATATGATTTCGTTTTAAGACTGCTTTGACTCTTGCGAGTAGTAAACGCGTACTAAACGGTTTTGTGATATAGTCATCCGCCCCCAACTCAAAGCCGAACAGCTTATCTTCTTCTTCACTTCGGGCAGTTAACATAATGACGGGAATTTCTTTTTCACGACGAATAGCCTTTAATATGGTCCAACCATCTGTGTCTGGCAACATCACATCAAGGATTACTAGATGAAAGTCATGCGCTTCCATGAGTTGATAGGCTTCTTTACCTGTTCCCGCTTCATACAAACGAAAGGCTTCTTTTTCAAAGTACTTACGTACGATTTCTCGAATTCGCAAATCATCTTCAACAAACAAAATATTTATGCTGTACACCTACAATCACCCCTTTATTCATACTATACTTTCATAAAGCACAAAACAGACTAACTCGTCATGAATTAGTCTGTCAAAATAGGTCTATCTTATTCGTCTTCAATCTTAATACGCTGAAAGACCATATCATATCCGTCATTTCCATAGTTAAGTGAACGATTCACTCGACTAATCGTTGCGGTTGAAGCACCTGTTTTTTCAGCAATTTCTAAATATGTATGCTGTCCTCTTAGCATCTTTGCAACTTGAAGACGTTGTGCCAATGAGTGTAATTCATTAACGGTACACACATCTTCAAAAAACAAGTAGCATTCTTCAATCGTCTCTAATGCCAACACCGATTGAAAAAGAAGATCGACTTCATCGGATTTTATCTTTTTACTCATATCTTGTCTCCTTTAAATAAGGTTATATATGAATTTTATCACATTAAACTAATAACGTAAAGCAATATAGTTTAAAAACAATTCAACATTTGTATTAATCACAAGTTCTTCTGGAAACTCTGCATCTTCAATCGCTTGAATCGCATATTCTAAATTTCCAACATCATTTGAGACATGTGCATCTGAACTTAAAATAACTGGAACATTATATTTTTTTGCTGATTTAAGCATCATCTGAATGTTTTCCTTGGCTCCATCACGAAAACTTCCAGGTGTTAATGAACTATTGTTTATCTCAAGCATTACTTTATACTCTTTCGCCGCTTTAACAATCTTTTCATAGTCTAGCGGATATCGACTATCATCAGGATGCCCAATAATATTCACCCTAGGATTCTTCATCGCTCCGATAATCGCATTCGTATTTGCTTCGATGGTTCCGTAATTAATACATGGTGGATGTAAACTTGCAATGACATAATCTATATGTTCAAGGCCTGTCGGGAGCATGTCAATTCGTCCGTCCTCATCAATAATGTTTGCCTCAACACCCCGTAATATATTCACACCGTACATTTGTCGTGGTAATACTTTCAAATTCTGAAAATAAAACAAATGGGTTGATCCCGGCATCATTGGCGCATGATCCGATACCCCATAATACGTCAACCCTTTTTCCTTAGCTACACGTATATTTTCTTCAAGCGAACTATATGCATGCCCACTTGCCGTTGTATGCGTATGTACATCAAAATATATCTTCAATGAATTTCTTCCCTTTCTGTAAAATAACATAAACTCTTTAAATTGCAAAAGTTACATCCACATTATACTCTTAGTTTATATAGAAAGCAAGGGAGTTGGAAATAGGGTGTTTATTGAATAGGTGGGGGATAAATTATTCGCAGATTCATTTCGTCAAGAGATTCTATCTAATGAGGGGCGGCGGATACAACGGATTCCAAACTCACTGCGTTCAAACAGTGGAATCCTTCTTCTGTATCCGCCGCCCCTCAGTAAAAGAATCTCTATAACTCATGAAAAAGCTCAAAATTTATCCCCCACCTATCCAAAACCTTGCTATTTTCATACTCATGCTAAATAGAGGAGTTTTTTTAGTAAATACTGACCTGTAAAATATGTATTTTTTTATGAGTCTTAGTCGTTCTTAGCTTGAAAAAAGGATGAGTGCAAGATAAGGATTCTGTTGCTTGAGCGAAGCGAGTTCAGAATCCGTTGCACACATCCTTTTAAAAGCTTTAGAACGACTGGACGAAATAAATCGTTACATATTTTATGGGTTAGTATTTTAGCTTAATAAGCTATTACGATCCCACCAATATTGGCATAATTAGAACTTAAGCCTTTCATCGCAATCAATATAACGTCTTTAAAATCATAAAGTTCTTGAATTTTTTCTTTGACTTGTTCTCCACGTTCTTGAGCTTGGCAATGAGCAACCACGATGACTTTGTCTTTTGTTACTGTTCCAAGTTCACCAATGGTTTGTATCATTTTATCAATGGCTTTTTTTGTTCCTCTTGCTTGAGAGACAAGGTCAATTTCACCTTTATCTGTTGCTTGAAGAATTAATTTAATATGTAAGATATTGGCGATTGTGGCTTTCATCTTTGACATTCGTCCGGCTTTTTGTAAATGATCAATTTTTTCGAGTACAAAAAGTGTCTGCATCTCTTTACGGAATTTTTCACCAATTTCAACAATCTCTTCAAATTCCATATCTGCTTGGATACACTCTTGTACTTTTAATGCGATAAGCACTTCTGCTGAAACTGCACTCCGACTATCAAATACATGTATTTTCTTCTCCGGTTGCTTTTCTTGGAACATATTTTTTGCCAACATAGCACTGCCATAACTTCCACTAAGCTCTGAGCTTAATGTAATGATAAATACAGCTTCTTCTTCGCCTTCAATAGCCTTCATATAATCATCCGGTGATGGACAGGATGATTTTGGAACCATCGTACTAGCATTGGCTTTTTCTAAATAATTGGCTACGTCCAAATCATCATTATCAACATAGCGTATTCCGTCGACTTCTAAGGTCAGTGGTACTAGCTCGATATTCATAACTTCCCGCATTGCATCTGTTACATCGCATGAACTGTCACCTATAATTTTATATTTCATGAAGCATTTCTCCTTATCTTTCTCGCAAATCGAGATGTAGTATTGATTACCATATATTATAGCATACGCTTCAAAGTGATGCAATGCAATTATCTTGATGTTCAAACAAATTATTATTCATGAATTTTATAAAAGTTTTTAAATATTTCTAGTGTATCCAAAAAATCCTGTTTTCCCATAAGCTCACGTGTCGAGTGCATTGCAAGCATAGGTACACCAACATCGACAACATGTACCGGCATATATTGTGTAAGAATCGGGCCTAACGTTTTTCCACCTGCTTCATCGGAATGGTTAATGAACTTTTGGTATTTAATACCTGCATGTTCACAGAGTTGTTGAAATGCAGCAATTGACTCTACTTCAGATGCATAAGATTTATTTCCACTAATTTTTATGGCAATACCTTCATTAATTACAGGTTTATTGGTCAAGTCATTTTTTTCCTTATAGTTCGGATGCAAGCCATGAGCACCATCTGCTGAGATGATGAAGCTCTCCATGGTTTGTCTGGAAAACTGCTCTTGTGTACGGTTCATTCCCATGCGAATGCGGTCAAGTACCGTAGCTAATAGTATTGAATCGGCCCCCTGTTTTGTCATGCTGCCAATTTCTTCATTGTCGAAAAAAACAGCCATATTTATTCCTTCGTTATGATTGGATTCAATAAGCGATTCCGTTGCTGCATAAACCATGGCTAAGTCATCAATCCGCGGACAGGAAATATATTCCTCATTCGCTCCAACAAGTAGACCTTCTTCTGCACAATATACATATAGATCCATGTCTAAAACATCAGACGGATTAATCTTTAACTCTTCGGCAACAAGCTTTAAAAGATAATCTTTCCCCACTTGATCCTCAATTAAATTTGCGATTAATGGTTTCATTTCTTTTTGAACTTTGATCTCTTGGCCTTGATTGACACCTTTATTCATATGAATTGCTATATTTGGCAGGGTCAACACCGGGCGTTTAAGGTCGACATGCAATATGTTGGGCTTCAATATTTGGTCACTTTTCACTGCAATGCGTCCTGCAATCGATAAAGGACGGTCAAACCATGTGTTTAAAATCGGACCTCCATATTTTTCCACATTAAGGGTTAACATACCTTCTTCGACAATTTCTGGAACCGGCTTAATACGAAGTGCCGGGTTATCTGTATGGGCAACAATGATATTAAAACCTTTTGTAATAAAGCGGGATTTCCCCATGGTGAAAGCAATCATCATTGATGGATAGGGAGATACAAAGTATTTTCCACCTGGTTCTAACATCCATAAATCCTCTAATTTAATTTCTTCAAACTCGTTTTTAACTAATCGTTCTTGAACTGTATCGATTGATTGAACTGCGGTTGTCGCAGACTTCATAAATTCAAAATAATCTTGTATGATATCCATATGTTCCCCTTCCTAACTTTAAACTTCTGCCTTAACGACAAGCGCTTCTTCTTGTTCCAGCAAATCTCGCATTTGATTGTCACATTCATCAAACCGTTCTTGCAATTGTTCTTGAAGATCTTTTATTGCTTGATGCGTTTGATTGACCTGCTCTTTTACTTGATTAATTTCACTTTGAACCGTCCAATCGACAAAAAATCCATCAAAAAACCAATCTGCAAATCGCATAAATCCATCATTTTCAAATTCCGGTAAGTAAGCATCGCCAACATCTTGAAGCTCTTGATTATAGCGGCGTAGTGTGTTTTGAAATGAATAGATTTTTTTTTGCGCTTCATCCATATGGCCTCTCTTAGCCATTGTCGCAAGCATTCCACCACCGAACATATCATAAGTTCCCCAATTTGCTGCTGACTGCAATGATTTTAAAATATCTTGGGACTGACTTAAGGCATTATTGCCTTCACTTAAGGCTTCTCCGATTTCTTTCATTTCATGAAGCAACTTTTCAACTTGTCCCTCCATGATTTCGATTTGCCCCCAAACCTCATCACTCTTTTCTTGAAGCGTAGCTTTTTTTTCATTTAAAAGCTGCTTGTATCCATCTTCCATTTCCCTCGACGGTTGAATTTTTTCTTGTATTTGAGTGATTTTTTGCTGCTCTGCTGTAATTTCCGAATCAATGCGGTCAAGTTCTTGCTTTACTTTTAAAACATCCTTTTCTTCATCACGCAGTCGCTCTGTTTTATCATTGACCAATGAATGCCATAGATTCGCAAAACTCAAACCTTTAAGTGTAGCTACATCTTTCTTTTCTTTTTCTAAACGTTCTTCAATATGCTTTTTTTCTTCGACCCGATCATCTAAAGATTTTTTTGCTTTGCGAAGCCGATCCATAAAAATCTTATTCTCTTCGATTTCATGCTGCTTTACTCGAATTTTTTCATTTAACTTTGTTACATTCACCATCTCATCTCCTCCTAAATCATCTACCTGTTAATACTTATGATAACAGATTATACTTCATCTGGGAATCGAAAAAAAAGATTATAAATCTTTTGCATCAACCTCAAACACGGTATCTTTGACGTATTTTCTACCCATGAGTTTATCGTGTTTACGATAGTCTTTTGATTTGAAGAGAATATCAAAGTCGTATCCTTCCGGATAAAGTTCTTCCGCAGGTATCTTCAAGTTCAAGAGACGTCGATGGAGAGTTGTTTTTTTATCTTTAATCATAACAACAACTTCTTTTTTATAATCCTCTGATTCGTAAACAATACCCTTTGAATGCATGGATGGAATCGTTACCTGATCTCCACGTTGATATAACCTCTCTTCTTCTTGTTTTGGACTACTTTTTTCCATAGCTTTCGGTTTCTTGGATTTTATTGCTGTCACTATTTCTTTGGAAACAAATAGTTCACCATCCTTACTATAGTTATAGGCCTGTCCATATGTCTCTGAATGTGCACGGTTAATGATGTTAGCTTCCATACCTAGTTTAAGGGCAATAACAAATGCATTGCTTTCTCCTGCTTCTCCCATAATCAATTGATATGTCGGCTTTAAGCTTGCAATATCAAAATCCATCTTGCCATTAATAAATCCCCCATGGTCTCGTGCAAACGTTTTGACTTTTCCATAGTGACTTGTTGCAAGAATGGTTGCACCTCGTTCATGCAATGTCTCGAGTATTGCGATGGCTAATCCTTCTCCTTCTACCGGATCTGTTCCTGATCCAATTTCATCAAGAATGACTAAGCTATATGGATTTGCCGATTTGAGTATACGGATAATCTGTTGAATATGGGCTGAAAATGTACTTAATGATTGTTCAATACTCTGTCCGTCACCAATATCAACAAGAATTTGGCCATAAATCGCAAATTCACTTGCTTCATCGACCGGCACATGTAATCCGGATTGTATCATAGCAGTAAATAAGCCTACTGTTTTTAATACAACGGTTTTACCCCCGGTATTGGGACCCGTAATCACTAGCCCTTGATAGTCTCGACCAATTTCAAAATTTAGCGGGACAGCTGTGTTACCAAGAAGTGGATGTCGCCCATTGATAATTCGAGTTCGATTGGACGTATTTACATTCACTTTTTTTCCATTGATGGATTGACTATATTTCGCCTTAGCAAAAATAACATCATAGGCAATAAACGTTTCTAATGTAATCCGAATACCTACCATATCTTCATAAATTAGGGCGGTTAAATAGGCTAATACTTGATAAACTTCTTGATCCTCTTCAATATTCAAATGTTGAAGCTCTTCTTGATAACGGTTGATTGCCGTCGGCTCAATAAAATAGGTTGAACCGGTTGTTGATTTTTCAACAACGACTCCCGGAACCATCTGCTTATAATTGGCTTTAACTTGAAGGACGTATCGATTATTCTTGACCGTTACCGTTTGGTCTTGTAGATATTTCTTAATATTCGATGATTTTGTCATTGTATCAAGCTTTGTTTTCATACGGGCTTCAAGGATACTTTTTTGTTTTCGTATTTTCCCCAAGTTTTGACTGGCTTTGTCATCCACACGATGTTGATAAATGCAGCGATTGATTTCATTCTTGATATCTTTATATTCGAACATGCTTAATGCATATGTGGTAATTGTCGGAGCCAAAAAATGATGTTCTTGCATAAACCGTTTCATCTTATCTGTTGTTACAATCATATGCCCTATACTCTCCAGTTCATCCGGCTGGAGAATTCCATTTTTCTCCACTTTAATGAGTAGTTGTTCTATATGATTATTTCCTAATAAGGGAATGGACGTTGATGCATTTAAGATTTCCCTCGCTTCACTTGTTTCCTTCATAAGTTGCTGGATTCGTTCATAATCGGAAGTTGGATGAAGTTTACCTATTTCTGATCTTGCTTCATCACAAATAACAAACGCTTCAATATTTTCAATAATTTTATAGTATTCGAGTGTCTCTAACATTCTTTTTTCCATGTTTATTTACCTCCACGAATTTGGGGTATGCAAAAAAACACACAAAGGCCCATAGATATAATCTACGAGCCTTAAATAGCTATTGTTAAAGACGAAATTATAGTATGTATGTTAATTTTGCACACCAAATAGACAAGTCCCACTCATAAAAGTGCACTTGAAAATCTAGTTACAATAATTATTCAATTCTTATTCAACTGAATAAGACACATACATAAAATTACCTCTTCATTCTTATAATTTAATTTACCATTTCAGAATATCGGATTTGAATAAACTTGTCAAGTAAATTTTTTCATCCAAAACTCTATAGTTAATTACCTGCTTAGCTTTTTCCGAGAGGACTTGAGCTTCCAATATAAATGTTTCATCCGGCTTTAAAATAAGATAATCCTAGTTCACTTTAATAAGTGTTGTAGCAACAACTACATTAATCTCTATATCTTTAGAAAAATTGCCTGCTAATATTGTTATAACTGTTTTCCCTGGATTAATGGCTTCAATAGTTCCAGTGGAATCAATTTTTCATCAGCAGGCTTTACCTCAAGTGCATAAGATTTTACTAACTCTCCAATAGCTGCTTTTATAACCGTAAAACCTTCTCACTTTGCCGTTATTCTACCAAAATCATTTACTATAGCAATTTTTCTATTTGATGAACTATACTTAAAATTCAACTTTCTCGCTTCTACAGGCAAAACGGATGGTGACAAAATTCGTGTCTTTCCATGTTTTAATGCTTCAATACGAACCATCGCGTTAATAGTTGCCACGCTTTGCTTTCATCCTCTGAATCAAAGGTCACTTCTTGATTCGTTGCATTCGTTGGTAATGGAGTAACATAAAGCAATTGTAAAAATCATATCACCTTTTTGAACATAACTTTCTACGATTTCACCCGTATAAGGGGACACAATATAATTTTTATTAATGCTTTGAATTACTCCTGTCGCCTTAATGATCAACCAAAAAGAAACGATTATTAACAATATCAAAAAATCAAAAGGATGAAATATCCAAAAAACGGAATGTCTTTTTTATACAGCAATCTACTGTCTGTTAGTTGACTTAATGTCATGTTCATTTTTCCAGTTTCGTCTTATTTGAAGCGATTATCATAGCACTAGCGAAATAACAAACTGTATATATTACAAGCCCGCCAACAACTATGTTAGATAGTTCCGAATTTGTATATGTCCCTGTACCAATGCTATATAATAACGTACCTCCCCAAAATGCTACTAATGAAGATGATAAATCCACACATTTTTTATTGTTTTTATTTCTATGAACCAATATTAGCAATATAATAATAGCTTGAATCATCACTGGCATTAATTCCATCCAGACAGGCATATATTTTCCTCCTTCTAACTAGTTTGTTTTTTTCCCCAATAGTATTTACTCATTTTATAGTAATTAGAATTTATATCTTAATGTACTATTTAATTAATCTTTTCTAATAGCCAATATAGAACCTTCTTCTGTTCTTTAATCACATGTGCCTCGCAATCCATACCTACTTTAATGTCTCTTGTCTCCCCTTTATAACTAACCCCTTCTACGTCGCCCAAGTTTGCTTCTACTAAATAATAACTGTTACCCGGCCCCTCCATTTTAATATCTGTACTAATTCGTTCAATGGTTCCTGTGAATTCACCATATTCTTGAAAAGGTAATGCACTGAATTTAAATTTCACCACATCACCAACTTCGATTCCTGCCACTTCATTATTTGGAATCGCGATATCTACAGAAAATCCTGTTTCATTTTCAGGTATGATCGTGAGCATTTCAGTCCCAACAGAAATATAGTCCTCTTTCGATGTTTCATATAACAAACTAACCTTTCCTGAAATTGGCGCTTTAATAATTGCTCTCTCAATTTGCAGTATCGCATTTTTTAGATTTATCTCATAACCATCGAGTTCATCTTTATACGTTTTTATATCATTCTGAATACGAACCAAGGTGTCCATACGATATTTTTCAATAATAAAATCCCCATTGTCTTCTTCGTTGGTTAATAATTTTTCTGTGATTTTCGCCGATTGTAGTTGTGCTTCATAATGGGAAATTGAATCTTCTGTCTCTTTGATACGGTCTTCAAGATTTACCATATAGTTGCTTCTGTACTGGTCAAAAGCGAGCTTCTTTGTCTCCAGCGTATATGCCTCTGTTTCATATTCGTTTTTTGACATAATTCCTGCTTCGTATAGGGCTCTTGCTTTTTCAAGAGATTCTTCAAGATAACTGATTTCTGCTTCGTATTGCTGAATGGTTTGTGTATAATCTTCATACTTCCCTTGAGCATCAGAATCGACCAATTGGTTTTTATCTTGCTCTATGGATTGTTTTATCACAAGCATCTTGTCATATTCTTCGCCCAATGTTTTTAGCTGACTATGAATAACCTCTGCCTGATTACTTTGTAACAGCTGTAACTTTGTTGATTCTTTCTGATACTTGAGATAGTCAAGATTTGTCTGATAGTTTTTATATTTGGTTTGATAATAATGATTATAGCTACTAGATTCTTTAAAAGCTAATTCTCCACCAATAATACTTTTTTCATAAGACTTTAAGCTAATTAGTTTTTCCTTAATATCAACACTCTTATTCATCAACTCTTCCTTCTGCAACAACAAGGATTCGTGTCCAATAACATAGAGAACATCTCCTTGTGTCACTTGCTGACCTTCTCCTACATTGACTTCCTGAAGTTTACCCGTAGTTTCGACTCGTATTGTGTTCACATTTTGATTCGGCCTGACAACACCATGACCTTTTGCTACAATATCTATTTCACTCATATAGGTCCAAATAAATGCACCGACTATAATGATGAGAAACAAATAGATAAATGCTGATACAAAGGGTCGTGGTTTTGCCGCATACATTTCTCTGCTATAAGCAACTTCTCGGATATCCAATAACTGTTCTTTCATAAGTGACTCCTATCATGCATATTCTTCGGTTAAACGCTTTGCATTACCATCTTCTTTATCAATGATATCTACGCCTTGTTCCTTCCACATTTCATAATATCTTCCCTTTTTTAGGATTAGTTCCTTGTGTGTACCTGTTTCAATAATCTTTCCTTCTTCCATGACATATATGCGATCGCACCGTTTTATTGTACTTAGTCGATGGGCAATAATAATAGTAGAAATATCTTTTGTATATTCCTCAATGGTCCGTTCAATGGCTTTTTCTGTAATAGAGTCTAAATTACTGGTTGCTTCATCTAATATTAATATATCAGGATTCTTAAGTATCGCTCGAGTAATGGATAAGCGTTGTCTTTGACCTCCGGATAAATTGGCACCATTTTCTTCAAGCCTTGTATTATATCTTAAAGGAAAGTTGTTGATAAATTCATGCGCTTTTGCCATCTTCGCCGCTGCGACAACCTGCTCCATATCATCGTGTTCAAGACCTAATGTCAAGTTGTCATATATCGAGCCACTAAACAAAAAGGTCTCCTGTGGCACATAGGCAATCTTATCTCTTATGACATCGATCTGAACATCTTTGATATTATTGTCATCAATTAAGATCTCTCCCTTTTCCCAATCATATAGGTTCAGTAATAGTTTAACTAGTGTTGTTTTTCCGGAGCCACTCTCTCCAACGAGCGCAATCTTCTCGCCTGGTTTCATTGCAATATCAATATCTTCAAGGACTAATTTTCTTGTTCCGTATCTAAAACTTAACTCTTTGAACTCAATGTTTCCTTTTAAAGAGGCTAATCGCATTTTCTTGGACTCATCCTCTGTTTTTTCAACCTCAAGATCCAGGATCTCTCCAAGTCTTTCTGATGCAACAATGGCTGTCTGCAACATGGGTTGTAAATTAATCAGATTTTTGATGGGTCCTAAAAAATAAGCAAGCAAAGCGTTAAATGCCACTAATTGGCCCATGGAAAGATTTCCTTTTATAACTTGCCATGCACCAATCCAAAGAATGGCTATGCCTCCAGCACCATCTAAGAAACCTTGAAGCGCTCCCTGCGCATTTCCGGTGATACCAAGTTTAAATATACTTCCAAGCAACTTAACAAACTTACTTTCTGTTTCTTGATTCACTTTTCGTTCTGCATTAAAGGATTTAAGGGTCTGAATTCCATTTAAAGATTCGACCAGATAAGACGTTAACTGTGCGTTGTCTTCCATCTGCTCACGATTTTGTTTTCTATAGATTTTATTGAATGCAAAGACAACGAAAAAATATAAGACGGCAATGACAAAAGTAATCCCAAACATAAAACTATTTTGTGCGTAAAGGATGGTTCCGCCCACCAGAACCATCAAAATATCGGTCATTAATGTTAATGTCGCTCCTGATATTGCATCACGTACTTTTGACGCATCCTGAAAACGTGAAACAATTTCACCGGTTTTACGGGTTCCAAAGAAGTTCATGGGAAGCTTAATGACATGATTGTAGTAACCTAATAACAAGTCAATATCCAGCTTTTGGCTCAAGTAGATCAGCAGATAACTTCTAAATGCTCTTAATATGATTTTAAATAAAATCAATACAATGGCACCAATAGACAAGACATGCAAGGTCTTCTCTAATCCATAGGGTAGGACGTCATCAATTAAGAACTTGAAATAAAAAGCACCAATGATTCCGATAATGGTATACAAAATAGACGCAAAGAATATATTCACTAACAACTTCTTCTGCGGGATAAGCAGGTGAAAGAAACGTTCAAACAAACCTTTTGTTTCTTTCCCTTTTTTAAAGGCATTGGTTGGCGTCATGAGAATAAGCACACCTGTCCACATTTTAAAGAATTCTTCCGTTGGCATCTTCACAATACCTTTTGCCGGATCGGCGATAATCACTTGCTTTTTGTTAATTTTATGGATGACAACATAATGAAGTAGTTGACCATCAATCGTCAGATGTGCTATAGCCGGTAATGGAAACTCTGAGAAAAAGGCTTCTTCATTGCCCTTAACTCCTTTTGCTGAAAATCCAAGTTTTTCTGCTGCTTTTATTAAACCAAGGGCATTAGTACCTTGTTTATCCGTGCCTGCCACTTCACGTATTTTCGTGATGGGTATTTTTAGGCCATGTTGTTTTGATATTGTTGCAATACAGGCTGCTCCGCAGTCTGTATTGTCATGTTGTTTCACGCAAATATATTTCATAAATAACCTCAAATACTTCAACATAATATTTTCAGTAAAAACAAATTCATATTTAATGAATCTTGAAGATTCAATGCCTAGAAGTTTTAAATAGCTGTTAAATGATGCTAGTAGTGTTGTAAAACGAATTTAGTTAATGTAGCTCTTTTTCATGAAATTATAAACCCTATCTGGGATAAGTCCGGGATGAAAAAATATTTTTTGTCGGAATGCAGCTTTCGAAGCACAAGAATATTCATTCAACACATTTTCTACTCCCTTCAAGTAACTGTATTATTTTTTATCAACTTTTTTTACTATATAGTCCCATATATCATCTCCCATGCCCATGACCATAACTACAATCCAGATATATCATAAATACACTGGAAAAAATATTATCTTTTTTTTGTTCAAAACCATAAATTTCAAAATCTTTTTCACTATTATATCACCGCTTTCTCTCAACTAATTTATGCAATACCAGAATACTTCTCTATTAAACAGAAGGAATATTCTGATATTTATAAACTCCTGGCCTAATGCAACTACATACTTGCGATGCGCCTGACAAAACTTCTTGCCTTAAAAAAAAATCATTTCACACATCTATGTTTCATATCTTTTTCTCCAAATCATTATTCTACACCAAAAAAATCTATAGTTTATATATCCCGTATCTCAAAAAGAACACGCTTAGTTTAACATGGAATCCATATGATTTTTCACGCAATAAATCAACTCTAAAGCGCTCTTACTTAAAAAACTAATACATTAGTCCGAATTCTTATGCTTTTTATAGTTCATTGCAAAATGAACAGCACCTATTATTATTGCATAAATAAAGATTCGTACACTAATATTACTTTCAAAACTAAAGATTAGTATAAATACAAGTGATAATATTACTGATTTGAAAATTAGTCTATTCATTATTAATTTAAATCTCTATAGGGATGCTTGTATGTTGAAGGATCAAACACATGATTCTTATACTTATTTTCTATATAATCATAGTGTTTCCCTGACGCATACCCGACTCCTGCCCCTACATAACCGTTTCCTCCTGTAACAACTGTAGCTGCAGTACTCCAAACTAATTGATATAGTTCTCTGTCTCCTCCATTTATATTCTCAAGATCATTACATGATAATACTTCCATATATATTCTCCTTTTCCTAAGATTATTTTTTATGTTTCTATATGAATTCCATGCTAAAATAAGCCCACCCTCTTAGCATTATTTTTATCATGCTAACAAATGAAATTCCTTTTCTCAACCCTTTTGATCCCCAACGGTCAAATATCGACCCGAACGGTTAAATTTTAACCCGAGTGGCCATGTTTTTTGATTTTTTGATTTATCATCCAATGTTCATACTGTTCAAGAAATTTAGTTTTTAATCGTCTTGAAATTTCTGCCTCATATCCGGAACTGACTTTTACACTCTTATCTTCAATATGTTTAACATGTTGTAATGCAACCACATACTTACGATGCGTCTGACAAAACTCTGCTAGCTTCAAAGAAATCAGTATCTCTTTCATTGGAATCCCAGTTTCATAAACGCCATGAAGTGTATATACATTTGTACCTCTTTTAAAAGATTCGATCATTGTTATGTCCTCTATTTTCAAATCGATGTACACCTTTTTATCTTTAGCATATACTTTTAATATATCCATCCTAATCCCTCTCTTTTTTACTATTCCTCATCAATAGATACGATCGTTTCACTCCTGAATTTAAAGAAGCCTATCATATAGCGATAAGCTTATCAAATAATCCTCTTTAGAATCAATAAGGCTTTCGGACTAAGCATTTATATAAAATGTGCGGATGTTTTCTCCTCATTTGCATTGCCACATTCAAATTTTCATACTATACTATAAGTACAACGTAACTCAAGTAAAGGACGGTAATATTGTGATTAGTTTTATATTAGAAGATACAAAACAGGCCATGCAAAAATTGTTAAAAGAAGATATTTTTGACGACTTCTTGTGTGTTTCTTTTGAACTTGTACAATTATTTAAAGTTCAGGTTGACGGGCAGGTACGTAAGGATTTTTTAGATACCGACGAAAACACTGAATTAAGCGAACTCAGTCATATACGTTGGCGGGATTTTAAAGGCCACGCCTTTGAACTCATTCGTGGTAATAAACCCCCAACGACGATGAAAATTATTTTTTCACTTCAGCCGGCAGCGGTTTCATCCACATTGAGGCGGATTAATTTTAAAGAGCCTCAGGCTGTGGGTGGTTTTATCTTTTCCCTTCATTATGAAAATAATCAAATCCGAATTATTACCGGGACTAACTATGCATCCTTTACCCTTGATAAAACAGCCGAACAATATTTTGATGATTCCATGCTTCGCTTTTTCAAAAAACATGGCCTGTCAACTCTGTTAGCACTCAATTAAAACGAGTGCTAATTTTCTATTGACTTTTTGTTTTCCTCGCGTTATCATATATATAGAATTTCAAACAATAGGAGGTTATTATGAGTAAAGAAAAAGGTAGTTTATCCATTCATAGTGAGAATATTTTCCCAATTATAAAAAAATGGCTTTATTCCGATCACGATATTTTTATGCGTGAATTAATTTCGAATGCCAGTGATGCCATGACTAAGCTGAAAAAGCTTGACGGAATGGGCGAACACACGATTCCGGAGGGACATGATTTTGAAATCAACGTTCTTTTGGATAGCAAAGCAAAAACAATTACGATTAAAGACACCGGTATCGGTATGACCGACGAAGAAGTCAAAAAATACATTAACCAAATCGCTTTCTCCGGTGCTGAAGATTTTATCAACACTTACAAAGATAAAGACAACAAGGATCAAATTATCGGACACTTCGGACTTGGATTCTATTCTGCATTTATGGTTGCAGAGACTGTTGAGATTCATTCCTTATCCTATAAGGAAGGTGCAAAACCAATCCATTGGACATGTGATGGGGGAACAGAATTTGAATTAGAAGAAGGTACAAAATCTGAGTTTGGAACAGATATTATTCTTCACCTCAGTGATGATGGCAAGGAATTCTTAAACAGCTGGACACTGCGTACGACCATTGAAAAATACTGTTCTTTTATGCCATACCCTATTTATTTTAAAGATGTGCATGAAGAGCCGGAAAAAGATGATGAAGGAAATATCATCCCAAATGAACCCAAAATGTTAAATAACCCGTCTCCACTTTACTTAAAAAAAGCAAGCGAGTGCGAAGATGAAGAATACAAAGAGTTCTATCGCAAAACATTCTTAGACTACAAGGAGCCCTTATTCTGGATTCACTTAAATATGGATTATCCTTTCCGACTTAAAGGAATTCTCTACTTCCCAAGGTTAGGCAATGAATTCGATACCATGGAAGGACAGATTAAACTCTTTAATAGCCAAGTTTTTATTGCTGATAATATTAAAGAAGTAATCCCTGAATTCTTATTGTTGTTAAAAGGTGTTATTGATTGTCCAGATCTTCCACTTAATGTATCCCGAAGCTTTTTACAAAATGACGGATTTGTGAAAAAAATTAGCGATTATATCTCTAAAAAAGTCGCTGATAAATTAAATAGTATTTTCAAAAAAGATCGTGAATCTTTTGAGGGATATTGGAATGATATTCATCCATTTATTAAGTTTGGTTGTTTACGAGATGATAAATTCTATGACAAAACCAAAGACATCATTCTTTACAAAACAATTTATGATAAGTTCACAACGCTTCCTGAATATTTAGAAGCCAATAAAGATAAGCATGAAAACAAAGTATACTATGTGACAGACAAAGTCATCCAATCCCAATACGTGAATATGTTTAAATCTCATGATATGGATGCTGTTATCATGGATCATTCAATCGACCAACCCTTCATCAGTAACATGGAAATGAAGAATACCGATGTAAAATTTGCACGTATTGATGCCGATTTGACGGATTCATTAAAAGGTGAAGATACCCATACTGAAGAAGAAGCAAAAGAGTTGCAAGAATCTCTTGAAGCCATCTTCAAAAAAGCTTTAGACAAAGACGATTTGAAGGTTCAAGTCGAATCCTTGAAATCACAAGACATCTCTGCAATGATTCTTTTGGCTGAAGAATCAAGACGTATGCAAGATATGACTAAGATGTACGGCATGATGGGCATGGGCATGGGCATGGGCGACCTACCAACACAAGAAACTCTCGTCCTTAACAAAAACAATAACCTTGTTCAATTCATCCTTGAGCATAAAGAAGACGATTCAAAAGAAGACGATGTCAAACTCTTCTGCGAACAACTTTATGATTTAGCAATGATTAGTCACAAGACCCTTGAACCTGAAAAAATGTCTGCCTTCATTAACCGTAGCAATAAAATACTCGAAAAATTAATATAACAAACTTTTGTAACACATAAAATAAAAAGTGGCCTTTTAATAGGCCACTTTTTATTTTACCTTTTTTAATATTAGATTATAGAGAGCTTTACTTTTTTTTAAGTGAATGACATTCATCCAAGGCATAAGCATAAACAAGAGTCCAAATAATACAAATACCGGATTCCATGAGAGAATAAGTATGATTCCAAATACAAAGCCGAAAATAAGACTCAAATAGATCATGCGTTCACTAAATTTTCTTGCTTTAATATCACCTTCCATATATATTCCGTCTTCTTTTTGGACGATCTTTCCAACAAATTCATGGGTGGCTGCACTTTTTTGATTGCTACCAATGCGAAAGGTATTTTGATTGGTCACCTCACCAATCAAGCTTTTTCCCATTGAACTAGCGTATCTAACTTTTCCTACCTGGTCCAGGCAATTTTGTTTGCAACTATCCATTGTTTCAAATTTTGTTTTTATACTTATATTATTGCGATTTGTCATAGTAATACTCCTATTTGTGACGTTCTATATATCCTTTAATATCTTTCGCAAGTTTTATTGAAGCTTCGATTTCCACTTTTCGAATAGAAACACTCTCGACATTACACCCAATCGGTATGCCACGTTTTAATGCATAGGCCGATAGTTCTGCAAAAAAAGCTTCGATGAGATTTAAGGATTGTTCGAGCATATTATCTGCTTGGAGTAAGTCTTCTTCCACCCACTTGGGTACACGAATGCCTAACCATTTTATGAATTTTAATGTCTTCTCCGAGCCACAAGGTGTAAGGGTAAAGATAATGGGTTTAATCTCTAGATTATTTTCTTCAAAATATTTTTTATAGTCTCGTAAAAAGGCTTTACTAATGGCTGTATCATAAACACATTGTGAGATAAAATACTCACATCCTTGTTCGACTTTTCGAGCTAAACGCTTGGGTTCATCGCGACGTTCAAAGTGTCGTTCCGGTATAACTACGCCACCTAGTAATGGCGCATTTTCGACTTTTTTCACTTCTTCATAGGCATCACCAAGAGAGATTGTAATCGCCTGACTTTTTGAGGCGGTTCCGACAAAAACGCTATACTGGTCAATACCAGAATGTAACCAATCAACAAAATCTTTCTTATGATAATTTCCAACACAGCGGTATACGATTTTGGGAATCTCTAGTTCTTTTAAATACTCATTGGCATAAACGGATGGATCAACCGTTTCGATAAAATCAAAAACCCGCTTTTCGTCAGTTCGATCGCTTTCATCTTGAATGTCATAAATCACCAATGCATCAATATCGAGTTGTTTAATACGTTCAATTTGCCGTCCAGCAATCTCTTGAATCTTTTCATGGGAATGGTGAGATTTTGGGGGGGTAATTCCATATGTTAAGGTTCCAAACTCTTTTTTTTCTACTTTTTCTTTCATTACTTTTTCCTTCCTATACAAAACACTCCATCATTTGAGTATCTGCTAATAGTATAAAGGATAACCCCCTCATACATCAAGTTATATTTTAACTTTAGTTTATCTCACTAAAGTTATAAAGCATTTTTGAGATATTTATTGCTATTGTTGCGAATATGCTTTATTATATAAGACAATTAAAGGAGGCAGATACTATGTCAATTTTTCTCAACACACTTAAGCAACGTATTCTTATTCTCGATGGAGCAATGGGAACAGAGATTCAAAACTATAAACTTTCTGAAAAAGATTATCGCGGAGAGTGCTTTAAATCACATCCAGTGAATCTTAAAGGCAACAACGATATTCTTGTATTAACGCGTCCCGATCTTATTCATGACATTCATCTTAGCTATCTTGAATCCGGCGCGGATATTATAGAAACCAATACATTTAATTCGACCTCAATTTCTCAAAGCGATTATCAAACTCAAGATATTGCCTATGAGATTAATCTTAAAGCTGCAAAACTAGCCAAACAGGCTGTTTCGACTTATCAGACAAGCAATACACGCGACTGTTTCGTTGCCGGAAGTATCGGACCCATGAATAAAACCCTATCTATGTCACCAAAAGTTGAAGATCCGAGCTATCGAAGTGTTCACTTTGATGATGTAAAGCAATCCTATGTAACCCAAATCCAAGGACTTATAGATGGCGGCGTTGATCTTCTACTCATTGAAACAATTTTTGATACTCATAATGCTCGAGCCGCTCTCATGGCTTGTGATGAAGTGTTTGCAGCTAAGAATGTTCAACTTCCGATTATGCTCTCCGGTACATTGACAGACAAAAGCGGTCGTACCCTTTCGGGACAAACCTTATCTGCTTTCCACACCTCATTACAAAACAAGCACGTAATCAGCATCGGACTAAATTGCGCTTTTGGTGCTAAAGATTTGATTCCTTATATCAAAGAACTTTCCGCTATGACATCCTTATACGTTAGTATACATCCAAATGCAGGACTTCCCAACCAATTAGGTGCCTATGAAGAATTACCCGAACAAACCGCTAGCCTTTTAAAAGAGCTTGCTCAAGCCAATGCTTTAAATATTGTCGGCGGTTGCTGTGGAACCACGCCGGCTCATATTCAAGCTATTGCTAATTTAATGGAAAAATATCCGCCTCGAATTGCTGAGACAAAACCGATTAAAACACGGATTGCAGGATTAGAACAACTTACTATTGATGAAAACACAAACTTTGTCAATATTGGTGAACGAACCAATGTTGCCGGCTCACGTAAATTTGCTCGACTCATTCGAGAAAAAAAATATGAAGAAGCTTTAGATATTGCCAGAGATCAAGTTGAAAACGGTGCTCAGATTGTGGATGTAAACTTTGACGATGGTCTACTCGACGGCAAAGAAGAAATGTCCATTTTTTTAAAATTGATTGCTTCAGAACCTGAAATCAGTCGAGTCCCTATGATGATTGATTCATCTAAATGGGAAATTATTGAAGAAGGCCTTAAGTCCATTCAAGGTAAGCCTATCGTCAACTCCATTAGCCTTAAAAACGGCGAAGACGAATTTTTATATCAGGCTGGCATGCTTAAAAAATTTGGTGCTGCCGTTGTTGTTATGGCTTTTGACGAAAAAGGTCAAGCCGATAGCTTTGAACGTAAGATTCAGATTGCCAAACGGGCCTATGATTTACTTATCCATCGTCTTGATTTTAATCCGGCTGATATTATTTTTGACGTAAATATCCTAGCCATTGCAACCGGAATTACCGAACACAATCGATATGCAATTGAATTTATCGATGCTGTACGCTGGATTAAGGAAAACCTTCCTCATGTTAAAACAAGTGGTGGATTGAGTAACCTCTCCTTTTCGTTCAGAGGAAACAATCTTATCCGTGAAGCTATGCACTCTGCCTTTTTATTTCATGCTATTAAAGCCGGATTAGATATGGCTATTTTGAATCCCGGAATGATTCAAATCTATGATGAAATCGATCCTGAACTTTTGGAAAAAGTGGAAGACGTGCTTTTTGACCGTGGAGAAAATCCAACAGATATATTACTTGATTATGCGACATCCATCGCTGACCAAAAATCAGATATCAAGGAAAAGTCTATAGACGAATGGCGTACTGAACCCGTATCTAAGCGTTTAAGTACCGCACTCATTAAAGGTATTACCACATATATTGATGACGATCTTGCTGAAGCCAGAGACGAATTACCCAATGCCATTTCCATTATTGAAGGACCACTTATGGACGGTATGGGTATTGTCGGCGACTTATTTGGCAGTGGAAAAATGTTTTTACCCCAAGTTGTGAAAAGCGCTCGAGTAATGAAAAAAGCCGTTGCCTACCTCTTGCCATACATTCAAGAAGAGAATGTAAAAGGGGCCTCAACGAGCTCAGGTAAAGTTCTCATGGCAACTGTAAAAGGGGATGTTCATGATATCGGTAAAAACATTGTCAGCGTTGTCCTTGAATGTAATAATTTTGAAGTTATAGATTTAGGAATAATGGTTCCACCGGAAACCATTATCGAAACAGCAATAAAAGAAAATGTGGACATGATTGGTTTGAGCGGTTTGATTACCCCTTCTCTTGACGAGATGGCAACCATGGCAAAAATGATGGAAGACAACGACTTCTCTATCCCATTATTAATCGGTGGTGCAACAACATCCATGTTGCATACGGCCCTAAAAATTGCACCCAATTATAGTCATCCTGTTGTCTATTCACAGGATGCAACCAAAGGTGTTGAAGCTGCTAAAAAACTACAAAATCCAACGCATCACCAATCCTTTGTTGATTCTATGTACAAAGAATATGACCGTATCAGTCAAATTTCTAGAGATCATGTTTCCAAGCTTGTCTCTTATGAAGACGCTGTTGCCTCTAAAGAGCAACTTAACTTTGATGCAACAACTATATATAAACCGAACTTTATTGGAATAAAAAAAGTTACAGCAAGTATTCCTGAATTAATTCCATATATTGACTGGACTTTTTTCTTCACTGCTTGGGAAATGAAGAAGCGCTTTCCTGATATTTTAGATGATCCGGTTATTGGAAATGAAGCAAAAAAACTCTATAAAGATGCTTTAGCAATGTTAAATCAATTAGCTAAAGATCAAAGCTTACGAGCGGAAGGGGTTCTTGCCATTCACGAGGCCTATGCTGATGGGGATGATATTATTGTTGTTACACCTGAAAAAGAATATCGTCTATATAATTATCGTCAACAAAAAGAAAATTCCGCTTATCTTGCTTTATCGGACTTTATTGCTCCAAAATCTGCAAATATAAGGGACTATATCGGTGGATTTATTGTCACTGCAGGCTTAGGTGTCGAAGCACTCGTTAAATTCTTTCAAGCCCATCATGATGATTATAATAGCTTGCTTGTCCGCGTTCTTGCCGATCGTTTGGCCGAAGCTTTTGCAGAAAAACTCCACGCAGATGTTCGCAAAGAGTTTTGGGGATATGCTGCAGATGAAAATTTGACAACAGAAGATCTCCTCCAAGCCAAATATCAAGGAATACGACCGGCTTTTGGTTATCCTTCACTCATCGACCATTCAGAAAAGTTAACGCTATTTGATTGGTTACATGCTGATGAAAATACTCAAGTCACTTTAACCGAGAGCTTCATGATGGTTCCGGGTGCTAGTGTCAGCGGACTCTATTTTGCTCATCCCAATTCTAGATATTACGACCTTTTCCACATAGATAAGGATCAAGTAATTAGTTATGCACAGCGAAAAGGCATCTCTGTGGATGAAGCAGAAAAACAAATTCGAACACGTATTAGATATTAATCCAAAAATAATTTAAAATAGGTTGGTCAACACTGACCAACCCATTTTGTTATTCATCAAAAAAACTTTTTATTAAAATACGCCCCATATAACTTCCGGCAGCAATAGTTCGCAAAACCAAGGTTTGCGAAAAAGGAAAATAATTATAAAATACGGATTGTTGTGCACTTCTTACTCCTGTAACACACCATCTTGCAAAATGTTCACAATTATTGCCCTTAATACTATATCCACCGAAATCCGTACCAATAGCATCCATGGCCCGAAGGACCACTTCATTTCTGGAAAAAGCGTACTCCACATTATGTACAAATCCCAGTGTTCCGTCTTTTAAAAATTCTTCCATGGAACTCTCAATAACGCGACATTCATGTCGACTCCAAAAACTATCGCCTTGAAAATGTATAACACGTCCATGTCCAATATCAATACCATAATGCCGATATTTGGCTGTCCTAAAAATAATGTAGTCAATTCGTTTTGAATTAGGATTCGCTCGTTTTTCAACAGACCTCCATAATAAAGGTTTACGTTCTACATATATAATGTCACCAATCATGTTTTCTCCTTAATGCGCTACTTTATGCTTTCTTTTATTTTCATACATACGTTGATCTGCAATCTTTAATAATTCATCATAATTTGTTGCCTCTTTAGGCGACTCTACAAGTCCATAGCTAAAGCTGACACTTATTGGCGGTCCTTCTTTTATTATTCCTTGATTCAAAAGATAATTCTTAATATCATCTAAGATTACCCGCGCTTCTAATGCTGTATGATTCGGAAAAATCATCCAAAACTCATCCCCACCATATCTTGACAAAACAACATCATTCCCAATAAAAAGCTTTGCGTTATTAACAAAACTCTTTATCAATGCATCACCGATATCATGGCCATACATATCATTAACCTCTTTAAGATTATTTAAATCTACTGAAACAAGAACAAAGGGCGTTCCCATTTTTATGAATCGCTTTAATTGCTCTTGTCCATATCGGCGATTACATATATGCGTTAATTCATCGTATCTCGACATAATAAGATTCAGCTCCATCGTTTCATGCATCTGAACAAATTTTGATACTTCAAAAGCAAATAATTCCAAAATCTCCACATCATCTTGATCAAATTCATTGGCATTGGTTGAATCTAAGCTAATCATTCCTATAACATGTTGTTTCAACTTTATCGGAGCTGTAATCGATGACTTCACTTTATTTGAACCTGCTTTTGAAAACAAATCAATCTGAACGTCGTCTATATCACCATCATTAAGCCTTTGAATATCATTGACTACTGCTGTTCGGTCCATTTTACCATCGGTCAACTTATACAAACTCGTCTCTTCTTCTTTTAGTTGAATCAACTCGAGATATTCATGATTGAACCCTTTGGAGCTTTCATATATATAATAATCATCATGTTTTAATAATATGGACCCCATGCTGCCAGACGGAATTGCTTCTAAAGCCGTTTCTAAAATCCGATGATAAATTTCTTCTTTATTCTCCATCCCTGCAAGTTCTTTTAAAAGTTCATAAAGAATCGTCGTTGTGTAATGATTACGGTCAAAGCGTTTAAAGCTTAAAAACAGATTGGAATAATCTCGAAACATGTACGCAACAGCATATATGTTTAATATCCAATTCACAGCAAAAATCAGAATAAATTTGCCAAATCTATTATGAATCATCGCATATTCATATATATAATAACTGAGTACGAACTGACTGATAATTAATAAGACAATGATAATAATCACACGTTTTAACTTCATCGGAAATCACCTCAATTCTTCTCTTCCATTTTACTATATCCTTAGTGATATTTCAAAGAAATATGTTATAATTATGAAGAAAAGATCTATTTGACTTTTAATTCTAGGAATGTTATTCTATTGTTGATATAAAAACATCAACTATTTGTTGGTAGAGGTGCATTTTTAATCAGTAGGATAATGGAGATACACAGGTATTGTTGATATTTTCTGAAAGGTAAAGATGCCGAAGGAATAATAGTCCTGTGACTTTAGATCCTGGTTTTTAAGTTAAGAGCTTACTAACTGTCATCTTTTGCAGAAGATGGAGTGCTACCTGTGTATTGTTACCCAAATGAACCGATTTGAGGTGACACACAGTCAGCACATGCTGACTTTTTTTTATGAAGGAGGATATTATGACTTTATTTACAGGTTCAGGTGTAGCCATTGTTACACCCTTTAATGAAGATTATTCTGTTAACTTTGAAAAACTTCACGCTCTCATTGATTGGCAAATTACTGAGGGTACGGATGCAATTATTATATGCGGAACAACCGGTGAAGCGTCTACATTGAATGATGACGAACACTTAGCATGTATACGCACTGCTGTTGAAGCTGCTAACAAGCGTGTACCGGTTATTGCAGGTACCGGAAGCAATGATACGCAACACGGTATTCATTTATCAAAAGAAGCTGAACGTTTAGGTGCCGATGGTTTGTTACAGGTAACGCCATACTATAATAAAACCACTCAAAGAGGACTCGTTGCACATTTTGGTGCGATTGCAAACAGTGTCAATATTCCAATTATGTTATATAACGTTCCAAGTCGAACAGGTATGAATATTGAACCAAGTACTTTAAAAGAACTTAGTCGTTTCGAAAATATTGTTGCTCTTAAAGAAGCTAGTGGCAATATTGGTCATGTAATAAATGTCGTCGCTGAACTTGAAGGCAAGCTTGACCTTTATTCAGGCAACGACGATCAAATTTTACCACTGCTTAGTTTAGGTGGAAAGGGCGTTGTCTCTGTCGTTGCAAATATGCTTCCAAAAGAGACTCATGATATTGTCAATCATTATCTTAACTGCCGTCTTGAAGAAAGTTTACAACTACAACTGTCTATACACAAGATTGTTACTGCCTTATTTTGCGAAACAAATCCGATTCCGATAAAAGAAGCCATGAATATAATGGGAATGGATGTTGGCCCTTGCCGTCTTCCATTATACGAAATGGATCCTATAAACAAAGATTTATTGAAGCAGGCAATCCTTGACTATGGTCTCGAGGTGAAAGAATGATAAAAGTTATTATGCATGGTTGTAATGGTAAAATGGGACATACTATTTCAAAACTGATTGCAGACGACGCCCAATGCGAACTTGTTGCCGGTATTGATTTGGATACAACTCAACACTTTGATTATCCTGTATTTACTTCTCTAGATGCATGTGACATTGACGCAAATGTTGTCATTGATTTTTCAGTTGCTCCGGCTGTTGTTCCTATGCTAAAAGCTGCAATAAGTAAAGAGCTTGGCGTTGTTGTTTGCACAACAGGTCTTAATGATGAGCAGATTGACTTTGTACATAAAGCTGCTCATCAAGTTCCGATTTTATTTTCAGCGAATATGTCACTTGGCATCAATCTGATGGCTAACTTAGTCAAAAAGGCGACACAAGTTCTTACTAATGCCAATTTTGATATAGAAATTATTGAAAAGCATCATAACCAAAAATTGGATGCACCTAGTGGTACAGCACTATACATTGCCGATTCGATTAATGACGCACTTGATGAAAAATATAGCTACAAGTACGATCGAAGTACTGAACGTATCAAACGCCCCAAAAAAGAAATCGGAATTCATGCCTTACGTGGCGGTACAATCGTTGGCGAGCATCAAGTCATTTTTGCCGGTGATGACGAAGTATTTGAAATTAACCACATTGCTCAATCAAAGAGTATTTTTGCTGTTGGGGCTGTTAACGCAGCTAAGTATTTATCATCTCAACCTCAAGGAATGTATTCCATGGGTGATGTTATCGAATAATAAATAATACCATCAAATAAGCGCCACAAAACGTGGCGCTTATTTTTTTGTCCTCCCTGTATTATAATGGATTAAAAATTGTCTCTAATATTTTCGCCTTTTCTTTTGTAAGCAATGCATCTTTTTTTGTTCCTTTGAGCTTAACAACATAGGTCCACCGTCCATATACATTCAACTTTTCTATTTTATCTAGTCGTACAATATAGGACTTATGTGTACGTAAAAAAGCATCTTGAGGTAAAATTGATTCGAGATCTGACAGGGATTTATTAATGCTATAATGCTCTTTAGCCGTTATAATAACTGAACATCTATTTTCACGTTCAATCATTAAGATTTCTTCCGGTCGAATAACAACCATGCCATCTTGAACCTTTAGTAAAAGATCGTTATTTATTGCTTCGACTTTTTCCTGCTTCACTTCATCCATTTCACTAATAAAATGTCGCATTCGATGAATGGTTTGGGTCAAACGCTCTAATTTGAATGGTTTAACCATATAATCAAAGGCATACAATTCAAACGCATCCTGCATATATTTCTCATATGCCGTTATAAAGACAATAAGACATTTGGGTTGAATATCTAAAATCATCTTTGCTGCTTCAATCCCATCTAATTCAGGCATATCCACATCTAAGAATACAGCATCAAATTTCTCATTCTCGAAGGCAAGAACGGCCTTACTTCCACTATCGACTTCACATGCAACTTCAATATCCCCTTGTTTTTCTAATGCTTTTCGTAAAACAAAACGCATACTTTTATCATCATCTGCAATTAATACTTTCATCATTGACTACCAACCTTTCGGCTTTCCTAGAACTTCACTGAAGATTATTCCTCGTTTAAGATCAACGGATTTTACGTTCTTTAACAAAGGATGGCTAAGAACCTTTTTTTTATTTTCTCGGCTATAGTCTACTTCTGAATATTGCTTATATTCTGTTGACTTATTATTCATATTACGCACCGCCTATTCTTCATTGCCTTCACTAATTGCTTCACGCATTGCTGTATCTGATTTTATGTTTTCCATTCGGTAGTAATCCATTATTCCTAATTGCCCCTTCCTAAATGCTTCTGCTATTGCTAGAGGTATCTCAGCTTCAGCTTCAACAACTTTTGCACGCATTTCTTCAACCCGGGCTTTCATCTCTTGCTCTTGAGCTATAGCTATAGCACGTCGTTTTTCAGCACGCGCTTGAGCAATTTGCTTATCTGCCTCCGCTTGCTCAATTTGTAATCGTGCACCAATGTTTCTGCCTAAATCAATATCCGCGATATCAATAGATAGAATCTCAAAAGCGGTACCTGAATCTAATCCTTTACTTAACACGCGTTCAGATATTGAGTCTGGATTTTCCAATACTTCCTTATGGCTTTCTGCACTACCAACAGTTGTTACTATGCCTTCACCAACACGAGCGATGACTGTTTCTTCTCCTGCTCCACCCACCAAACGGTCAAGATTCGCTCGAACAGTTACTCTTGCAATTGCTTTTACTTCTATACCATCCTTGGCAACAGCAACGACCGCAGGAGTCTCTATAATCTTGGGTTTAACACTCATACGAACGGCTTCTAGAACATCACGTCCCGCAAGGTCAATGGCTGCTGCACGTTCAAAACTAAGTTCCAGCTTTGCACGATGGGCTGCAATTAATGCATCAACAACACGTTCAACCTTCCCACCTGACAGATAATGAGATTCTAACTGATTAATGGATACATTGAGTCCCGCTTTCGTTGCACGAATTAATGGTAATACAATGTTTGACGGTTTTACCCTGCGAAGCTTCATACCAATTAAAGTGACAATACCCACTTTCGCATTTGATGCAATCGCAGCAATCCATAATCGAATCGGTACAACGCTAAAAAATACAGCAAGCAGTAATACAATTAACCCAACAATAAGTAGTGTACTTAATTCTTGTGGAAAATTCGCAACACCTAATATTAATATTTTCATAAATAACCCTCCTAAACTTTTCTAACAAAAATCCGTTTACCTGCAACATCATCAACAATGATTGTTGCACCTTTTTCTATGAATTCTCCTTTAGTAAGTATATCTAATCGTACACCATCAAAATCTCCGGTTCCTGAGGGTCGTAGGGGTGTCATGGACACTCCTTTTTTCCCTACAAAATAGTCAAGATTTCCTTGAAGATCTTCATGTAGATTTTCTGTGAGTACAAAGGGACTTCCTTTAGCTGAAACCAGTTTATAGGCCATAATCATCAACCCAATTGCTATGATAATAACTACTGCAAAAATGATGACGCCTGCAACAAATGTCTCAGCTGTTATAATCACACCAATGATAATTAAAACAATCCCTAATGCTCCGGTAATACCGAAACTAGGAATGAAAATTTCTGCAACCAATAATAATATGCCTACGATAATTAGAGCTATTGCTAACCATTCCATATTGCACCTCCTAATTTGCATCTATACTATCATCATACGCTTTTTAAGAAAAAACACAACTTATCTTGTCTTAAAACATCAATAATCAGCTTAAACTATCATTTTTTTCAATGAAATATGAAAGCAGACATCCCCTTCTTGTTCTAAGACAATTTTATGGCCTTGGTTTTCTAAGAGTTCTTTAACAATGTACAGTCCCATGCCTCTCTCTTCTTTTTCACCCTTACTGCTTATACCGGCATCAAAAATTTTATGGGTCATTGCCTCCGGAATAAATGGTCCATTGTTTCGTACACGGATTTCAATCGATTTAATTGCCTCATAGATTTGTATGGTTATCGTTTTTACCGCTTTATCTGACGTATCCAATGCATCAAATGCGTTATCAATTAAATTCCCCATAATACGACATAGCTCCCACTCACCTATAGGAATATTGGATAATTGTGATTTAAGCAATATTTGAAATTGAACGCCTTTTTTTTCTGCCTCGTTTGATTTGGCTTGTAACAGCGCATTTACAGATACACTCTCCGTTTTGATTCTTGAACCGACCTTGATAATGTCACCATAAAGATGATTAAGATAGGTACGCGTTTCCTCATACTCTTCAAGTTCCATTAAACTATAGAGAACTTGTATATGGTTTAAGAAATCATGCCTTTGTGCCCGAAGGTCTTGATTCAATTTTTCGACATGAGTAAATGCATGCTCGCGACTTTCAGAATTTAATATAAATCGCCGATACAAACTTCCATCCTTTAATAATAAGAATCCGTTGATAAGAACAAGAATAAAAATACCGCTTATGATTAAGGTGGGTTCAATTATTTTTTGGCTTTCAATAATATGATATTGCACCAATATATAATAGATCAATCCACTCATAATTCCTAAAAATAAAATTAAATATATTATCTTCTGCAAAACAAGAAAGCGATTTATTTGTTGAATAAGGTTTCGTTTTCTAATCATTTGTAGTCTCTCCCATTTACTTTTTTCATCATTTATTTTAACATTTGTTCCACCTTCATATCTATAGTATAATGAAATAAACTACACTTGTATAGGAGGAAATTATGCCAAATAAATTATTAATCATATCTTTAGATGCATTAAATGCCAAGGATCTGCCTTACCTTCAAAATCTTAAAAACTTTAAGCATTTTATGGAAAACGGTAGTTATGTCAAATCTGTCGACTCTGTTTACCCTTCACAAACATATTGTTGCCATACCTCAATTATCACCGGTACATATCCTGACCGCCATGGTGTTTTTCATAATGAAATTGCAAACCCAAAAGATCCCTTGCGGCAAGAATGGCATTGGTACAAAAAAGCCATACAAGTTCCGACTTTGTTTGATGCTGCAAAGCGTAAAAACTTAAAAACTGCTTCCGTACTATGGCCGGTCATGGCCAATGCAAAGTCCTCTATTGATTATAACATACCCGAGATCTGGTCTGACCATGGAAAAAGTATGTTTTCACTCTATCTCAAAAACGGGAGTTTCTCCATGCTTCCGCTTGTCATAAAACATAAAAATCTATTGAACGGAAAACAACAACCTGAACTCGATGATTTCATTGAAGCCATCAGTACAGATATTATTGCACATAAAAAACCGGATTTGATGACGATTCATTTTACTGAGCTTGATTCAATACGTCATGTTTATGGGGTTTTTTCTGAACAAGCCTATCAAGTTATGGATAAACTCGATAGAAGAATCGGAACGCTCATTGAAACCCTTAAAGCTGCAAATGTTTATGAAAACACTAATATTGTTCTTCTTGGAGATCATGGTGGCAACGATTTTGAGCATGTTATCTTTTTGAATACATTATTCAAAAAAGAGGGGCTCGCTGATCAAGCATATGCAAACTCAGCCGGTGGGAGCGTTCAGGTCCAATTATCAAATCCAACAGATACTCGCCTATATTCTCGGGTCAAGCAAGTATTGGACGACTTCACGGCAAATGATAATTCACCAATTAAGCACCTTTTCACACGCGAAGATGTATTATCAAGTCATCATTTGGATGGATCTTATTCCTTTATACTTGAAGCAAAAGATGGTCACATTTTTAGAAACCATACCTTTAATGAAACCGTTATCCATAGAGACCAGTTGCCCAATAGTTACCTTAGTGATCATGGTTTTCTTCCTGAGCACGAGAATTTAAAAACTCTATTTTTTGCAAAAGGCCCGGGTATTCGGTCCGGTATTACACTCGACACTGCTTGTTTAGTTGATGAAGCTCCAACTTTTGCAAAATTACTTAAAGTCGCATTACCGGACATCGATGGCCACGCTTTAGACGAACTACTCATATAAGGAAAAATGGCTGTTGCACTTATGCATCAGCCATTTTTTTCATTTGTCTCTGTTTTAAATATGATATGCCGTTAATTCTTCACTAAATTCCTTGGTAAGTTCTTTAAAGTCATTGATTTGATCTGACAAACTCTTAATCTGTTCTGTATAGCTTGTCACATTGGAACTTACTTGTTGTGCAGACGCTGAATTTTCTTCCGCAATCGCTGCAAGAGATTCTATATTTGTAAAAACGTTTGAGATTGCTTCTGTCTCTTTTTCTAACTTCATAGAAGTCTCAACCATATTACGTGCAACTGTTTGTATGGTCGTATTTGCCTCACTTGATTCATTCACCGCTGTCGACAACTGCCCGTTTTCTTTCTCAAGAACAACATATTGTTCATCCACATCGTCAACCAAATCTTCAATCTCGCCAACAAACACACCTAAACTATTGTTGATCTTTTCTACAGCACTGTTTGTTTCTTCTGAAAGCTTTCTCACTTCTTCGGCAACTACAGCAAAGCCTTTTCCTGCTTCTCCTGCTCTGGCGGCTTCTATAGATGCATTCAACGCTAATAAATTTGTCTGTTGGGAAATCGCAGAAACTAAGCTGACAATATTAGTAATATCTTTAGCACTTCCCATTAACTTTAATCCGTTTTCTTTAACGACTTTGAACTTTTCAAGGACATCATCTATTTCATTGGCTGTTTTTTCAACATTTTTAAAGCTAGATTCTATTTGAGCTACGGATGTTTCCAATTCGTCTTTATTTTTGTTTTCTTCCACAGCAATTTTTTTCACTTCTTGAATATTGTCATTCAACATATAAATTGATTTTTCTGTTTCTTCAGCTTGACTACCTGCTGCATTGGCTAATTGTTCCACAACGTCAGCGATATCATCCGATGTATGGGACATGTTATGTGAGATTTCTAATAGTGTATCTGTAAATGTTGTCATCTCGTCTGCCATATTATTAAAGCCGACAAAGTCTTTGGATACAATGTCCTTAAATTGATTGACACTTGAAAACAAATCATCATATTGGTCGCCCGCTTTCACCTTCGTGCGGGATCCAAAATTGTGTTGTTGTAATCGAGAAAGTTCTTTATGCATATAATTTAAGGGTCGATTGATTAACCTATTGGAAATATAGGTAAAGACTCCGATGACTGCAACAGAAACGCCTGCCCCAGTAATTTCCATCATTTCTGTCATTCCGGCTATGGGGAACAAAATCACAGCACCTAGAACCATTGCTAAAAAAGCACTTTTCACATTTGTACTTCGGATAAAACCAAAGGAAAGTAATGTATTTATTCTATATGTTTTTCGGATCTCAACATCGTACTCAAAGGTTAATTCTAATTCAAGCTCTGTCTCTGTTCGATTTAACTCCTTGATCTTGATTGTTTCATTAAATTCTTTTTGTACACCTTCCATGAGCCCTAAAAAGTAATCAAACATTCCTCGTTTGGACCGATATATAAAACGGGCCTTTGCTCCACCAATCGGTTCCATATCTAGTATCGGTGGCTTTGCTCCTGTAACACGTTTAATAACAATTTGATGCACATCATTCATAAGACTTAAAAACTGAAATGCATTATCAGGTCTAAAAAAAGCTGGGTAATCATTTTTAAATGTCAACAAATTATCGACACCAATATTATGCCATACCTCTGCGACAGCTTTTCCGGTGTTTCTAGCAATATGATCGACAAATTTAAAGACTTTTTGATCGTCCACATCAACTAAGGGAGAAAACGTAACATCATTTGTATAGCCCACGGACTCCAATGCAGATTGTACATGTGCGGGGGCATAAACTTTTTTACATGTTTTTATCCATGTATTTACAACAGTTCCTTTCATATGTTCACCTCTATAGTATGTCTTATAAAATAATATCTTATAATAAATCTTGTAAATACTTACGATTTTCTTTTGCATGCAGTTTTAGCTTCCCTGCTTGCTCCCTTAAATGATCTTTATAACCCTCTTTATTCTTTATAATTTCATCAATTTGTTCCATGACTTGATTAATGCGAATATGCCGCATACTTTTCACATACTTTATTTTTAACTCTTCTGCATAATACTCGACCTTAGGATCATAATTAAAACCTAACATCGGGACATTATTGAGAGCGCCATAGATTAATGCATGTAAACGCATGCTTAATATCAATTCCAAATCACCCATCAAACAAATCAATTTTTCTTCATTATAGCGATGCTCTATTACTGTAGCATCGTGTTTCATCTTTTTCATGATCTCTAGGGAAACCACTAAATCCGACGGATATTTCATTGGAACAAATACGATATGGTAATCATACTTATCAACGATTGCATCACAAATTTTTGCCATTTTTTTTGTGTAAGAATCTTCATACATCCAACTTCGAAACATCACACCAACTAACGGTTTATCTTTAGGAATACCTTCTGAGTCATAGATTTCTTGATAAGCATTGTTACGGCTAATCTCCAGATTAAAAACCGGATCTGCCGTAATCTGTATTAACGGTTTTTTCACACCTAACTTATTTAGGACTTCCTTTGACAAATGTTCTCTTAGGGTAATCGTATTGACCTTGTTGAGCACATACTTTGCGACTGATTTATTGTACCAATGATGAATTGGACCAATCCCGTTGCCATATAACATGACCGATTTTTTATGAATTTTGGCACTCCAAATGAGAAATAGATAGTAATAAAGGGATCGGGTGCTCGTTGCATCTTGAATCAAGCTACCTCCACCCATGACCAAAACATCACATGAACGGATCTCTCTTAATACATCGTGAAGATTGAATCGATTCACTGAAAACACAGGATATTCACGCATTGTAAGTTGTGGTTGATTCGAGAGTACAGTAATTGATGTTTCAATATCTAACTCTAAAATATCATTACATATTGAATGTAGTATAGCATCATCTCCTGAGTTCTGATATCCATAATACCCTGCTACTAAAACTTTTTTCATTATACTGACCCTTTCATTGCTCCACGATCGTACGAATGACTTCAGATAATCGCTGTGTGAGTGTTTTTCGACTATAATTATTAATTATATCATAATTCGGACGAATATGAAATTCATTCTTTTTCCAGTTCATATAGAGTCTCTCGAGACCGGATTTTATCTGTGCAACATTTGTCGTTTCACATACAATACCTGTTTCTGTTTTTTCAACAAGCTCTGCTGCCACACCATCTTTCGGTGCTAAGGCTAATATTGGACGATTGGAATTTATATATTCATAAATCTTTCCGGGTGCTATGTTCTTACCACCTTCACCTTCTCTAAGAATTAGCAACAAAACTTCAGCACGGTTTAATTCGGTGATTGTATCTTTATGAGTCATATATCCGGGACAGGTCATCACTTTATTCAAACCAAAGCGTTTGCCTTCTTCCAAAATCGCCTCTTTTTTTATTTGACCAATGAACTTAAATTCAATATCTTCAATATCAATAACCTTTTCATCAATAAGCTCTTTTGTCGCCTTCAGAATTTTATCGACTTTTCTGTTTCCATAGATGACGCCTGGATGGACGATCCGAAAGCGCTCTTGTCGCTTATATGCTTTATCAACATGCCAAAAATCATCTTCATCAAATCCATTGGTAATAATCGTTGATTTGCCTTCCAAAAACGGATACATATTCAAAAAATTCTCATGCATAATGCGTGTATTTGCAATGAAATAATCACATTCTTTGGCAACACTTTCTTCCATAACTTTTTCCTTTTGCATTCGTTTTTGACTATAATTTTTGTCAATAATGTAAGGGTTCATTGACCATTCATCTCTAAAGTCAGCAATCCAAGGTATATTTGAAAATCGGCGTTTTATATCACGCGCCAATAAGTGGTCACTGTATGGATAGGATGTTGAATAAATACATTCAATACCTTCTTCTTCTACTATCTGAATAGCTTGTTCTAACGTTTTTTTATACCAAACGTAATCTGCATCCGGAACCAAAACCTTACGGGCAATCACTTTTCCGAATAAGTCAAAGGGTTTTTTCCATTCCGTAAAGTCATACGCTTTTGTTCGGATGATTTTAGTATCATTAGGAACATCTTCAAATAGGGTTACATCTTGGGCAAGATTACACTCTCGCGTCAATACAACCGGCTCAATCCCGAACTCTCCAAAATATTTGACAAATTTTGTCGATCGTTGAACCCCTGACCCTCCCATGGGCGGAAAAATATTAGCAATAAATAATGTCTTAATCTTCTTCATATGTCCCCCTTTGTTCTACCTTGAATGTTGCAACAATAAGCGCCGCACACATCCAAAAGAAAGTGACCATAAATGGAGATTCAAAAATATTTTCAACACCATTATGCATCAATACACCCATCATACCTGCAAAAATACTTAAGGAAACAACTCGGTTATATTTATTATTCATTCCTCTGATATAGAAAAAACATTGTACCATAGTATACACTTGTAATACGATAAAAGAAATCAAGCCGACAAGTCCGGATTCTGTTAATGTTTTCAAATAATAATTATCCATATAAAAGGGGGCTAAACCATGATTAGTTGCTACTGCTCCACCATAACGCCCAATACCTAATCCAAAAACTTTACTTTCTGACCATTCGGTTATCCCCGTAGTCCATCGATAGATTCGTCCGCCTTCCGATGCTTTACTTACATACTCTTTTGTAAACAACATACTTATTCGGTTCCAGACATTATCCACCAATAAAACCACCGCTAATAAAAGAGTAATAATGGGCACAAGTAATCGCTTTCCAACAAAGATAAAGAGTAGAATTACTGCTAAAAATGTCGCGATCCATGCCCCTCTAGAAAACGTAAAGATTAGACCTGTTCCCATGAACAATGCTGAAAACAACAATATAATCTTTTTTATAATATCTTTTTCAGCTATAAAGAGTCCAATTGCAATTGGTATACCAAGAACTAATACACTCGCTAGTGCATTCGGTCCTCCGACAATAGAATATGCTCGTGTTGTAATAGTTTCACTACTGTCCACCCAATTCCCAAGCATCTCTGCTCCGGTCAAGTATTGGTATGTTCCATGCAAACCCAGGAGACCCGTACTCACTGTAAGTAGCCAAATCGTACGTTGTATAATTACTTGCCGGTCTAACAGTTGAAGGACTAAAAAGAACCAAAACATATATTGAACAACGGCTCTTAAGCCTTCGATTCCAACATTTAATTCCGGTGAATAAACAAACATTATTCCTAGATATATTCCAATAAAACTCAATAAAGGTAAGTCAATATCACTAAAACTATATCGTTTATTAAATAAAATCCTCCGTATAATAATCCATCCGATGAAAACGAGGATTAAAATTTCATCCCAAACACTTGCAAAGCCCACAATATAGGTTCGCATAAACTTATCTATATAGATATATAGAACAAGTACATATACCACGTTAAATTCTTTAACCACTTTCCAAATGACGCTCTCTCGACTAAACGTGGCTATTTGATTAACAATATTCATAAAAAAGCTACTGTAAAAAGCTTCTCTAAAAGGTTTTGCGATTTTTTCAACTTCTGAACCTATTCTTGCCCATATACGAACATGCCATGAATTATAGACCGCTTCTTCCTTTTTTTTATGTCCACTATATTGTGTCGGTCGAAAAAACACAGAAGCCACTGCCCATTCATAAATACCTAGAATGATGGAATAAAAGTAGCTTTCGTATATTTTTTTACGTATACTATTCATCATAAACACCCTCTATTCTATACGTTCAAGTCGGGAGATAACACCTGAAAGATTCGATCTTTGCGTCACCAAGAAATGTGGCAAACCTTCTCGAAGTTCTTGCTTACCTATTTTATAAATAGGATTTTCATAAGATGCTGTCGCTTCCACTTCAATCGTCACTTTTTTCTTCAAAGGATCTGGCGCAGATATGATTTTGCCATTATTATCAACACGGGTAATGATACGATCTTCGATGAGTATATTCGTTATCTCACCATCTAAAAATTTCTTATCTTCCGCGAGCTGATCCCCGATTTCTACAGAGGTAAAATACTCCAAGTTGTACTCTGTAAAAACAACCTCATATTTTACTTTGACATCTTCTTCTTGACGAAAACTAATTAGCTCATTATCTGTTAAGCGTTCAACGGCCGTGATACCAACAAGTATTACGACAAATATTAATAGAAGATCAAAGATATGGATTTTCCCACCTACTCTTCCTTTTTTGTTTATCATATCTGTATACCTACCTTTCCAATCTTTTTCTTAGTTAATCGACGTAACTTCAACGACACTACCATAGGCCTCAAAGACATCTGTTTTAATGTAATACTTCGATCCTGCTTTAATCTCTTGTCCACCTAAATCGATATAGGGACCATATTGATTCGCTTTTCCTCTAATCGTAACAACAATATCTTTTATTCCGGCTTGTTCTATAGCTTCTAGTTGGCCATCAATAGCTTCGACAACATAAGCGTTTCTATACTCAACATCAATAATTTCTGCATCTTGAAATGATCCCATGGCAACAAGTCTGTCTCCAATTTGAATTTGCTCTAGTGCATTCTCAACAACATTCTTTGCTTCGGCTTTATACACAACTTCCGTTTTACGTGTTGTTATTCCACCCTCACCATCATCCTTGGTCAAATACCAAACACCACCCACAAGGATAAGTAATATTAAAATAATAATCAATCCGTCAATGTAATTCAATTTTCTTTTCATATAATTCCTTTCATTTCATTAAATTCTTTTTTTTATAACTTTTGCCGGAACGCCTCCAACAATTGCGAAGGACTCAACATCTTTGGTGACTACTGATCCGGCCCCAACAATACTTCCTCTACCAATCGTGACACCGGGAAGAATAACGACTCGCGCGCCAATCCATACGTCATCCTCAATTACAACAGGCAAGGCTTCTGAGTCTCCCTGAAGCATCATGGGAAGATCTGTACGTTCATAGCGGTGATTTTTTGTGTAGATAATAACATCCGGCCCCATCATTACAAATTCCCCAATGGATAAGGGTCCTTGGATAGAAGCATTGATACCGATTCCTGATTTTTTTCCAATGCTTATATCGTTCCCTGAACCAAAAAAAACATTTTGTTCTATGTTAACATGCTCACCAATCTGATTGAAAATATGTTTGCACAGAACATATCGAATTTTTTGACTTATAAATCCAAATCTCCCCTGAGATTTGGGTAAGCGCTTTCCTATAAGATAGTACAGCACTAGAACCACCTTTTTCATCCTTATCACCTATCCTCACCGTAATATTTTCCTTATTGTCAGCCATGTCGCAAAATAGCTTATGACACCAATCATACCCTTAGAAATGATCAGTATGTATCCTTGAATTGGCAACACCGAACTTATTATAACACAAATACACATAACGATATTAGCAAAAATGATGGAAATATAGTCTTTTTTTTTAACAATTATTTCAAGTATTTTTTTACGTCGTATGCCACTCATTAGAAAATAGATGATTGAAGCAAAAAGTGTTGTGTAGGCCGCCATAATAAGCCCATATTTAGGGATTAATAGAAAATTTAAACTTAAGTTAGCGGAAGCTGCAACTAAACTATTTATAAAAATCGGCTTTGTATTTTTGCTTAATTCCCATTCTTTATTCATATAATCTGCCAAGTTCAAAAAAAACATTCCAAAGGCAACAATTCCAATTACAGGGTAACCGGCTTCATATTCTTTAGCAATAATGATTTGACCGATATCTTTTGATAATAAAAGCATCCCCGTCGCAGCCGGTAGCCCTAATAAAATATATGTTTTGATACTCACTGAGAGAATACGCCCGGCTTCATCTTTTGCATCTTTTGCCCATGCCGTCAAGAGCCTTGGATAAAAACCCCGTGAGAGGCCATAGGCAATCATTAAAAATGTTGCTGAAGCAATACTATAATTGGGAACATATAATCCGACCACATATTCTGAGTAAAAGAAACGTAAAATAAAACGATCGGATATATTCAATACATACATAGTTAGGGTTAATCCAATAAGCGGAAAACCATACTGCAAGTAACTTTTAAATTGTTCTTTTTGAATACTGGCCTTATCAAAGTATTGATAGGGTCGAATATAGCAAAATGCAATTCCTCCAAGAAGGATGTCAACAAGTCCATGCCCTAAGAATAAGATATATAGCGACTCAACACCGGCTTTATACAATCCATATACAAGTACAGGCTTTAAAACTGCGACAAAGACCACAAGAATAACGTTCAAAAACCGTTTTTGAACGTAAAGCAACAGGTTGATATAAAATTGATTGAACATATATCCGACAAAAAACAAGACGTATACAATAAGTAGCCATGGATTAAATGAAAACCCATAAATCAAAATCAGTGAGAGACCAACATAAGCAAATAGCAAGAGCCCATAAATAATCCCCTGTAAGGATAACATATTCGAGAAGAATATTTTACGATCTCTCACACTATCAATTTCACCAATAAAACGCATAGCAACGAAATAAAACCAGCCAAAAGAGAGAAGATAGGTAATCATTACACTACTGTTAACAATTCCAAATAATCCATACTCATCCGGAAAAAGCAAATGAGAATATAGGGATAAACTAACAATACCGAAAATACCTTCTATAATTTTAAATGGTAAGTAGCCCACATTGGAGTTAAAAAATTGCTGAATCCTTAGTCTCATAGAATCCCCTTACTGGTTTATTTTTACTGCCGGAAAAATTGGTTCAATCATGTAGGACAACTCATTGCCTTCAAGAAAAAAACGTACCTGGTATAGCATTTTATTCAAATCCACATAGCGATCTTGTACTTTGTACCATAGTCCACTTGTATCAATATATCGAACACCGTCTTTTATGGTTACATCCGTCGTATATCCACTTGCATTAACATAGAAAATCTGCTTACCGGTTTTTTCCATATATTCTTTGAGTATTTTATGTACTAACTCACCTTCTTTTTGGTCCGCAAAGCTGGTTAAGGGATTCTTGCTTCCAATAATGATAATTGAATGTTCACTTGTATTTGCCAAAGTCTGTTTCAGCTTATTATATTGGGTATAATCGGTCGTTCTAAGTCCACCACTACCCGTCCCTAGCGTAATAATTTTTGTTTTATCGACCACTTTTTCTGAATAACTATTCTTCCAAACCGAATAATTACCGGTGAGCCTAGACGTATCCACATCTGAGCTTCCTGCAAAAATACCATAATTGGCTTTATTCATTTCTTCATAAACTTTCGAAGATATCACTGTGTCTAATAATCTATTTTTAAACGACGTCGGACCGAATAACTTAATCTCAAAACTATTTTGTGGTTTCATTTTCACCATTAGGGGATCATTGATAAATCCTTCTTCATCAAAACGGAGATTACTTGTATCTACTGTTGTCATTGCGCTTAACTGATCAATCAAAAGCGATCCTTCATATGGTTCTGAAGATTGTAATGCAACAACATATAAGCGATCTAACTGAACCGGAAATTGAACTCCTGCAGGGATTTCTGCCTCGATTTCTTTCCACCCTGTCCAGTTAATACCATGAGAAAAAGTAAGTGTATATTGTCCGCCGAGGGCATCGATAATATTTCCTCTAAACATATGTCCGCTATTATTTCCATTAACCCATAAGCTAACCTTCCTTGTTTGCTTATCTAGATAAAAATTATTAATCATCATATAAAAAGCCTGTGCATCCGATGACTTGGAAAAACTATAGTCAAATCGATACGCTTTATTTGTATCAACAACATCTTTTGTTTCAATACGAATCTCTCCCTCAACTTTTTCTTCCGGATAACTACGGGAATAATATTCCATTGATTCAAATGCTTTGATTGCCGCATATTCATTTCCCACAACAACATACGCCGTCGTCGTTCGTTTCCCCATCGAAATAGTTACTTTAGAAATGCCATTGGTTGAGCCTGCAATAAATTTCCCGTTTCGAAATTCACCTAAAGAAGTATTCTCCAAAGTGTATGTAACATCATTGTTCTGAATGATTCCTTGATATCCGCTCTTGTCGGTTCCGACAACACTAAACTCTCCCGTCTGATTATTATCTAATGAAAGAATCTTTGGCGAGACTTCAATATCAATCGGCGAATCTAAACTTTCAAGACTTGCTGTTGCTACCAAACCTTCATAGTAACATGAGATTCTTCCTTCACCTGCCACAGTCGGAACAAAGGTATTCGTTCCCCAACTGCCCGTAATTCCTTCAACACTCCATGCAAGATTACGATAATTGATTTCGACCGGATTATAATTTTCATCAAATCCAATCACTTCGAGTCGAATGGGATTATTTTTAAAAACAGATTCACCCGATTGGATAATTTTAATGGATTTTACCGGTCCTGTTTCTGCCAAGCTGACAAAACCTAAACCATTTAAAATCTTTCTTTGCGCTCCATCAGACACTGTGTTCTTCACCCGAATATCTGTACGACCTAAGTCTCTAGCTACAAGTGTTGTGCTTCCTCCTCCATCGAGTTGAATAGCATCCGATACATTGTATTCTCTAAGATATTGAGCCACTTCTGCGTGGGTCGCACCAATACTTGATCCTCTTCCGTCAATGCTCATCGCAATTAAGTACTTTTGATCAGCTGTCACTCCCAAAACAGAACGGGGTTGGCGTGCATCTTTACTTATAAGATAACCTTCTGATGTAAATTGTCCGTTTTGTAAAACTTTTCCCGAACCACTAATGGCTAACTTTAATGCATCTGTATTTATTGTTGAATTAATTGTAAATTCAACCCCCGTCCCTATCGTAAACATGTTCAAATAATCGGCCTCTGCCAATAGAACTTGGGGTATAGCAATAACATATCCTTCCTGCATGATTGGTATGTTTGCAGTTTCATTGACACCAACAATGCCTGTTACGACATTATTATGAACAATAATTTTATAAATCTTCGCTATCTGATCAATTTGATTTGTCGTCATCCCAAAACTACTATTATATATAACCGGACCATTTGTAATTGTAAGTTTATTAACCCCTTCAACATAAAGCGTTTTCCCAGAGTCCGTAAGCACTTTGAACGAGGTATCAAAAAAATCGAATAGAACTTCTCCATTTTCATACTGTAACAAGGATGCAACGCCCTTGGTTGATGTATTATAATTATGCGCTGCGTAAGAATATCCATGATTATAGATAACACCAACTGGCTCACTTGTCGTTCCCTTCATATTAAAAAATGACGCATTGATACCTGCAACAACATTTTGGGGGCTACTTATCGCCAGTGATTGTAATGTCTCCTTTTGTCCAAATGCCTGTGTTGACTGAAGAATATCTAATGCCACCTGTTCTTCTGTCAAATCCATTTTTAAGACATGCAAATCAATCCATCCTGCTTGCGTGAATTTTGATTTATGCTCATAGATTAAGCCTTTTGTCACTGTTTCACGTTCGATTGTTTCATCAATAAGAACATTCGCTTCAATCGGTACATTTATAGTGCTAAGTAATGCTCCAAATACGATTACATAGCTTATTAATCTTTTAGCCTTCGTTTTTAATTTCATTCTTCAACCTCACAGCTCTCTGTTTTACTCACTTTTACATATCATGTTCAATTATAACCTAACTTTAAAAAATATCAACCAAACAAACCATTAAAATTTCATTGACAAGGTTTTTTTTCTCTTGTATACTTGCAATATAGACAACTAAATGAATACTTCGGGGCAGGGTGAAATTCCCGACCGGCGGTAATAGTCCGCGAGCCATTTATGGTTGACTTGGTGCAACTCCAAGACCGACAGTAGAGTCTGGATGATAGAAGTAAGTGTAAGACGATTATTTTATTAACCATGCCTCGGATTTTTTCGAGGCTTTTTTATGCTTTTAGAAGTATTCACCACAATCTAAAAGGAGAATAATTATGTATTCAATTTCAAACCAAAAAACGCGTTATATTGTTCGTATCGGTGTATTTAGTGCCTTAGCATTTATTATTATGCTACTTGAGTTCTATATTGGCTTTGCCGAATATTTAAAACTTGATTTTAGTGATGTTATCGCAATGATTGGCGGAATCACTATGGGTCCACTCGCAGCAGCTGCTATTCAGCTCGTTAAGAATCTATTGAAAGCTTTAATCATTACACGTACTGCAGGTATCGGAGAACTGGCAAATCTCATTGTCGGTATAGCTTTCGTTGTTCCGGCTTCGATTGTTTATCACAAATTCAAAAGCAATAAAGGCTTGTTTCTTGGACTCATCGCTGGCTCTATATCCATGGTTGTTTTTGCCTGTATTGCCAATTTATTTATTATTTTACCTTTATATTTTGGAAGCTCTTTGACATTTGAGATGCGTTGGAATACCGTCCTTGCTGTCTTCCTACCCTTTAATATCATTAAAGGAATCGTTGTTTCCCTTGTAACCTATCTGCTTCATCTTGCCATGAAACCAATATATAAACATTTCATGTAATCCCAAAATAAATGGTCCCATCATGCATTAAACTATGTTATAATATTTATAATATAGTGATTCTTAATATGAATTTATGCAAGGTGGGAATTATGAAGACAAAATTACGACTAAATACAAACCAACTTCAACCCGGGATGATTCTAGCCGAAGACCTTTATACACCAAAAGGACTATTACTTATCCCTTCTGAAACCTTAATTGATGAAAAACATTTATTTCGAATTCGACTCTATCAATTACCCTCAATTGTAGTCTATGAAGAGAGCGCTCAGCAAATCGCTGACCAACCGACTCACGAAGAAAAACAGCCTGTTAATGTTTCCTATAGAAAATCTCAAAATTTCAGTGAATTCAGAGAACAATATTTAATGCAACAATCCTTAACACAGGAAAAGCTTAATGATGTATTGCTCGGAGAAGAAATCAGTGAAAATGAGCTCTATGATATTAGTACGGCTCTCATCAAATCTCTACGGACAAAAAGCGATTTATTTAATTATCTTTATCATTTACGAAATGAAGATGATTATACATTCACTCACAGTTTAAATACGGCTATGCTTGCAAATATTTTTGGAGGATGGCTTGGACTTTCTGATCAAGAAATTAAAGACTTAACGATTTCAGGATTTTTACATGATATTGGAAAGCTTAATATTAGTCCTGATATTTTAAATAAACCCGGAAAACTCAATGTGGACGAGTTTGAAGCTATAAAAAAGCATACGAACTTTGGATATGATATTATTCGTGGATACGACATTAATGATGATATTAAGAACGGTGTTTTACTTCATCATGAAAAAATTGACGGTTCAGGTTATCCTCTCGGACTTAAAGATAATCAAATACCCTTATTTGCAAAAATCATCGGTATTGTCGATATCTATGATGCAATGACGTCAAAGCGGTCCTATCATGATAAATATTCTCCCTTTAAGGTCATTCAGATGTTTGAACAGGAATCTTACGGCTTACTTGATACCCACTTATTGTTTGTGTTCCTTGAAAATATTGCACATCATTATTTAGGAAAAGATGTCTTGCTCTCCACTGGTGAGCGGGCGCGAATTGTTTTTATTCATAATCAATCGCCATCTCGTCCTATTATTCAAGTCAATGACACTATGGTCGATTTAATGTTTGAACCCCATATAACAATTGATGAAATCCTTTAAAGAACATAGAACAAAGAGGCTAGTACCTATGGAAATAAAATACTTTTCCATGTACTGCCTCTTTTTTATATTGATTTGTGCAGTATATCTGTATAAATTTCCACATGCCGTTTTGCCATTGCAACATCTGAAAATGATTGGTGTATTTTGTCTCGAAAGTTACTTCCTAATTCAGCCAAATCGTATTGGTCATTCATCATCCCCATCATGGTTATAGCTAGGGCCTTTGCATCTCCAACATTGAATAACTTACCTGTGGAATCGTCTTCAATCATTTCTACAATACCACCTGCACGTGAAGCAATCGTGGCAATTCCTCGTTCTCCGCCTTCTAGGAGCGCATACGGGAAGCTTTCCGTATACGAGGGCAAAATATTTACATCAATCTTTTCATAAAAACCTTGCATATTCGTAACAAAACCTAAAAACTCTACATGATTCTCAAGATGGTGTTCTTTCACATAAGCATGTAAACGTTCCGTATATTTTTTCTCACCGTGCCCTGCAATAAGGACTTTAAAGATATATCCTTGACTAACACAAATTTTTATCCCTTCTAACAATAGATGCGTTCCCTTAATCGGTACTAATCGTGTAGCACAACCGAATGTTAATTGATTGTGTTCTTGATTTTTATGGTCTTCATAGGTTTTTGTCCAATTTTGTGGTTTAATTCCATTGTATATTGTATAAATCTTGTCTTCTGAAAATCCTTCTTCACTCATCATTTTTTTGAAGGTTTTTGTCACTGCAAGAAAATAATCCATTTTTTTTAGACTTATTCGATTCAAATAGGTAAAAATGATTTTTTTATAGAATTGATTCTCAAAGTCCAGTCGATAGTCACTATGAATCGTCGTTATAATCGGTAATTTTACCCGTTTTCGTATATAATTACTTACAAAATTAGCCCTTGCCCCATGGCAATGCAAGAGATTAAAGGGGTGACTTTGAAGATATTTGACTAAGTCACGAATGGATTTATAGTCAAATCTCGACGTTTGCTCATATAGATGTGTCTTAATCTTAGCTTCCTTGGCTTCCTCATAAAATACACCATCTGACAGGCAAACGAGTTCTATATCCACACTTTTTTGTAATTCTTGAAGCAATGTGATGACATGGGTCTTTGCTCCACCTGTATCTCCACCACTGATTAAATGCATTACTCGCATAGCTTTTTCCTTCCGATACCGTCTTTACAAATCATTAGAACGCCTTACCATTATAACTTGCATTAAACGGACTGTCAATCAAGCGATTTTTTAGACATTGAAACCCTCTTTTCTTGCTTCACTTTTATAGCATTATCTGATAATATATAGACTATACAAAAGAAAAAAGGAAATGGTGGGAATAATGTCTATAGAAGAAAAATCACTCCAATTACATGAACAATGGCAAGGTAAACTAGAGATTCAAGCAAAGTCTAAGGTTAATTCAAGGGAGGACCTGTCTCTTGCATATACTCCCGGTGTTGCAGCGCCTTGCCGCAAAATACATGCCAATAAAGAAGATGTCTATAAATATACCATGAAAGGAAATACCGTCGCTGTGATTTCTGATGGTTCAGCTGTGCTTGGTTTAGGCAACATCGGACCGGAAGCCGCTATGCCAGTTATGGAAGGTAAAGCTGTTTTATTCAAAGAGTTCGCCGGTGTCAATGCCATTCCTCTGTGCTTAGATACTCAAGATGTTGATGAATTGGTAAAAACAATTACATATCTTGCGCCAACATTTGGCGGTATTAATATAGAAGATATCAGTGCTCCTCGATGTTTTGAAATTGAACGCCGCTTAAAAGAAACTCTTGATATACCTGTTTTTCATGATGATCAACATGGTACAGCCATTGTTGTTCTTGCCGGAGTATTAAATGCCCTAAAGCTGACTGAAAAATCTATTTCTTCAGTCAAGGTCGTTATCAATGGTTGTGGGTCTGCCGGTATAGCCATCGGAAAATTATTACTCCTTGCCGGTGTAAAGCATCTGATCATGGTTGACAAAGAAGGTATTGTTCACAAGGATGAACCATGGTTAAATTGGGCACAAAAAGATATAGCTACCCTTACAAATCTCCAAGGATTACGTGGTTCTCTTTCCGATGCTTTAAATCACGCAGATGTATTTATCGGTGTTTCCGCACCGGGAATTGTTTCTCAGAATATGATTCGATCGATGAACACAGACAGCATTGTTTTTGCTATGGCAAATCCAACCCCTGAGATTATGCCTGAGCTTGCAAAAGAGGCCGGAGCCCGAGTCATCGGTACCGGACGTTCAGATTATCCAAACCAAGTCAATAATGTCCTTGTGTTTCCAGGTATTTTTAAAGGCATTCTCGAAGGACGAGGTAAGCAAATAACTGAAGAGATGAAGCTAGCCGCTGCCAATGCAATTGCTAATATGATTCCACGCGAAGAACTTCATGAAGAAAACATTCTTCCTGAACCCTTTGCAAAAGGTGTTGCAGCTGCTGTAGCTGACGCAGTAAAAAGGTGCATATAAACTATAGATTGAATTCGAGTAAGGAGGTTAGCAATGATTAATCATGAATTGAGCACAAATAAATTAATCATACTTTACATGTTAAAAAGAATTGAACTTCCACTGACCAATACTCAGTTGTCGGATTTTATTATTGATAAAGGTTACACGAATTATTTTTCTTTTCAAGAGTACCTTCATCAGCTTGTTGAAAGCGATTTGATTCGAACGATTACAACATCAAAATCAACAAGTTACGAAATCTCCAACGAAGGAATAACAACCCTTGGTTTTTTTGAAAACCGTATTTCCGAAACGATTAAAAAAGAAATCGATCAATATTTTACAGAAAAAAAATATGATATAAAAGAGCACCTTGAAATTTCCTCCGAATATATCCCGGAAAAAGATGGGGATTATCTCGTTCACCTCGTTGCAAAAGAAAACGGCAAAACCCTTATCGATTTAACCATCAATGTTTTTGATAAGGATTATGCCATTAAAATTTGTGACCAATGGAAAGAGGAAAGTCACGTTCTCTATAAAGTAATACTAAATACACTATTGGAGGATTTGACTTAAAGCTTCCCATATTTCATCTTTACCATCCTTGGTTACTGCCGAAAACGGTAAAATATGACTCGACTTAACGTTGAGGGTTTTTGCAATCGTCTTAATTGCTTTGCTATGTTGACTACGTTTTAATTTATCCATTTTAGTTGCAATAACCAAAGGATCGTATCCAAAGCTTTTTATCCAGTCCATCATCATTTGATCATTATTACTCGGCTCATGACGTCCATCAACCAATAGAACAACTTGTTTTAATGTCTCTCTCTGATGCAGATAATCTTCGATGATTTTTGCCCATCGCTCTCTGTCGGATTTTGCAACCCTTGCATATCCGTATCCCGGTAAGTCAACTAAATAGAGCTTTTCTTCTACATTGTAAAAATTAATCGTTTGTGTCTTTCCCGGTTGTCCTGATGTTCTTGCTAATTTTTTTCGATTGATCAAACCGTTAAGAAGGGAGGACTTTCCTACGTTGGATTTCCCGGCAAAGGCTATCTCCGGCAACCCGCTTGTTGGATATTGTTCAAACTTGACTCCAACGGCTTCTAAATACACATTTTGTACATTCATCTTAACTCCTATCTTGCTCTTGCACTGCAAAGGCTAGCTTAATAACTTCATCAACTTCCTTAACATAATGAATGGTCATATTTTCAATCACTTCTTGATCTAGCTCAGATACATGTCGGCGATTATCATTTGGAACAATGACTTCAAAAATTCCCGCACGCTTGGCTGCTAATATCTTCTCTTTGAGTCCGCCAATCGCTAGAACGCGGCCTCGCAAAGTCACTTCACCTGTCATGGCAAGATCATTACGAATTGCTTTATTGGTTAATGCAGATATAATTGCTGTGACAAGGGTTATTCCTGCTGATGGTCCATCCTTTGGCACAGCCCCTTCCGGTATGTGGATATGAATATCTTTCTTTTCATAAAAATCCTCGGGTAAATCAAAAGCTTCGCTTTTTGAACGAATATAACTGACGGCTGCTGATGCAGATTCTTTCATTACATCACCGATACGACCGGTAATTTGGAATTTACCTGTTCCCGGCATAACTGTAACTTCAATAGAGAGAGTATCGCCTCCCATCTCGGTCCATGCTAGTCCTCTTGCAACGCCGATCTGTGGCTCAGCGAGCTTCATCTCATAAGTAAACTTCGGAATACCTAATATTTTTTCTAAGCTTTTCGCACTGACTGTTAATGTTTTTTTCTTGTTCATTAAAAATGTTTTTGTTGCCTTTCTGCAAACTTCTCCGATACGTCGTTCAAGTTGACGAACTCCGGATTCCCGGGTATATTCATTGATGATACGACGTAATGCATCGTCCTTAATTTTTAGTCGACTTTTTGCAAGCCCATGTTTTTCAAGTTGCTTGGGAATGAGGTATTCTAGGGCAATATGGTATTTTTCATTTTCTGTATAACTTGCAACTTCAATGATTTCCAATCGATCTAATAGTGGTCTTGGTATTGTTCTTAATGAATTAGCTGTTGCTACAAAAATAGCTTTCGATAAATCCACCGGAACTTCAATATAATGATCTCTAAATTGATAATTTTGCTCGCTGTCAAGAACTTCTAATAATGCCGAACTTGGGTCACCCTTAAAGTCACTACTCATCTTGTCAATTTCATCAAGTAGAATCAATGGATTACTTGTACCTGCTTGACGCAGACCACTCACTAATCGTCCAGGCATTGCTCCAATATAGGTACGGCGATGTCCTCGAATCTCTGCTTCATCTCGAACGCCTCCCAAAGATATGCGTACATATTTTCGATTCAGTGAAGATGCAATTGATTTTGCAATCGACGTCTTACCTGTCCCAGGGGGGCCTACAAGGCAAATAATTGGCGCGCTACCATCCTCTGTCATCTTACGAACGGCTAAATGTTCAAGCACACGTTCTTTTACCTTCTGAAGCCCATAGTGCTCTGCCTCTAAAATATCATGTGCTTTATTTAGATCAATCTGTTCTTCTGTCATGGTATTCCAAGGCATATCTAGCATACAATCAATATAATTTCGAATGACGGCACTTTCAGCCGAACTCATATTCATTTTACGTAATCGATTTATTTCTTTTGATATTTTTTCCTTTACCTGTTCACTTGCATTTAATGTACCCACTGCTTCTTTATATTCGTCAATCTCTTCACCAATATCCACTTGATCACCCAGCTCAGATTGAATAACTTTTAACTGCTCTCGCAGATAGTACTCTTTTTGATTTTGATCGATTGTACTTTTTACTTTACGATGCAGGTCACGTTGAATTCGTGCAATTTCAAGTTCATTATTTAAAATCCGAATGACAAGCTGCATACGGATTTCTTCATCAATCTCTTCTAAAATACGTTGTTTGTTTTCAAGCGCTTTGATGAGATGCGTCGTCATCGAATCGGCTAGCAAGCCTACTTTTTTGATTTTTTGCAATGAATCAATGGTTTCTTGAGACATTTTAGGATTTAGACGTTTGAATTCCTTTAAAATATCCATTGCCATTCCGATAATTGCTTCAATCTCAGCTTTTGAAAAATCTTTTTCTTCACTTTCAATCGGTTCAATGGTTCCTAAGGGATATAGTTTATGTTTTTCAATAGAAATAATTTTCCCACGATGGATTCCTTCAACTAAGACTCTTGAAACCCCTCCGGGCAACTTTACAATTTGTTTAATCTTAACTATTGTTCCCACTGAATAGATATCTGTTTCCACATCAACATCTTCAATGCTTGCATCTTTTTGTGCAACAACAAATAGAATTTGATCTTTATTCATTGCTTCATCAAGAGCTGCAACCGATGTCGATCGTTTTGCATCAAAGTGTAAAAACATTTTGGGAAATACGTTGACGCCTCTTAATGATAAAATTGGTAAATTCATTCTATTCATAGCATCCTCCATTACTTCATTTAAAAACCCTTGCATAAATGCAAGGGTTTTATCTAAGCCATTCTACTTCGCTTAATAAATTATTTATGCTGTTTCATGTTCATTCTTCTTAAGCAATCGCTTTTTATTACCTGCACTTTGTTTCATATCCTTAAGATTTTCATTCGAAACAATGGTTGGCGTAGCGCCCTCTTCAACAGTTGCGCGTGTTATAATACACTGACCAATTGTGTCATCTGAAGGAATTGTGAACATAATGTCCATCATAATCTCTTCCAAAATAGCACGTAGTCCCCTTGCGCCTGTCTTACGATTTAATGCTTTTCTTGCTATTGCTCTTAAGGCTTCTTCTTCAAACTCTAATTCAACATCATCCATATCAAATGTGACTTTGTATTGCTTCACTAAAGAGTTCTTAGGTTCTGTTAATATACGAACCATAGCATCTTCATCAAGATTTTCTAAACCCACACTAATGGGAACACGTCCTACAAATTCAGGAATAAGACCATACTTGATTAAGTCTTCCGGAGACAGTTTTTTAAGAATTTCTCCGATTTCAATATTTTTCTTGCTTTCAATCTCTGCACCAAATCCCATGGAAGTTGTTCCGGTGCGTTGTTCAATTATGGATTCTAAGCCATCAAATGCTCCGGCGCAGATAAACAAAATATTTGTTGTATCAATCTGAATAAATTCTTGATGCGGATGTTTTCTTCCACCTTGAGGAGGAACAGATGCAACAGTTCCTTCAAGAATTTTTAATAATGCTTGTTGAACACCTTCGCCACTTACATCACGTGTTATTGAAGGATTCTCTGACTTACGTGCAATCTTATCAA
>CAZLXW010000020.1:0-57855 GCA_964563505.1 uncultured Eubacteriales bacterium
AAAATACTGTATTAAATTTTCAAAGTTCTTGGGCTTTTGACGCCCTAATCATAATGACTATTGTAGTATCGCCAAATGTTTCAGCAGAGACAACAAGTCATATACAAGCAAATAGTACAAATGAATATATTTATACAAATGAATTTGGAAATGAAATGATTTTTCCAACAATTGAGGATTATGATATTTATGTATTTGCTCATAGGGCTACACAACCACGTTATGGAGAAATTTGGTTGCTAGAAGAAACGCTAGAAACCTCAAAAATAAGACACCATTTTCTTGATTATCATTCAGGAACGCCAGTTTGGTCTCCGGCGTCTAGCTATACAATAAATCGTGGGACAACATATAATGTGGGCGGAGATTACTCATGGAAAGGCATATCTTTAGATCTTGGTTTTTCATATTCATTCTCAGTTGATACTACTATACCGGCAAATGCAAGTAAGTATAGTAGATTAGGAGTATACGCTGACTACACGCTGAAAAGAGAAAGGTATGCTGAATACAAATATGGTCAACCAACTGGTAATACTAGAGTTAGCACATATGCTAGTAGAACAGCAACATATATTGAACCGGTATATCAATAGCCTGGTGTGAGTTGACATTTTATATTTCGATATATTGACTTGAAAGCACTTTTTTAGATGCGTTTCTAAAAGAGAACAGTCTGATTATGTGTAACCTTTCACAATATAAAGTTAGGAAAGGTAATTGTAGTTAGATGAATATTTGGTTTGTCATCAGGACGCTTCATAGAAGAGGAGGTAGATGAGTAATGGAGAGTAAGCAAATATCGAATAGCATATATATTTCTATGGCTTCGCTGGAAGTCTTGATTATATGTGTAACAGGAATGGAAACATATTATTATGGAATATTATGGCTTTTTCCATTAATGCTATTTTTAATTCCAGCCTATAGAATCGTGAAGCCGGAGTTGGCAAATAATAAAAGGGACAGATAGTTTAAGTCCCTTTATTTTTCTATAATAGCTTTCACCGATGAGGCATATTCGGATAAGGTCATCCCTGTTGTTGTCTTAAAGATTCGCGACAGATAGTGGATGGAACTATAACCAAGCAATTCAGCGATTTCAGTAAAGTTATGGTTTTCCTCACGAATAAGACGCTTGATTTCATCCATTTTCATGGCTTTAAAGTAGTCCATCACACTGTGACCGGTCCCGTCTTTAAATAATTTTTGAAGGGAAGATCGACTGAGTAGAGTGCTTTTACATATGTCTTCAAGAGTAAGTGGCTGATGAATGTTTTCCTGTAGATAATTTATGACAATGGCAAGCTTGTCTTCGCGCATATATTCATGGATGGAAGAAGATGTCTTAACTTCTTTTTCATAATTCGCATGGTTTTCCAAAATCTCTAATAAAAAAAGTTCCAAATACATTACAATATATTGTTCGGATAGGGTAGGCGTGTTAAGGCGCTTATCCATTTTTTTTAGCATGGGATCATTTAAATTATTGGAAAAGGTCGCTTGAGCAGCGGCAACGATTTTGCCAAGATACGTATGGAGATGTCCATCGATAGACAAGATGCGCTGCTTAAAATAGTCCATGGATTCGCTCTGACATTCAAAGGCAATCACGACAAGGTTAGGGGCACTTTCACCATTAGCAAGAACAGTGTGCCATTCGTTAGGTTCGTGAAAGATTACCTGTCCTTTAGACAGCATATACATGGTATCTCGTGCTTTGACATTAATATGTCCCTTGTCGACATATAGGAACTCCCAAAAATTGTGGCGTTCACCTTCAAAGATGTAATTTTTTGAGTACTCAAAATAGTGTACTGTAATGATGTTGTCAATGGAAATCAAACGATGAATCGGTGTAAGTCCATAACCATCAATAGTGTTAACCATGAAAAACTCCAATCTAAACCAATAAATAGTTTCCTCTTCTATTATACAATCGATTGTACAAAAAGAGTAGAAGAAAGTACAAATACATGTTAAGAAAAAGTTGTTATGATATAGATAAGATCAAATTGTTATGGAGGTATAAAATGAAAAAAACAGTATTAGTTGTTTTAGCAGCAGGAATTGGAAGTCGCTACGGTGGATTAAAGCAGATGGACCCAGTAGGGCGTTATGATGAGGCAATTATCGAATACTCTGTTTTTGACGCAATTGAAGCAGGATTTGAAGAAGTTATTTTTATTATTAATCATAAAATTGAGAATGATTTTAAGGAAATTATTGGAAAGCGGGTTGAGCTCTTTATCCGTGTACAATACGCCTTTCAAGAGTTAGACGATGTGCCTTGTGAAATCGTGATTCCAAAAGATAGAGTTAAACCCTTTGGTACGGCACATGCAGTGTATGCAGCAAGACATTTGATTCAAGGACCCTTTGCAATCATCAATGCGGATGATTATTATGGCAAAGAAGCTTTTGCGCAGCTATATACATTTTTAAAGGATGAGAAAAAAAGTGAGCGTGCATACGCGATGGTTGGATATATGTTAAAAAACACTGTGACAGAAAATGGATATGTTTCTCGAGGAATATGCAGCTTAGATGAAGATGAGAATCTGAAAAACGTTGTGGAACGTGTGCATATTGAAAAACGTCCACAAGATATCGCCTACTTAGAAGAGCAACAGTGGACAACACTTCCCGAAGAGACAATTGTATCAATGAATATGTGGGGACTTAAACCTTCCTTCCTTGAAGAAGTTGAAGCGACAATCGTAGACTTTTTGTCAGCGGCCCTTGAAGCTAATCCCTTAAAGAGTGAGTTCTATCTTCCTTATGTCGTTGATCAAATGGTTCAAAAGGAAAAAGCGCAAGTGAAAGTTTTAAAAACTTCAGAAAAATGGTATGGAGTGACGTATCAAGAAGATAAAAAGACAGTGGTTGAAGCGATCAACACGATGATTGATGAAGGAAAATACCCTGAAAAATTATGGAGGATAAAATAATGACACACGATTTTGAAACAATCTGCAAGCAATTTCAATGGAAGGGTGACTTTAAATCAATTCGTCCTTATGGAGATGGACATATTAATGATACCTATCTTGTCACAGTTGATGCATCTGGGGAATCAATCCCATATATTTTACAACGCGTGAATCACCAGATTTTTAAGGCGACAGAACAACTGATGGAAAATATTGAACGGGTGACCGGTTATTTGGTGGATTATATTATAGAACATCCTATAGATCATTACCAGGTTTTAACGCTGGTTCCAACCCGAACAGGGCAGAGTTTTTATAAAGATGCAGATGGAAATTATTGGCGGTCATATGTTTTTGTTCAAAAGGCGACAGGGCACCTATTTGCTGAAAAATCATCCATGCTTTATGAAGCAGGACGAGCCTTTGGGCTTTTTCAGTATATGTTGAAGGACTATCCCGCAGCTAGTTTGCATGAGACGATTCAAGATTTCCACAATACAAAACAAAGATATAAGAACTTTATAGCTTCGCTTGAAGAAGATGTGAATCAACGTGCAAAGTTATGCCAAGAAGAGATTGTCTTTACTATGGAACATCAAGACATATGCTCGTTAATCTTATCGGAAATGGAAAAGGGAAATATTCCTATGCGGGTGACCCATAATGACACCAAAATAAATAATGTTCTTTTAGATGACGTTACAGGCGTCGGTCGATGTGTCATTGATTTGGATACTGTCATGCCGGGAAGTGTGCTGTACGATTTTGGGGATGCCATTCGTTCTTGTGGAAGTACATTAGAAGAGGATGCGGAAAATCTTGAAGATATGGATATAGACTTAGAGCGATTTGAAGCATATACCAAAGGATATCTTGAGATTATGAAAGATGAGCTTAGCTCCAGAGAACTTGAATTATTACCAATGAGTGCCATTATTATGACTTTTGAATGTGGGATGCGTTTTTTAACAGACTACCTCGATGGAGATACTTACTTTAAGGTGCACAAAGAAAACCACAATTTGATTCGAGCCAAGAATCAATATGCCTTTGTGAAAAAAATGGAGGAAAAACTTTCGCATATGGAAGCGATTGTAAAAAAATATAGTACGACATAGGAGGAATGCAAGTAATGAAAATATTGGTAACCGGCGGAACCGGATTTATTGGAAGTCACACATGTGTGAAATTATTAGAGGCGGATCATCAAGTTGTTATTATTGACAATCTTGTCAACTCCAAAAAAGAAATTGTTGAGAAAATCGAGAAACTGGGCAAAAAAAATGTGGAGTTTTATGAAGGTGATATTCGGGATAGGGAACCTTTAGAAGAAATTTTTACTAACCATCGAATTGACGCTGTTATCCATTTTGCTGGTTTAAAAGCCGTTGGCGAGTCGATAAGTATACCTTTAGAATATTATGATAACAATGTTAATGGAAGCATTCAGCTTTTGAAAGTCATGAAAAAATTTGGATGCAAGAAAATCGTCTTCTCTTCATCAGCAACAGTGTATGGTATGAATGACAATGTGCCTTTTAAAGAAGATTATCCCTTATCGACAACCAACCCTTACGGGGCAACAAAAAAAATGATTGAAGAAATCATGCAAGACCTATATGTTGGTGACCAGGATTTTTCCATTGCTTTGTTGCGATACTTTAATCCAATCGGCGCCCATCCAAGTGGACTTATCGGAGAAAACCCTAATGGCATCCCCAATAATCTGCTTCCATATGTTGCTAAGGTAGCTAGTGGTGAGCTCGAACAACTGAGTGTCTTTGGCGATGATTATGATACCATAGATGGAACCGGCGTTCGCGACTATATCCATGTGCAAGATTTGGCTGCAGGCCATATCGCAGCCCTTGACTATGTAGAGACCCATTCAGGAATTGAAGCCTTTAATCTTGGAACAGGTGAAGGATATAGTGTCCTTCAAGTGGTCAAGGCATTTGAAAAAGCCAGTGGTAAAACAGTGAAGTATCAAATTGTCGATCGACGACCCGGTGACATCCCCACTTGCTATGCTTCAACCCAAAAAAGTGAAAATATGCTTCATTGGGAAGCAAAATTGGATTTAGATACCATGTGCATAGATGCATGGAACTACGTTCAAAACGGCAAGAAAGGCAACAATTAAAGTGACATAAGGTTGCTTTTTGGTGACGACTTGCATTTTGGAGATTTCAAAATATCCCATTTTCAATATAATAGAATATACATGATGAGAAAGAAAGGTTGATGACTTTATGAATGTATTAATGATTATCTGTGACCAACTCAGTTCAAAGGCGTTGCGATCCTATGGCAACACCTATGATCAAACTCGGTATATGAATGAACTTATTGAAAATGGGATTAGTTATGAACACGCATATACGTCCTGTCCCTTGTGCCAACCGGCGCGTGCATCGCTCTGGACGTCCCAATACCCACACCAAACCAAAGTCTTAAGTAACTTGCCCGATCAAGGGTTTGATGCTGTGAGCAAAGACTTAACTACGATAGGCGATGTGTTTAGTCAGGCAGGATATGATTGTGTTCACTTTGGAAAGCGACACGATTATGGAGCCTTGCGTGGTTTTCACTGTTATGAAGAAAAACAAGTACATATTTCAAACGAGCGTGATGATATCGATTTTGATTATGAGACGTACTTTGATATCAATACCCTAAAGCAAGCAAGGGATTATCTTCGAACATCAGAAAAAGATAAGCCATTTTTTGCTGTCGTTGATTTTCAAAATCCCCATAATATTTGTTCTTATATCGGCAATTATCGTAAAGAAGATCAAGTGCAGCCCCTTGAAGATCTTCCCAAGTTACCTTCGAATTTTGAGACAGAAGATTTAGAAAATCGTCCCGAGTTTATCAAGTACATGTGCTGTGCCCACCGACGTCAAAGCCAGACAAGAAGCTGGGATGACAAGGACTATAGGTGTTATTTGAATGCCTACCACTATTTTATTGATAAAGTTGACACCCAGGTCGGAAAGTTGTTGCAAGAATTAAAAGCAAGCGGTAAAATGGATGATACCCTTATAGTCTTAACTGCAGATCATGGCGAAGGCATGGCTGCTCACCGTTTGGTTACCAAGTATGGTTGTTTTTACAATGAAAGTAATGAAGTACCCTTAGCTTTTTATCATAAAAAACTGTTAGGTAAAAAGCGCATTACTGGTAACGTCTCCTTAATGGATATTGTGCCGACAATTACCGACTTTTGTGGGCTTGAAGTATCAAAAAACTGGGAAGGTATAAGCTTGATATCCACGTTTAAAGAGGAAACGACTTCGCCAAGAAACTATGTCATCGGTCAGTGGTATGATGAATTTTTAGGATATGTTGTCCCGGGCAGAATGTATCTTGATGATGCATACAAATATACAGTATATCATGATCAAGAGCGTTTGGAGGAAGAGCTATATAGCAGGCGTGAAGATGCTTTTGAACAAAGGAATCTTGCGGTGCAACCTGAGTATGAAACAATTCTTAAGCAATATCGAAAAAAACTCGGTAGTTATCTTAAAAAGACAAAAGATCCTTTTGATACACTGAGAAGTTCATATGATCCTAAATATCGCCAACATAAGTTAGGGTATGCCTATCATCAAGGCGTGAATGCAACATTAGAATATGAGCGATTGAAAAAAAGCCGATCGTAAAAGGAGAACACAATGCGAATTATGGTCAAAGGAAAATACGAGAAAAGAATCTATCAGATATTTTTCGCAATATTTATTTTTATAAGCTTTATGTTTATAGGCGTTTTTTCATATAATTTGAATAAGCAAGACAAAAAAGATCAAGAAAACAGCTTGCGTCAAACCCTTGAAGCCAACCGTAGCAACAGTCAGTTACGTCTGGAAATTGCCATGAATGAATTCGAGAACGTTGTCAATAATGAACATATACGGTCATATGTAACAGATGACGAAGGCAGCTTAATGTATTTTCACGCGATCAAATTACAACAAGAACTGCAAAAAGCGGTTTCGCGAGTGAATAATATTAGTTTTGATATTTATATTACACCGATAGATACTCAAAAACCTGTATTGACTCCGGTATCGAGTGAAGAAAGCAGTCAGTTTTTCAAGACCACGCTGGCCATGTCAATACAAGAGCGCAATCAACTCTTTAACGAATTTGAACAAGGACGAAAAGAAAAAGTCATGATGCAGCAAATGGAGAGTGAACAATACATCATGTATGTGACGCGCCGAGTATTTGAAGAAAAGATGGTCTTGTTTTTTCTGGTCATCAATACAGAAAGTCTGATTACATCGGGAGAAGAGTATACGTGGTTTTTATGTAATGATGAAGGAATCTTTGCATGGAATCAAGCGAAGGATATCGATAGAGAAGGCTTGTATCAAAGTTTTAGTGAACAATCCCAGCAGGAACGTATTACCTATGAGAATTATGAGTTTTTTGTATATCCCTATGCAAATATTGATTGGACCATACTGGCAGAAGACACATCCGATAGCGACAATTTTGAATATGTAGTGATGCGTATGTTGTTGCCGAGCTTTTTTATGATGTTTGTTGCCATTGCCGGAGCGATAGTTTTTTCCAGAGTATTATATCGTCCAATCCATGATTTGATGACTGAATTTGATGGTGTAAAACACAACTCAAAATATGATGAACTCAAGATTTTGCATACAAAAGCATCGGAAGTTAAAGACCTCAATATCCAGTTGCGTAGTGCAATTAACGAGCGGGATCGTTTGATGGAACATAAGACAAATCGAGACTTATTATTTGGTGTAAAGGATAAGAAGAGTAAAGTATATAATCAACAGGCAAAAGGTGAGTCTTTTGCAGTCGCCCTTATAGAGTTCATAGGCAATGAGCACTTTGGTGATCAAGAGGTTCAAATATATAAAAATGAAATTGTAGAGTTTGTGCAACATGCCCAAGGCATTCGTTTTGCAAACTTGAGTACAGGCATATGCGCTCTTATTGTTGAAGCAAGAGGGGTAGATGGAGTGAAGAAAAAACTTCAACCTTTAATTAACGATATATGCTTAGAAGGCGAGACGCGTATGTTTGTTGCCATTAGTGATGTACGCCTAGGCTTGGAATCCATAAGAGAAAGTTATGAAGAAAGTCAAAAAATCCTAGAATATCGTTTTCTTTATCGTACACAGGTTATGTTAACCATGGATATGATCCGGAAAAAAGATAAGAAAGTGCATTACTACCCTTTGAACTTAGAAAATCAACTGATTCATCAAGTCGTTTTAGGTGAAGAGCAAGCCTTATCGAGTTATGACCATATTCTTGAAGAAAATGATGTTTATGGCTCGCTTGAACTTGAAGCCAGAAAAAGTTTGGTGCTAGTCTTAATCGGTACCTTGCAACGAGTGATTCAGGAGCTAAAAGTGACACCGGAAGAAATCTTTGACAAAAAAATAGATTTTTGGTCCTTGGCAGATAAATGGAATCAAGACGAAGTCTTTAACATCTTGCGTAACAGTATCGATTGGTTATGCCTATATGTTCGCGAACAAAGCCAGAAAGAAGAAAACCAACTTGGGCAAGATATGATCCAATTCATCGCAGAAAATTATCAAGAAGATATTATGCTCATTGATTTGGCTGAACGCATGAACATCTCTGAAAAATATTGTGGCATACTGTTTAAGAAAGAAACGGGAGAAAATTTTAAAGCTCATTTAAATCAGTATCGTATTCGAAAGGCCGTGGATATTTTACATACCTCTCGAGAAATTAAAATTGCAAGCCTAGCAACAGAAGTTGGCTTTAATAGTGCCAATACATTTATACGTGTTTTCTCAAAAATCATGGGCATGACACCAAAGCAATACAAGGATCGAATGGATAAATAAGGATAGATAAAGCGTTATAGATGCAGAAACAGAAGGTGTTTGCCTTCTGTTTCTGCTTTTTATATATGCAGTTGAAAAATGAAGATGCCAAAATAAGTGCTATTGCAAACGTTTTGAAAATGGGCGATAGATTTTTAGACTTGACCGTGCTTTAATGGGGTTAAGAATTCGATGGACAAAGTTGAATGATTTGAAAGGAGAAAGCAATGAAAAAGAAATTATCATTATCGATGATTGGAGGAAGACTAAAACGCGATTGGGACCTATACCTACTCCTATTACCTGGTTTGCTTTGGTATTTGGTTTTTGCCTATAAACCGATGTTGGGACTTCGGATGGCGTTTTATGATTATAATGTTTTTCGAGGGTTTGAAGGAAGTACCTTTGTTGGACTTGAAAACTTTATCTACTTTATTACTGGAACGGACTTTGTACGAACATTTACCAATACTATGATGATTGCCTTTTGGCAAATGCTGATTGTGTTTCCTTTACCAATATTTTTAGCAATAATGGTTACAGAGATGCGCAACAAATTTATTAGTAAACTGACACAAACAGCAACTTTTTTACCCTATTTTATTTCCGTCGTTGTTGTATGTGGAATGACCATCAACTTTCTATCACCAAGTACAGGGGTCATAAACTTTATGCTGCAAAAGATAGGTATAGAACCCCAGTATTTTATGGTTAAGCCGGAATATTTCAGAGGGATTTATACGACGATGACCTTATGGATGACGGCAGGGTTTAACTCGATTGTCTATATCGCAGCCATTATGGGGATCGACCCTCAGTTGTATGAAGCGGCCAAGGTTGACGGGGCGGGAAAATGGCGTCAAATTACAGCCATCACCGTACCCAATATTTTGCCTATTATTGTGGTGATGTTCGTCCTTAATATTGGAAAAATGGTCAAAGTTGGATTCGAAGCGATTTTACTTTTATACCGACCGACCACATATGAGACCGCGGATGTTATTGCCACCTATGTTTATCGAACAGGAATTAGTAATGGTGATTATGGATTGGCAACGGCGGCCGGACTCTTCGAGGCATTATTTGCTCTTATTCTTGTAGCATTTGCTAATCGAATCAGTAAAAAAATATCAGAAACGGCAATATGGTAGGAGGTGAACACGATGAAAAAAAAGAAATCAAGTCGATTAGTTACACGTAATGAAAAAATATTTTCATTTTTCATGAGTTTGATAGGGATTATTATTACCATACTCAGTTTATACCCTGTTTTTTATGTCGTTATCGCATCGGTGAGTAAACCCTTTTTTGTGGAAAACGGCGAAGTTATGTTTTGGGTGAAAGGCTTTAATCTTGAAAGTTATCGGCAGGCATTTGCCAAAGATGGTATCTGGTTAGCTTATTTGAATACTTTTTTCTATACTTTTGCAGGCGTGCTTGCCAATATGGTTTTTACAGCAACGATGGCCTATGCCTTGTCCAAGCAACGTTTATTGTTCCGTAAATTTTTTACGATTATGACCGTCTTTACCATGTGGTTTAATGCAGGGATGATTCCCTTATATATGACTTTTGTCGATTTAAAACTTTTAGACACGCGAACAGGTATCATTATTGGATTTGCCTTGAACACATATAACTTAATTATTTTAAAGAGCTTTTTTGAGCAAGTACCAAAATCACTGGAAGAAGCGGCATTTATTGATGGGGCTTCTAACTTACGTATTTTTTATCACATATACTTGCCCTTATCAAAGCCGGCATTAGCAACCGTCGGGATGTTCTATGGCGTATCCAGGTGGAATGGTTACTTCTGGGCCATGAACTTGTTAAAAGATGACAATAAGATACCCTTACAAGTTTTATTGAAAAAATTGATTGTTGATCAAGTGGCCAATGAAACAGAAGCGGGGATTATCACTATGGATTCCTTGGCATCGCCGACAACGGTCATCTATGCCATTATCATTATAGCCATTGTACCTATGGCGATTGCATATCCGTTCGTGCAAAAGTACTTCAAAAAAGGTGCAACAATTGGTTCAGTAAAAGGCTAAGATCTTATGAATGACATATGTCATTTAAGATAAATTCAAAAAGAAAAGGAGAACGTTATGAAAAGAATTATTGCAACACTAATGATTGTCGTAATGACAATGTTACTTATGGCAGGGTGTGGAAGTAATGCAGAGAAAGAAGCAACAACAGGTGCAACAACAGAGACGGGGACAGATACAGGTGCGGATAGCTCAGAAGAAACCCTTGAAGGAAGTTTGGTATCAGCAGAGCCAAAGACATTTTCAATTTTTTTAAACTTTAACAATATGCCTTTTGATTCCGAATGGGCAGTATGGCAAGAAATTGCAAAGCGTACCAATGTTAACTTGGAAGGAACAGTTTCAAAAACTAACGCCAATGAAGAAGAAGCCTTTAACTTGATGCTATCTTCCGGTGACTTGGCAGACGTAATTGGATATGTTAATACATCAGAGTTGGAGAAACTTGGCCGTGATGGTGGATTACTTGCACTAAACGACTTGATTGATGAACATGCGCCAAATATCAAGGCGCTTTTAGAATCTGATCCTAAGTTTAGACAAGGTGCAACATCCTTAGATGGAAACATATATTATATTCCAAAAAATCAAACCTTATTATCGGCAGAATTCTATTGGGTTCGCCAAGACTGGTTAGATAAGCTTGGATTAGAAGTGCCAACGACAGTGGATGAACTATATACGGTTCTAACAGCCTTTAGAAATGAAGATCCAAATGGCAATGGACAAAAAGATGAGATTCCATTATTTGACCGTGCAGGACATAAGATGCCGGACGAGTATTTGTATCTTTTTGATTCCAGTACAGAGTTCTATGCCCGTGATGGAGTCATCGAGTTTGAACCCTTAGAAGAAAACTTTGTTTATGGTGTGAAAGAATTGGCAAAATGGTATAAAGAAGGATTAATTGACCCAGAGATTTTTACACGTGGAGCAAAAACACGAGATACATTATATAGTGCAAACCAAGGTGGTTTTACACATGACTGGCCAAGTACAGGTAACTATAATAGTTCATTAGCAGAAGAAATTCCGGGGTTCAATAACGTGGCTATTGCGCCGATGAAAAATCAAAATGGTGAAATTGTCGAACGTACAACACGTTACCCGGCACCGGGCTGGGGAATTTCATCACAAGTTGAAGACCCCGTGACACTCATTAAATTCTTTGATTTCTTTTTTACAGAAGAAGGTTCAGACCTTATTAACTGGGGTATTGAAGGTGAGACATATATTATCAATGATTCAGGAGAAAAAGAGTACACCGATGTAGTCTTAGAAAACACAGAACAAACACCCCTTGGATACTTACGTTCACAAGGAATTCAATATCGTATCGGTATGAATCAAGATCCGGATTATGAGTATGCCTTTATGACAGAAGAAGCTAAAGCAGCGGCAGAATTATACAACGGACATCCGGAATGGTATCGTGACCAAGTGCCACCATACTTTGATGGTCAGCTTGACCTTAAGTATACGGAAGAAGATGAAGCTGAATACAAGCGAATTATGTCTCAAATTCGTCCTTATGTGGATGAAATGTTCCAAAAATGGATGCTAGGTGCTACGAATATTGAAGATGATTACGAGACCTTTGTTCAAGAACTTAAAGACAGAAATATCGATCGTGCCATTGAAATCAACCAAAAAGCGATGGATACATTCTTAGGAAAATAACGAAGAATCAGCCCTTTTGGGCTGATTTTTCAAGATAGGAGATGAAAAAATGCAAAAGAATTTGATCTATATTTTTGCGGATCAATGGAATAAAAAGGCGATTGGTTTTGAAGATAATCAAGTGAAAACCCCTCATATGGATGCCTTTGCAAAAAAATCAAAAGTCTTTGATAATGCCATTAGTACCTATCCTTTGTGCTCCCCCCACCGAGCTTCATTGCTTACCGGAAAATATCCCTATTCCTTAGGGATGTGGACTAATTGTAAAATCGGATTAGATGAAACGGTGATGCTAAAACCGCAAGAGACAACCATTGGAGATGTGCTAAAAGCAGAAGGATTTCAGACGGCTTATATTGGAAAATGGCACTTAGATGCTAGTGAAAAAAACTTTCAGACCCATCCGGAATCAGGTGCAGTGCATTGGGATGCGTTCACACCACCGGGAGAACGACGTCACGGATTTGATTTTTGGTTTTCCTATGGAGCGATGGATGACCATTTAAGACCGCATTATTGGAAAGACAATTCTGATCAGATTATTAAACATGGTTGGTCACCAGAGGTAGAGACCGATGTAGCCATTGACTTTTTAGAGCAAAGAAATACAGACAGGCCCTTTTGCCTGTTCCTATCATGGAATCCGCCACACCCTCCTTATGATCAAGTTCCGGAAGAATATAAGGCGATGTATGATGAAATCAGCATTTCGGATAATGTTCCCAAAGCCTTGAGAGATGACCCTCAGTTTATCGAAACCCTTCGAGAATATTATGGGGCAGTTAGTGGTTTGGATGTACAGTTTGGACGCCTTATGGATTATTTGGAAAACAAAGGACTGATGGAGCATTCGGTCATCGTACTCTCGGCAGACCATGGTGATATGTTAGGCGCCCAAGGACTTATGGGGAAAAATGTTTGGTATGAAGAAGCTATTAAGATTCCCCTGATGATTTGTGATTCAGATGTTGTGGCGGGGCGTACAGATATACTCTTTAGTAGTGAAGACCATATGCCGACCTTATTGGATTTATTAGATGTTCCTGTTCCAGAGTGTGTGCAAGGTAAGAGCTTTTCATCAAAATTAGGAGAGCAAATGTCATCGGTTGTTGAGGAAGATGAAGAAAAGTTGATCATGATGATTCCGGGTATGCCGGACATGGTGGATGCCTATCGGCGACGCGGTTACAACAATAAGGCCTTTGGATGGCGGGGGCTACGTATGAAGGAGAAAACCTATGTGGTGGACAACGGATCTAAGCCCGGAGCCGTTCAAAAACGGTATGTTTATGATTTGATACAAGATCCTTTGCAAAAGGCACCCATAGAGCTTGATCGAAATGACCCGGAGGCTGAGCAAATGGATAAAAAACTACAAGAGTATCTGAACAAAACGAACGATCCATTTATATTGGATCCGATAGAATGGAGATAAGATGATGAATATAGAAAACTATAGTGCGGTGACAAAAGATGAAGTTAAACAGGCGATGGAAGTGGCTATTAATCAAATTGGGAGTGACTTGGACCAATTTACCCATGCCTTTAAAATAAACGGAACAAACAACAACTTTTATTCGCCCAATATTAATCGCTCATGGACCAGTGGATTTTGGACAGGTCAGATCTGGTTGGCCTATGAGTGGACAAAAGATGAACGATTTAAAAAAGCTGGAGAGATTCAAGTGGAGAGTTTTTCTAGACGTATGGACGATGCCTTTGACATTAATCATCATGATATGGGATTTTTATATAGCCTCTCTTGTGTATCTGCTTATAAGTTAACCGGAAATCAGACCGGTAAAGAGGCGGCCATACGTGCAGCTGAACATTTAATAACAAGATATCAAGAAGATGGGCAGTTCATCCAAGCTTGGGGTAATGTAGGTGCAGATGATAATTATCGTTTAATTATTGATTGCCTCTTAAACCTTCCCTTATTGTACTGGGCGACAGAGGTGACACGGGATTCAAAGTATGCAGACATTGCACAGCGTCATATTGATACCTCTCTAAAAGTTGTTCTTCGAGAAGATCATTCCACCTATCATACCTATTACTTTGAAAAAGGCACAGGTAAGCCACTCTACGGGGAGACCCGACAAGGTTATAGTGATGATTCGGCGTGGGCAAGAGGGCAAGCGTGGGGCGTTTATGGAACGGCCTTAAGCTACCGTTATACTAAAGAAGAATCCTACAAAGATATCTTCTACAAAGTGACCGATTTTTTTATTGACAATCTTCCAAAAGATCTAGTGCCCTATTGGGATTTTAAGTTTAGTGATCCATCAAAGGAGTCTAAGGATTCATCTGCCGCAGCCATAGCTGTATGTGGTATGCTAGAGATGTGTAAATACCTTGATGGAGCTGAAAAAGAAAAGTACCGTAATGCAGCCCTAAAAATTCTAAAATCCCTGATTGACCATTATGCGGCTAAAGACCCAAAAACATCCAACGGTTTACTTCTTCATGGTGTCTATGCAAGAGGTACTGCCCATAATACGTGTGAAGATCGTAATGTGGATGAGTGTAATGTATGGGGAGATTACTTCTATCTTGAAGCCTTAATGCGAGAGCTAAAGGAGTGGGAGCTTTATTGGTAAGCAAAGATGATATAGAGGTGAAGATGTGAAAAAACGACAATTTATATTTATAATGACAGATACCCAACGACTCGACATGATTAATGCCTTCAATAATCGATGCGAGATGCATACGCCAAACTTGGACAGGCTGGTTGAACAAGGGATTAGCTTTGAACGTGCCTATACAACCCAACCGGTATGTGGACCGGCGCGCTCAGCCATTTTTACAGGGACATATCCGCATACCAATGGAATGATTGCCAATAGCATGGAACTAGGAGAATATGTAAAAACGCTTGGGCAGCGCTTAAGTGCGGCGGGGGTGCATTGCGGATATATCGGAAAGTGGCACTTAGATGGAGGCGACTATTTTGGGAATGGCATCTGCCCTGATGGATGGGATGAAAACTATTGGTATGATATGCGTAATTATTTGATGGAGATGTCAAAAGAAGACCGCGTCCGTTCCAGAAACTTTCAGAGCTGTTTTGATGAACAAGGTGTGGACGAGGCCTTTACTTATGCCCATAAATGTTCCCAAAAAGCCATGGAATTTATCCATGCGCACAAGGATGAAGATTTTCTTTTAGTGGTCTCCTATGATGAGCCCCATGGTCCCTTTTTGGCACCGAAGCAATATTTTCAACCATTTGAAGGCCAGCGTGTCTTTGAAAAAGAAAACATGCATATGGATATAAAGAAGCTACCCCATCATATTCAACTATGGGCAGAAAATGGTCGCAAAATTTTTGCTAATGAAGATGGATTAGGCCTTGCAGGATGTAATAGCTTTGTCGATTATGAAATCGGTCGGGTTTTATGCTCAATTGAAAACCATTTATCAGATCCGACGATTATGTATACCTCTGATCATGGGGATTCCATGGGATCACATGGAATTTTTGGGAAAGGTGCAGCCATGTATGATGAAATTACAAACATTCCCTTTATCCTGATGAATCCGAATTGGGAAGAAAAAAATAGTCGGCGTTCGGAAGCGGTTTCCCATATTGATATTGTACCGACGATATTGGATTATTTTGATATAGAAAGGCCTGGAGCCTTGTTTGGCCAAAGCCTTTTATCGGAAGATAAGTGTGTTGGACAGATAAAGGATAAAGCTTTCATTGAATTTAATCGCTATGAAGTCGATCATGATGGATTTGGTGGCTATCAACCAGTGCGTTGTATTGTTAAAGATGGATATAAGCTCGTTATCAATCTTATGAGTGATGATGAATTGTACTCTCTATCAGAAGATCCTCAGGAGATGGAAAATCTAATAAGCGATGTAGATTATAATAGAGTTCGAGATGAACTTCATGATGCCTTGCTTAACTGGATGGACGAGACTAGAGATCCCTTCAGAGGTTACTGCTGGGAAAATCGCCCCTGGCGAGAAAATGCGCCAAAGCCAAATTGGGAAAATCATTATATGACCCGACAACGAATTACAGAAGCCAATGAGGTTAAACAGCTCGATTATGATACGGGTTTGGAGATAAAAGAGTTTAATCGCAAGAAAAAAATATACTGAAAATGAAAAATATTGCAAAATCATGAAAAAGATGGTATTATAAGAAAAAACCACGGGGAGGAATCTTATGATACCTTATGTTCGACGAAGTAAAGTGTTGGAATTTATGCATACAAAAGACATTGTATTCTTTGAGGAAATTGCAGAACGCGTTGGCGTTTCCCTTGCAACAGTGCGCAGAGACTTAAAAACCCTTGAAGACGAAGGGCAAGTTGAGATATTGACTGGTGGAGCGGCAAAGATTGTAGTGAACATACCGGAAAAATCCTTGGCGGAAAAAATGACCTTAAATAAAGATGAAAAATTACAGATTGGAAGCTATGCGGCAACCAAGGTAAGTGACGGACAATTTATTTTCTTGGGACCTGGAACGACAGAGGATATGATGATTAAGCATTTAGCGGGAAAAAATGTCACAGTCGTTACAAACGGGGCTTTTCATATCCAAGAACTATTGAAATATCAAATTAATACAATTATTCTTGGTGGAGAGGTTATGTTAGATATTGGCGTTGTCATCGGTCCGACGGTTATTCATCAAATAGCATCGATGAACTTTGATAAGTGTTTTATTGGAGCATCTGGTGTTATTCCGGGTGGAAGTATAACAACATCCAGTGTTGAAGTGGCAGAAGTTAATAAGATTGCATTAAAAAATTCGGCAGAAGCATATATCATTGCTGACTCAACAAAATTAGGAAAACGATCACGATACACTTTTGGACAATTAGATAATGACTGGCGCTTAATCACAACGAGTAAGGTAGATAAAGCCTATCATCATGATCCAAGATTTATTTTTGCAGATGTTTGAAAAAAATAAAAAAATGAAGCGACTTCGATGAAAAAAGAAGTCGCTTTTTTGTTGTCTTATTGGACATATAGCATAAAAAGCATGGAAATCAAGCGAAATCAATCGTTAAAATAACAGCTATAGCTGAAAAAAACTGAAAAATAATATTTTTTTTTGTTTTTTTGATGAAAAATATTGACATAAAATGAAAAGAGGTGTAATATGTAATCAAATCCAAGAATAATTTGAAAAGGATTTGTGCAATATGTTTAATTCAGAAAGATTAGAAAAGGAGAATGTACAATGAAAAAAGGGATTGCAATTTTACTAACACTAATCATGAGCTTAACGTTGGTGGGGTGCCAAGATAGTGGTGATACGGTTGCTGACAATGCGACAGACTCAACACCAGTGGTAAGCGAAGATGCAACAAATGATGGACCATCAGATGAAGGAGCAAGTGAAACTGTTAATGCGGATGTACCTTCAGCCATTGCAGGAAAGACATTAAAAATGGCTCTTATTAAAGAGTGGGGAACTGGAACGCATATGATTACACATATTAATGGTGTAAAAGATGAAGCTGCAAGATATGGGATTGAACTCAGTGTTATTGATGCAAATAATGACTTAGCAAAGATGGCAGAAGGCATTGACAATGCAGTCACGAATAAAATGGATGCAATATTAATTTCTCACGGAAAAGCAGATGCATTAACAGGAGCGGTTCAAAAGGCTTTAGAAGCAGGAATTCCTGTTATTGTTTTTGATAACGATTTTGATATTCCGGAAGAAATTCATCAAGGAAAACTTGTTTCACTTGATCAATATGACTTGATGATGGGCTTGTTATCACAAATGGCTCTCGTGCAAGAACTTGATGGAAAAGGAAAAGTTGTTTATAACCGAGTTGCCAATGTACCTCCAACAGATAAACGCCATCGTATTTGGGAAGGTGGAATATTACCAACCTATACAGGTCTTGAAGTGATTAATACCATTGACTTAGGTACTGATAATCCAATGCCAAAAGCACAAACAGCATTAGAGACCTTGTTAACAACGGGTAGTGATATTGATGCGGTATACGCTGTATGGGATGAATACGCAAAAGGATTTTATAATGCCTTAGTGGTTGAACAACAAGCATCAGGTCGTACAATTCCATTGTATTCAGTGGATATTTCAGATCAAGATTTAGCAATGATGCAAGATCATCCGGAAATCTGGAGAGCTTCTGCAGCAGTAGACCCAACAGTTGTTGGTCAAGTACAAATTCGATTAGCACTTAAAGCATTAGCAGGTGAAAAAATTCCTCGATACTATTCATTAAAGCCAGTTCTTATTCATGTTGATGACTTACCATCAAAAGATGAACGTCGTGTGACAATGACTGAATTAGCCGAGTTTTATGATGGATGGGGTTATACAACTGACTTTTTAGAAGATTGGATGCTTGCCTTAGAACAAGCACAATAAAGTGTAACTGCAAACCGATTGATATTCATCAATCGGTTTGCTAATAAAAAACGACAAAGTTGCAGTAAGTGAGGTTGTGAATATGAGTCGATTAGAGATGAAAGGAATTACAAAATCATTTCCGGGAGTTAAGGCTCTTGATCAAGTGGATTTTACAGTGGGTAGTCAAGAAATTCATGCGCTTATTGGTGCCAATGGTGCTGGAAAAAGTACACTGATGAAAATTCTTGCAGGGGCATATCAAGGGTATGAAGGAAATATTAGTATTGATAATGAAGTGAAGGTAATCGAAAGTCCAATTGATGCCAAAGCACATGGAATTGTCATTGTATATCAAGAAGTTGATACAGCGTTAGTGCCTCATTTAACTGTGGCAGAAAATATCATGATGGATGAAATCATTAGTCCCAATCAAAAGACGATGATTAATTGGAAAAAAATTAAAAAACAGGCAAGAAAAGAATTAGAAGCCCTTGGATTAGATATTGATGTAAATAAGTTGGTAAGTGAGTTGACATTATCTCAAAAACAGATGGTTCTTATTGGGCGTGCAGTGTATCAAAAAGCAAAATTTTTGATTTTAGACGAACCGACGGCACCTTTAAGTTTAGAAGAGACAGAAAAATTATTTAAAATTGTTGCCAAACTAAAACAAGATGGAATGAGTATTATTTTTATAAGTCATCGATTGGATGAAGTTTTTCAGATTAGTGAAAAAATTACGGTGCTAAGAGATGGTCAATATGTCGGAACATATAATATTGAAGATACAAGCATCGATAATATAGTTGAAAAAATGTTGGGACGTAAATTAGAGAATACTTACCCTAAGCATGTAGGTGAGATAGGAAAAGAAGTCTTGAAAATTCAAGGTTTAACCGGAACTGGTGGTATACATCATGTTGATCTAAAATTACATAAAGGTGAAATCATCGGATTAGCAGGACTGGTTGGTGGTGGTAAAACAGAACTATGCAAATTAATTTTTGGAGAAGGGATAATAGCTCAAGGAACAATAGTTTTAAATGGAGAAAAAGTTGTTAACAAAAACCCTGCATATGCAGTGAAAAATGGATTTGCACTTGTTCCGGAAGAACGACGAAAAGAAGGGATTTTAGTGCATGAATCAATTGAGACAAACTTAACTTTACCAACATTAAGTAATTACTGTAAATATTCCTTTATGAACCGAATAAAAATGAAAAAGATTTCAAAAGAAAACATTCAAAAAGTGGGTATAAAAACACCAAACGAAAAACAAATTGTAGCCAACCTTAGTGGTGGAAACCAGCAAAAAGTTGCAATTGGAAAATGGTTACTATCTGATGCACAAATCTATATTTTTGATGAGCCGACAAAAGGTGTAGATGTAGGTAGTAAAGCTGAAATATATCGGCTAATAGGAGAACTTGTAAAAGCGGGTAAGAGTGTAATATATGCCACATGTGAGTTCTCGGAAATTTTAGGTCTAACCGATCGTACGTATGTCATGTATAACGGAACAATAGCTAAAGAACTAATTACAAAAGATACAGATGAAGAGGAGTTATTATTGTACTCTACCGGAGGTGGTCAAAATGTTCAAAAACGAGCCTAAACAAAAAATAGATTTATTTCAATTCTTTTATAAATATGGAACGATTTTAGTAACTGTCTTAGCAGTCCTATTTTTTTCAATTCGATTAGAAAATTTTATGAACTTTAATAATATTACAAATATTTTTAGATCCGTATCGATAGTTGGACTGATTGCATTAGCCATAACAATGGCGTTAACCGTAGATGGATTTGATTTATCAGTAGGAGCTGTTGCAGGATTCGCATCCGTAATTGCGGCAAAAACAATGGTTATATGGGAGATGAGTCCCTTCTGGGCAATTACAATTCCATTGCTTGTCGGAGTAATAGTAGGCATGGTCAATGCATTTTTGATTATAAAAGTTGGTATTTCAGATATGCTAACAACCTTATCAATGATGTTCTTATTAACAGGTATATCCATTACATTCCAAAATGGAACCGCAATTTATAATTATATGCCACTACCGGATAATGCTGGTATAGCTCCAGGAATGATGCATCCGGCATATCTTTTCATCGGCCAAGGAAAAATTTTCGGTATACCGTTTCCGGTTATACTGATGTTGACAGTTGTCATCATTGTTCATGTATTCCTGAACTATACAAAATATGGACGTTACTTATATATGGTGGGTGGTAATGAAGAAGCAGCAAAATTATCTGGAATTCCAACCAATAAATATCGATTATTAGCATATATCTTTTCCGGATTTATCGCAGCACTTGGAGGTTTAGTTTTAGGAGCCCGCTTGGGATCTGGAGAAGTTGATGCCGGTGGATCCTACTTAATGGATGCTGTAGCAGCAGCCTTTATTGGATTTTCCGTATTGGGCATCGGAAAGGCAAATGCATTTGGAACCTTGCTGGGTGCACTGCTTATGGGAATATTATTAAATGGATTGATTATGATGGATTTTCCATACTATTCCCAAGATATTGTTAAAGGGATTGTATTAATTGTCGCCTTAGGATTAACATATTATAGGAAGAAAGATTAATGTTGAGAGGAGATTGTCATGAGTAAATATGTAGAATTAAACGAAAAAACAGTTGTTGAATATGTGAACAATAAAATGGATTTCTTTGCTCCGGATGCAGAATATGCCTGCAATGAAATTGGTGACGGAAACCTAAATCTTGTCTTTAGGGTAAAAGATACCAAAAATAATAAAAGTCTTATTGTTAAACAAGCCCTACCTTACGTCAGAGCAGCGGGAGAGGATTGGCCTCTCGATATTGGTCGAGGAGAAATCGAAACCCATATTTTAAACATTGAATATGATTTGACGGATGGTTTAGTTCCTAAAGTCTACTTCTATGATACAGATATGTATTGTATGGCCATGGAAGATTTGGATAACTACATTATTATGCGCTATGGCCTTTTAGACTATATTCAATATCCGAATTTTGCAGAGCAAATTAGTGATTTTTTAGTTAAAACACTTCTCTTAACTTCAGATGTTGTCATGGACCATAAAGCAAAAAAAGAAAGTGTAAAGTCCTTTATTAATCCCGAGTTATGTGAAATTACTGAAGACTTAGTTTATACTGAACCATTTCATGTAGGTGCGCGAAATGATATGGAAGAAGCACTGGTAAAGTTCCATCAAGAAGAAATTGTGGAGGATGAGGAATTAGCGCGCGAAGTGGCAAAATTAAAATTTGATTTTATGAACAATGCACAGGCTCTGCTTCATGGTGATCTACATACGGGCAGTATCTTTGTCAATCAAGAATCGACTAAAGTTATAGATCCGGAATTTGCATTTTATGGGCCCATGGCTTATGACATAGGCGCTTTAATTGCTAACTTGATCATGAATTATATTTCGACAAAAGCGTCATTAGAAGAAGGCCAACTTCGTTCAAAACATGAGAAATTTTTGTTAGATGCGATAAAAGATGTTGTCGATATGTTCAAGTCAAAAGCACTTGAACTTTGGGACGAGGTTGTAAGGGATAAAATGGCAAAATCCAAAGGTTTTAAAGAATATTACATTAATGACGTTCTTGTTAATACAGCAGGTGTGGCCGGATGTGAAATGGTTCGTCGTACCGTTGGATTTGCTCATGTGAAAGATCTCGATGGCATTGCCAATGATGAGAAAAGGATTAAAGCAAAAAAAGAAAATTTACATTTAGCAAAAATACTTATTAAAAATAGAGCAGAAATTGTTACCGGCGAAGAATATCTTCGTTTGATTGAAAAATATTTATAGGAGATGATGAAATGATAACTACAGTTATTCCGGCAAAATTGAACGAAGATAAGACAAAGTTAGAGCTTATTGATCAAACCTTATTACCAAATGAAGAGGTGTTTCTCTATTTGGATCAACGTGAGAAGATATTTGAAGCAATTAAGATGTTACGTGTTCGTGGCGCTCCAGCAATTGGAGTGGCCGCGGCATATGGACTCTATGTGTGTATGAATAAAATGGACACAGATGATTTTGAAACATTCAAAAAAGAATTCTATGAAAGCAAAGAGTATTTGGCGACGAGTCGTCCAACGGCAGTTAATTTGTTTTGGGCATTAGATCGTATGCAAGCTCGATTTGAAGAAGAGGAAGCAAACAGTGCAACTATTGAACAAATGAAAAAAGCCTTATTGGATGAAAGTGAAAAAGTATTTGAAGAAGATCAGGCAATGGGAAAAGCCATTGGAGAATACGGCTTAGAAGTACTAAAACCAAATATGGGCTTACTTACCCATTGTAATGCCGGAGGGATAGCGACATCGGGTATTGGAACGGCATTAGCGCCAATGTACTTGGGACATGAAAAAGGATATAACTTTAAAGTTTATGCGGATGAGACAAGACCCTTACTTCAAGGATCAAGATTAACGGCTTATGAATTATACAAAGCCGGGTTGGATGTAACCGTTATTTGTGATAATATGGCTTCCCTTGTTATGAAAGAAGGAAAAATTGACGCGGTTTTAGTTGGTTGTGATCGTATTGCAGCCAATGGAGATGCGGCAAACAAAATCGGTACATCAGGAGTTGCAATCCTCGCCAAAGAATATGGAATTCCGATGTATATCCTTGGACCGACATCCACCATTGACATGAATACAGAAACAGGTGATGACATAGAAATTGAACTTCGTGATGAAGAAGAAATCGGTAATGGTTTTGGCCGAAGAACAGCTCCAAAAGAAGTTAAAGCCTACAATCCTGCATTTGATGTAACTGATGCAAAGTACATCACAGCTATTATAACAGAGAAGGGAATTGTTCGTCCACCTTATAAGGAGAACTTGAAGAAATTGTTTGAATAGGAGATGCCTATGAGTACATATATGAATGAAATCAAGATTCGCAATGCCATTTGTGATGTGGGTCAAAAATTATATGATAAAGAATTTGTGGCAGCCAATGATGGGAATATCTCAGTCAAGCTCGACGATAATACCCTCTTGGTTACCCCGACAGCTGTGTCAAAAGGCGGTATGAAAGCGGATGAAATCGTAAAGATGACCTTGGATGGTGAAATTCTAAGTGGAGGTAAGCCTTCCTCGGAAGTCAAGATGCATATACAAGTATACAAGACCAACCCTGAGATTCAGGCAGTCGTACATGCGCATCCACCGATTTCAACGGCATTTGCTGTAGCGCGAGTGCCGATGGAGACACCGATTTTAGCAGAAGCAGTGGTGAATCTAGGTGTGGTTCCAGTGGCAGATTTTGCCCTACCGGGCACCAAGGAGGTCCCTGAATCCATCAAACCTTATGTACGGGACTACAATGCGGTATTGTTAGCCAATCATGGTCTGTTAACATGGGGAAGAGACCTTCGAGAAGCCTTCTTCCGTATGGAATCCGTTGAACACTATGGAAAAATTCTTTTGTATGTTAAACAAATCGGAGACCCGAGAGAGTTTAACTGTAGTGAAATTGATGCACTATTAGATATTCGCAAAAAAATTGGCGTCGCATCCGGTGGTGTGCCGGCTTGCAAGCCGGCCTATGTCGACCAGGCACAAGCACCCAAGGCGGATGAAGAAGTCAAAGATTATAGCGAAGTTGAATTAGCCAAGGCCATTACCAATGAAGTCATGAAACAATTACGTGGGAGGTGAAAGGATGCAAATCAGTGAAAAAGAAATTCAGCAACTGGTGAGCCAAATTATTAAACAAACAATGCGTCAGGAAAACCCGGCGGATCTTATAGATAAACCCATAATGAAATCGGAAATATTCACGTCTCCGGAAAATCAAATAGGCGTTTTTGATAAAATGGAAGATGCGATTGATGCCGCACAGAAGGCGAATCAGCAATTTAGCCACTACACAATTAAAGATAGACAACGCTTTATAGATAGTATAAAAAAATGGACATTAAAAGAGAAATATGATCTTGCAAAAAGAGTTGTTGAAGAAACCGGACTAGGAAATTATGAAGATAAAATAAAAAAACATGAATTAGCAGCACGCACCCCAGGCACAGAGCTTCTAGAAACAAAAGCGCAAAGTGGTGATACGGGACTTGCAATTATTGAAGAGGCACCATTTGGAGTCATTGGTGCAACGACGCCAGTAACCAATCCGTCAGAAACAGTGATTAGTAACACGATAGCTATGTTAGTAGCCGGAAATACGGTGGTATTTAATGTGCATCCAAGTTCTAAGAATGTTTGTGCTTATACCGTATCACAAATCAACAAACTTATTATTAATTTAGGTGGACCCGATAATCTAATAACGATGGTCAAAAATCCAACAATGGAATCACTTTCGGTCTTGGCATCATGTCCAAAAGTAAATATGCTAGTTGGTACAGGTGGTCCGGGACTAGTAAAAGCATTGTTAAAATCAGGAAAAAAAGCGATTGGAGCAGGTGCGGGGAATCCCCCCGTTGTGGTTGATGAAACGGCAAACATAAAAAAAGCAGCTCTTGATATTATTACGGGGCATTCGTTTGACAATAATATTGTATGCATTTTAGAAAAAGAAGTATTTGTTGTTGACCAAGTTGCGAATGAACTTATAGAATCTATGGTTCAAGAAGGCGCCTATTTAATTCAAAGAGAGATGCTTGAAGCGTTAAAAGAATTAATCACAGTTGAAGACCAAGATGGTTCCCACGTTCGTAAAGAATGGGTTGGAAAAGATGCATATAAATATTTGGATGCATTAAACATATCTTATAATCAAAAACCAAAGTGCATTATTTGTGAGACTGAATTTGAACATCCTTTTGTACAATTGGAATTACTAATGCCGGTATTACCGATTGTGCGTGTGGATAATTTTAAGCAAGGTGTCGATTATGCGGTGAAAGCAGAACATGGAAATCGACATACAGCCGTTTGTCATTCACAAAATATTGATAATATAACGTATTATGCAAAAGCAGTTAATACAACAATATTTGTAAAAAATGCACCTTCTCTGGCAGGAATTGGCGTGGAGAGTGAATCCGTTGTTAGTTTTACAATAGCTGGCCCCACAGGCGAAGGCATTACAACAGCAAAGAACTTTACGAGAGCACGGCATTGTGTACTTGTTGATGGGTTTAGGATTATATGAATACTCCATCTAAAAAAGGAAATGCATTAGGTATGTTAGAGGTATGTGGATATGCAACAGCACTCATTGTGATTAGTGAAATTTATCAAAACATGGATATACATGTTGTAGCCATCAATATTAATAAGCCGGCAGTAGCCGTTCTTGAAAAAATACCGCTTCAGGCCCAAATCAAATTCAGAGGAAGTCTTGATCAAGTCAAAGCAGCGATTGATTTAGGATATAACATTGCATTAAGATACAACGAAAAAGAAGATATTATACAATCAGTTATTGCAAACCCACATCCGGGGATACAACAATTAATTGAAAGTTCAAAATAATTATGAAAGTAATGAATGGAGGAAAGCAGATGGGAAGTTCAATAGGATTCATAGAAACGCGAGGACTTACAGCAGCATTAGAAGCGGCAGATAATATGTTAAAAACGGCTCAAGTTGAATTAGTAGGCACAGAAAAAATCGGATCTGGATTAATTACAGTTATTGTGAAAGGAGAAGTAGGTGCGGTAAAAGCTGCTACAGAAGCAGGCGCGGAGACAGCAAGTAGATTAGGTGAATTAGTAGCCGTTCATGTCATTCCAAGACCTCACGATGATTTGATTAAAATTTTGCCGGTGCTGAAATAAGATATGGCGATAGGGATTATAGAGATCCAAAATCTTGTTAATGGATACATGGCAAGTGATTTGATTATGAAAACGGTGAATTGCGATATCATTCATCATAAGAAAGCTCTAGGAGGCCGACTCATTACCATTGTTTTTGAGGGTAGTGTGTCCGATTTAAGCCTTGCGATGGATCAAATCAAAAAGACGTATCAAGAGACAACGTTATTGAAAGTGGCTGAAGTTATTGCGAATCCGCCAGATGCATTAATGGAGTATTTTGAAAAAGGAGTCTTTCAATGAGTGAAAACACGGTAAAAAAAACGAAACCAACGACAAAATCACCACAGGAGGTAAAAAAAATTATGGGAAATGCAATTGGTTTTATAGAGACGAGAGGTTTGACAGCGGCCCTAGAAGCTGCTGATAATATGTTGAAATCGGCAGAAGTAGAACTTGTTGGAATGGAAAAAATTGGATCCGGATTAATTACGATAACTATTCAAGGAGATGTAGGTGCTGTAAAAGCGGCAACAGAAGCCGGTTCAGAAGCTGCATCAAGATTGGGAGAATTGATTGCTGTTCATGTGATTCCACGTCCACATAACAACATGGCATCAATTTTGCCTAAAATGTAAGTTATTATGCAAGTCAGTGAAGGCTATATTGCCCTAGTTACAACAAAAGTGCTTCAACAGATAACAGAAGAGCAAGGTTATCAATATGCCGTGCCTATTGGAATATCCAATCGGCACGTGCACTTAAAAAAGCATGACGTGGAAATTTTGTTTGGCAAAGGCTACATGTTAAATAAATTAAAAGATCTAAAGCAAACCGGAGAATATGCGTGTCAAGAAACAGTGACCTTAATGACAGAGCATCAAGGAAAAAAAAATCAAATCAATCGTGTGCGTATACTTGGTCCGGAGCGCGAAGCGACTCAAGTTGAAATATCAGCAACAGACGCCCGTCAACTAAAGTTAAAACCGCCTGTTCGTAACTCCGGAAATCTTGATAATTCTGAAGCAGTTACTCTCATAGGTCCCCAAGGTAGTGTGACAATTAAAAACGGATGTATTATTGCAACACGACACTTACATCTTTCTATTGAGGATGCCAACCGAATGAATATAAAATCCGGTGATGAAGTATCGGTTCTGCTTGGAAAAGAAAAAGCAGGGCGCATGGATCATGTCAGTTGCAAAGTTCATGAAAATTATGTTTTAGAGCTACATATTGATACGGATGATGGGAATGCATTTCGTGTTCAAAGTGGTGACATAGCAACAGTTTTATTGCCTTAGAATGTTAAAGAAAGAAGTGATACAATGCGCATTGGAAAAGTAATTGGGAATATTGTTTCGACCAAAAAACATCAAACTCTGGTGGGTTCAAAATTTATGAGAGTGGAATTAGAATCAAAAGAAACGATTATAGCAGTGGATCAAATCGGAGCAGGAATCGGCGATAATGTTATTATTACCGAAGGACATAATACCATATATGCTATGAATAATGATATTAAGCAACCCATTGATGCTATTATTATTGGTATTGTTGATGAGTGATTAATGAAAATGTAAGGTGGTGAAGGCATTTGTTCAAGCAAGAAGGAGCTATTGGCATTTTAGAGTATTCAACGATACCTCAAGGAATGAAAGTTCTCAATGATATTGTAAAGGGTGTCAAGCTTACATATATACAAGCGAAGATTTTTCCTGGGGCAAAATATATGATTATAATGCAGGGAGAACATGGAAGCATTGAATATGCTATGGAGATAGGTATGGAGCAAGAAGGCCTTTTTGACATTGGGTGGATGGGGAAAATTCATTCTCTTATGGTCCCTGTATTTAATGAAGAATCATGCCTGCAAGATAAAGTCGAAAATGTCATTATTTTCCAACAAAATAGTCATGCAAAAGCCTTTGAGTTATGTAATATGTTATTACATCGTTTTGATGTAAGTGTTGTTCAATTCAAACATACAGAGGTGTTAGAAGGACATTCGGTCGTTATTTTATCGGGTAGTATTGCAGATATTCGTGGCGTCAAAGCGTCTATCCAATGCGGAGAAATATTAACCAATGTTGAACCCTGGATATTAGAAGAAGTCGTGAGGTGATCAAATGGAAACTATTCGTATATTAGGAGTAGGTGATCCGGCAGTATATACATATCAAGAAAAAGTGAATGAAATTATTAAACCGATAGAAAAAGAATTCAATATTCAAATTGAACTGCATATATTTTCTTTTGATAAATACTATAAAGAATTAATGGATGCATTTGAAAAAGATGAATATGATATCGTTATGGTAGCTGGACATTTATGGTTACCTTTTTTTGTAGAAGAAGGTTACCTATCTCCATTGTATCAAAATGGGAGTGGCGGACAATTAGATGACATATTGGAATCGATAAAGAGAGAGATGTTTTATAATAAAGCGCAATATTTATATCCGTCGTTTTGCGATGGACACATTTTAGTATATCGAAAAAATCGGTTAAATATACAAGTCGGAGATGTGATGAGTATTTTAGATATTCTTGACTACTTAGATCGTCAAGAAGCAAAAAATCAATTTACACTTAAAGCTCACCCATCAGAACTTTTTTTAGATGTTTTACCATATTTTAGGGCTTTAAATATCTCCCCGATTAGTAAATCAGGAAAGGTAAAGATAGAGGATAAGGAAATTGACCACGTTCTTAATCTTTATAAAAAAGCGATGAAATATTGTAACCCTCAAGTGCGAACATTTGGAAACGACGAAGTCAGAAAAAGTATACAATCGGGGACAGTTGATATGGCAGTAACTTGGGGTGGCCAATTAGGAGCGGTTATGAGTGATGCGTGTGTGGAACCTGAACAAATTGGTTTTGCGGCACTTAAAGAATCATGGAATGTGACATGGTCATTTGGATTGAATGCAAAGAGCAAACATAAAAGCACGGCAGTTAAAGTGATTGAGAAATTAACAGATAAAAATGTAGACAAAGAAATCGGTCGAAAATGCGGTAATCCAACGCGATTAAGTAATTTTATAGAGGATAAAGATCGATATCCCTGGTATTTAGTGACTAAAAAAATGATTGAAAAAGCAAAACCATTGCCAAGCACGCCTTTTTTACCGGAAGCAATCACCCTTTTAACGGAAGTTTTGAACAATCGTCTTTCAGATGAAGGAGCGTGAGAGTATGCATTTGAACTTACCGACAATTAACCTGTTTGGAAAGCAAGCAATCGAACAATTGCTTAATGAAATAGATAAGAAAAAATGGAAAAGTGCATTCATAATTACTGACAAATATATGCGTGAAAGTGATGCTTATCAACGAATACTAAATGTCTTTTCACTAGGGAAAATAAAATTTAAGGTTTTTAATCAAACAAAAGCAGATCCAAGTATTGAGCTAGTTGAACAAGCAAAACTTTATATAGAAGATGCTGAGTGTGATTTTATATTAACCCTAGGTGGTGGTTCGGCACATGATTTGGGAAAAGGCGTCGCCTTATTACGTGGAACAGATAAGTCAATTAAAGCGTTTGTAGGCGTCAATAAAATTCAGCATCAAGTTATACCGATTGTATCTGTCAATACTACATCAGGAACAGGATCGGAGGTGACTCGGTTTGCAATTATCTCTGATCTTCAAGAAAAGGTGAAATTAGCGATTATTGATGATGCTCTAATTCCTTCAATTTCGATTAATGATACTAAAACATTAATATCTATGCCACCATCTTTAACAGGAGCAACAGGAATGGATGCCTTAACACATGCGATTGAAGCATACTTATCCGTTGAAGCCAATCCATTAACCGATGCATATGCAATAAAAGCAATCGAATTAATTGCAGATTATTTAATGGAAGCCTATGCAGATGGAACAAATGCTGAGGCGCGAGAATATATGGCGCAAGCTCAATTTATGGCAGGTGTTGCTTTTTCCAATGCGTCATTAGGATATGTCCATGCCATAGCCCATCAACTAGGTGGTCGTTATCATTTGCCTCATGGCTTGTGTAATGCAGTTTTATTACCAATAGTGATTGATGCCCTTGTGAAGAAAAACAGCACAAACCGTTTGAGTATTATCGCGAAGGCATTAAAAGCACCAATGTCTGGATATGGCGTCATCAACAAAATAAAAATGATGAATACCAAATTAAATATTCCAAATTCTTTATCTACAATAGGCGTTCAAAAAGAAGACTTAAATGATATTGCAATAAAAGCGTTAGAAGACCCGTGTAGGGTGACAAGTCCTGTTCAGTTTACTCAAGATGAGTTAGTTAAACTATTGATGAAAGGACTATAGGAGGTGCAAAATGAAGACAATTATTATAGGTGGTGTTGCGGCAGGTATGAGCGCAGCAAGTAAAATACGCCGTATGCGTTATGACTCAGAAGTTGTTGTTTATGAAAGAGGAGGTACGCTTTCCTATGGCGCTTGTGGATTGCCCTATTATGTAGGTGATGAAATCGTAGATGAGAATAAAATGATAATTCGTACAAAACCCCAATTTGAAAAAATGGGAATGGATATCCATCTTTTTCATGAAGTCATTTCTTTAAATGAAGTCGAAAAGAGTGTTACAGTAAAAGATCTATCGACAGGAAATGTATACGTCGATCATTATGACAATGTGTTGATAGCTTCAGGAGCAAGCCCCATTGTTCCTGATTGGGAAGGGATTAATCATCCAATTGTAAAAACATTATCTACAATTGAGGATGGCAAAAATATAAAAGCAATTATTAAAAATAAAGATTTAAATAATGTGGTGATTATTGGAGCAGGATTTATTGGCGTTGAGCTAGTGGAAGCAGCACTAGGACTAGAGAAAAATGTGACATTGATTGAATTTAAAAATCAAATTTTACCCCATTTAGATAAAGAGATGGCATTTGATTTAGAAACAGAGCTTAAGAAAAATGGGGCCAGTGTTCGATGTAATGAACGTGTGGAATACTTGGAGAAAATTGATGAACAACAAGTTTATGTGTATACGGATAAAAACCAATATGTTGCAGATTTAGTCCTAGTCTGTGTTGGTGTACGCCCCAATACAGGTTTTTTGAAAAATACACAAATCGAACGTGCAAGAAATGGTGCGGTAATGATTACGCCTGAAATGAAGACGAATGTAAAAAATGTTTATGCAGCAGGAGATTGTGCAACGGTATATCATCAAGTAAAAAAACATAGCAACAATTATATACCACTTGGAACCAATGCGAATAAGCAAGGTAAAATGGCGGGTGCAATTATTTGTGGTGAAAAAGCGGAATTTACCCAAGCGCTAGGAACTTCAATGATCAAAGTGTGCGATATGGAAGGAGCTAAAACAGGACTTTCGGAAGAAGAAGCGATAATGGAAAACTTTTCCTATAAAACGGTTACGATCAAGGCGCTAAATCATGCTCCGTATTATCCAAATCCTCAGCCAATCAAGATTAAACTTGTGATTGACCAAAAAACACGGACAATTTTAGGTGCTCAAGCTGTTGGATATTCAGGAACTGCATTACGCATTAATACATTTGCATTGGCAATTCATACAAAGATAACTGTCGATGAAATGGGATGGGTCGATTTTGGATATGCTCCACCTTTTGCAGAAGTTTGGGATGCTATGCATGTTGCATGCAATGCGATGAAATAGGAGGAACTATGAAAAAAATTGTATCGTGTTCAAAAGCAGTTGCTACAATAGAAAATGGAAACTGTCTGGCTATTGGTGGGAATGTATTGCATCGTTCCCCTATGGGATTAGTTCGTGAAGTGGCAAGGCAAAAAAAACAGAATTTAAAACTAGTTAAGACGGCCGGAGCTCACGATGTTGATGTGCTTGTGCGCGCGGGGTGTGTTGAGAGTGTTGATGCCGGTTTTATCAGTTATGAGACAGAGTATGGATTGGCAACCTATTATCGTAAAGCAGCTGAAAACGGTGAAATTAGAGCCAATGAACATGCCTGTTATACGGTGATTAGTGCCCTAAATGCAGCAAAAATCGGAGTACCTTTTATGCCGGTACGCGGATTAATGATTAGTGACTTGATTGAAGTTAATAGCTACTTTGATAAAGTTTGTGACCCCTTTAGTGGGCAAGAAATTACTGTTGTGAAAGCGATTATTCCTGATGTTGCGATTATTCATGTAAATGCTTGTGATGAAGAGGGGAACGCCATTATTGAAGGTCCTAAGTTCGATGATGTATTAATGTCGAGAGCTTCAAAGCGAATTATTCTGTCAACAGAAAAAATAATTTCAAAAGCACAAATTCGATTGAACCAAGAAAATGTTGCCATTCCCGGATTTTTAGTTGAAGCCATTGTGGTTATGCCGCGTGGAAGTGCTCCGGGAGATTTGCCTGGAAAATATGACATTGAAGACAAAATAATTCGAAACTTTTTAGAGGAAAAAGACGACATAAGTTTTGATCAATATTTAGACACATATCGTGTTCAAGATCAAGGGAAAGGTGGTGGGTTTTCATGGTAATGAGTCCAGCAAAAGAAATACATCCGGCAGATATCATGGTGGTAACGATTGCCCACTTGTTAAGAGATAAGGAAAAAGTGTTCCATGGTGTATCTTCTCAACTTCCCATGGTAGCTATACTATTGGCAAAAGCAATGCACGCAAAAGAGTTAACCTATTTGAATATACCTGGAGGGGTTAATCCATTAGCCCAGCAGCTCTCCCCCTATTCCTCGGCTGGACATGAACAATACACCCGTTCGGAAGCGGTCTTTCCATTAGAAGAGATATTTGACTTATCCATGCGGGGGGGACTTGACGTCGCCTTTTTATCCGGGGTTCAGTTTGATGTTTATGGAAATGTCAATGCATCTGTTATTGGTAATTACAAAAAACCTAAAGTGCGTTTACCAGGTGGTGCGGGAAGTGCTGTATTAATACCGACAGTTAAGCGTGCCCTCATCTGGAGAAGCAAACATGATCCAAGAACCTTTGTAGAGCGTGTTGATTTTGTGACGACAAAAGGAAATATCGATCGTATTATAACGCCTCTATCCGTTTTTAAATATCAAGACGGAAGACTTCAACTAGAAGCAATTAGTCCTTTAACAAGCATAGAAGAAGTTGTTAAACAAACAGGATTTAGAGTGAACACAGATAATGTCGCAATTCTTCCAATGCCGACAGGAGAAGAGATGCGGATAATTCAAAAAATTGATAAACACGGAGTAAGGTACAAGGAGTTTTAGCATATTTCTAATCCAACCTTAATGAGCAAAGTATTGACAATATATACTTTGCTCATATATAATTACCTTACTGACAGGCTGTCAGTCGGTTAGAAAAATACGTACTTATATGTAAGGAAGGTGTTAATTTGCGAACAGTAAAAGAAGCCAATGAACGAAAAAATGAAATATTAGATGTCGCTAAAGATTTGTTTATGAAGCAAGGATATAATCAAACCAATACCAATGAGATTGTTAAAGCAGTTGGCATTGCAAGAGGAACACTATACTATCATTTTAAAAGTAAAGAAGAAATTATGGATGCAATTATTGTAAGACAAGGTGATGAGCTCGTTAGAAGAGCGGAAAATATTGCCGACGACAAAATGCAATCAGTATTTGAACGGATTTTTAATATCATCATGTCCCTTAAAATAGAAGAGCAGGAACAAGAACTGGTGGCCCATATTCATCGACCGGAAAATGCATTGATGCATCAACGTATCGAAAAGATGATTGTTGAAAAAATTACACCTATACTTACTGAGGTTATTTTAGAAGGAATTGAAGAAGGCGTTTTTAAAACGGCTTATCCATATGAGTGTGTTGAGATGATTTTAATTTATGCAAATACAGCTTTTGATGAGGTTGATTCAGATTATTTGGACAGAGACTTGAGAAAAAAAGTGAATGGATTTATTTACAATTTAGAACGGTTATTAGGCTGCAAAAGTGGTAGTTTGGATTTTATAAGAAAAACATTTGAGGTGTAAATTTGGAAGTAAAAGATGAACATAGTATATGGAAAAGGAATAAGCAAACAATTTGGTCACAATGAGGAAAAAAGAACGATATTAGATGATGTCTCCATTGAAATTCATAAAGGTGAATTTGTAACCATTATGGGACCCTCTGGTTCAGGAAAATCAACCTTGATGTATGCGCTGAGTGGAATGGACCGAGTTGATTCCGGAGATGTTTTTTTTGAGGAGCACGCTTTGACGAAGTTGAAAGAAGATACGTTGGCAGATCTAAGAAGAACGCGTATGGGATTTGTATTCCAGCAGCCGATCTTCCTAAAAAATCTAAATCTCTTGGATAACATTATTTTACCGGCAATGCGCGATGTTACTCAAGTCTCTGGTGGGTAGCTACAAAGAGCAAGCATCTGCAGAGCTCTTATTAATAATCCAAGTGTTATCTTTGGAGATGAGCCGACAGGTGCGCTCAATTCAATGGCATCACAGGAAATTATGAAGATTTTACTCGATATTAATGCAAGGGGAACGACAATAGTTTTAGTCACTCATGACGTTAAAGTTGCCGCTATGTCAGAAAAAGTTTTTTTCTTAAGCGATGGTAAGATTATCAATACCATGGTATTATCAAAATTTGAAGAAGAGAAGATGGAAGAAAGAATACATAAAGTCTCAGAAGAAATGATTAAAATAGGGATATAAGACATTCTACCAAATCGGAAATACAAAGATTTATTCAAATACCACTTGACAAATATCCAATGGTAGTATTACACTATATTATATAACTTAAGTTATATAATATAGTGTAAGGAGATATTAATATGCCACCAAAAACTAAATTTGATAAAAACGCTATTATGGATGCTGCTTTAGAAATCGCTAAGGAAAAGGGCTTCTCTGGAATTACTGCTCGAAGTGTGGCGAATCAGCTTAACTGTTCGGTCGCTCCAATTTATGTTAATTTTGATACTATTGATGATTTGGTAAAAGCTGTCGTACAACAGGTGTTTATTATATCGGATGAATTGTTTGCAAAGCAAAAAGGACAAAGTATGTTTGAAAAGATTGGAAAAGCCAGTTTGGAATTTGCTCATGAGTATCCGATATTGTTTCGGGAGTTAGCAATACAGCCTAATCCATATATGAGTTCTTATGAAACAATAGAGAGTACCTTGCTTGAGGCAATGGCTGAAGATGAAGCTATGCGAGGCTGGACGATTAAGGAACGGAAACGCTTGTTACTGAAATTACGAATCTTTCAGATGGGACTTTCAGTTATGGTGGCCAACGGCCATATCCCTTCATGGCTCGACCATCAAGAGCTTGACAAGTTGCTTATGGAGGTGGGAGAGGACGTATTGCTAGCAGAACAAATAAAAAGAAAGGAGGATTTGTAATGAAGAAAATTGTCATTATTGGTGGAGGAGTCGCGGGGTTAAGCGCAGGTATATTTGCTCAAAAAAATGGTTTTGACAGCGTTATTTTGGAAAAGAACCATACTTTAGGTGGAGAATGTACTGGCTGGGATCGACAGGGTTATCATATTGATGGTTGCATCCATTGGCTAGTAGGGACAAAAGAAGGAACCTCCATCCGAGAATTATGGAACACTGTAGGTGCCCTTGAAGAAGTGGAAATTTATGAGCCTGAAAGCTTCATGGCTTTTGAGTATGAAGGCGTGACAGTTCATTTTTACCGAGATCTTGATAGATTAAAAGCAAGCTGGCTGGAAATATCACCAAAAGATAAAGAGATGATTGAAGAATTCTGTAATGATATCAGAAAATTGCATGCGTTTGATTTTCCCGTCGAGAAACCAATGGATATGATGAATTTGATTGAAAAGATTAAGTATATGCTTTCGATGAAAGATGTTGGCCCGGTTTTGCAGAAATACAGTAGATTAAGTGTTCAGGATCTGGCGGGTAAATTTGAACATCCGGCGCTTAAAAAAGCATTGTCCTCCTTCATGCCTGAAGGTGATTACAGTGCTGTATCGATAATTTTTCCGCTCGGAACTTTTACGGGAGGCCAATCTTCTATTCCTTCAGGGGGTTCAAGGGCTCTTGCAAGGCGGATGGAAGAAAAGTATCTTGCCCTCGGTGGAAATATTGAGACTTCCTGTGAGGCAATGGAGTTAGAAATCAAAGGAGATTTAGTGAAGAAAGTGACCTGTAGTAATAGTAAAACTTTTGTAGCCGACTATTTTATTGCAGCCTGCGATGCAAAGGTGTTGTATGATAAATTGCTTAAGGGAGAGTACCTCGATCCAAAATTTCAGAAGAGATTCAGAAATCCGGATAAATACCCATTAGCTTCTAATATTTATGTGGGGGTTGGTTACGAGGGTACTATGCAGGAAATGCCAAGGACACTTAAATTTCCTGTTGACGCATTGGCGATAGAACAGAACCGAAAACCGACAGAATATTTACAAATGACTCATTACGGTTACGAGTCTGAGTTTGCTCCTGTGGGCTATACAGCGATTACTGTTGCCATCAACCAGTTTGAGCCAGAACTAGAAAATTGGGAAAGAATGGCACAAGATAAGGAAGCTTACAATAAAGAAAAGAAGCGAATAGGGCAGGAGGTAATCAGATCCATGGAAGTGCGTTTTCCAGAGATGGTTGGCAGGCTTAAGTTACTTGATGTGGCCAGTCCGCAAACCTATAAACAATATTGTAATGCTTATCGCGGTGCTTTTATGGCTTTTTGGCCCACACTAAAAGGCAAGTCACTGGCCCACACAGGACAAATCAGAGGCCTTAATAATTTGGTTTTGAGTGGTCAATGGTTACAGCCTCCTGGTGGTCTGCCTGTTGCACTTATTACAGGAAAAGATACAATCATGCGACTTTGTAAGAAAGAAAAACAAGAATTTTCTATGTAAAGGAGAATTGAGAATGAAAATAAATAATTTGACAGCATCAGTAGAAAATTCATTTAGAAAACAAGTGCAAAAAGATAGTAAAATTAAAAATGCTTATTTATTAGTTCATTCGGAAAGAAACGGTGTTCATATAAATATTGCAGAAGGATTTACGAATAATATGCCCGCCAACCCCCAGCAACCAATCTATATGGCTAGCGTAGGTAAGTTATTTACTGCAGTAATTATTGGTATATTAGTAGACAAGAAAAAGCTGTCATATGATGATAAAATTACTGAATACTTGGAGTATGGAGTGCTGAATAATTTGCATATATACAAAGGGAAGGACTATACTGATGAGATTAGAATTAAACATCTGCTAAATCAAACATCGGGATTGACTGACAATTTTTGGGCTCTATTGGATGAACTTATTAAGGATAAAAATCTAATTATAACACCTAGAGAAGCAATAGAATGGGTGAAAGAAAATGGAAGACCTCATTTTCCTCCAGGTAAAGGATTTGAATATACAGATACAAATTACCATTTACTTGGTTTAATAATCGAAAACATTACAGGTGAACCATTTCATGTAACATTAACGAAATATATTTTTGAACCGCTTGACATGAGACACTCATATATGAATCAATATTCAGATCCGGCAGAAAAGTCTCAGTTTCCTACTGCCGACTTTTTTATCCGTGAAACCAGATTAAATGATATTAAGGGGTATGCTAGTCTTGACTACGCCGGGGGAGGTGTAGTGGCTACTAGTGAAGACTTGCTTAAATTCATGAAAGCTTTAGTACACTATAAAATAGTAACAAAAAATACTCTTGAAGAAATGAAGAATGCTTGTGTTAGACTTGGGGTTGGAATTGATTATGGATACGGGATTTGGAAGATTAAAACTGTGCCTTTGTTAATGCCTAAAAAATTTAATTCCTGGGGGGTTTTAGGGGTAACAGGTTCGTTTATGTTTTATCATCAAGAAAAAGATGCATATATCATTGGATGCTTTAATGACTCTTCATTTGAAAGAAAAGGAATTCGATTTATGTTGCTTAATGTTGTTAATCAATTGTATAAGTACAAGAATATAAAATAATTGACAGAGTTTAAATGACAGACTATAATATGACTAATAGTCATATTACAAAGGAGATGTTATCAATGGATTTTAATTATTTTAGTTATTTATGTTTCGCTTGGGCTACTTTAGGTATCATTACTCGAATCCTCATGGTTGGCTTTGGCGACAAATGGAATCGATGGGAAATGAATCACGCGTATTCAAAGAAAAAACCCAAATGGATTTACGGAGTTGCAATAATCGGAGTTTTACTCGTGCTTCTAACGTGGTACAAAGTCTTTTCATTAAATGTAAAGGGAAGTTGGATTATTGCGACAATCTTGTCATTGACCCTCGTGAAAATATCCGCCTTATTGTTTAACTATGAAAAATTCAGAACATTTGCTTCAAACACTCTAAACAATCCAAAAAAGAAAATGCGACTTACGATTTCGGTACTATTGATGTCGATTGTATTCATTTTATTAGGGCTTTTTGTTTATTAAGTTACTCAAAGTAGGAGGAAACATATGCCAAAAGATACATTTTACAATTTGCCGGAAGAAAAACAAAGACGAATTCTTGAAGCTGCCAAAAAAGCTTTTTCTGAAAAGCATTATAAAGCTGTAACCATTGACTCTATTGTCGCTCTTGCCAATATACCAAAAGGAAGTTTTTATCAATATTTTGACAACAAAGATGACTTGTTCAAATATATGTTTAGTGACCTAGGTGTTGATAAGAAGAAAGAGCTCTTTGATGAACTCGAACAATCAAAACACCTAAAGTTTTCGGAACTTATTCTCCGAATGATTCAAAGAGCGAGTCGGTTTGAGACAAAAGATGCATCCATGCTTGGACTTAAAGAACGTTTTTTAAATGAAACTTCGCAAGACGTAAAAAAAGAAATCCTTTCAGATATGATTCCGGATACGATGGAACTGTTCGAAAAAATTATTAAGGTCTATATTCATAATAAAGACTTTAGAGAGGATATTGATGTAGATATTGTAGCATTTATTCTCACATCCGTGACCATGAATATTGATCAATATCCGCTTAGCGTTGAAGCCAATTACGGAGATGTTCTTATAAAAATCTGCAACGTATTAGAAAAAGGTCTTAGAAGTTGAATTATCAGCATAATATTATCTTGACACGAGCAAATGCATAATGTATTATGTATTTGCTCGTAATTATTGAGGAAAATGCCAGAAAAGGAAAATGATATGAAAGATTTTAATGAAATGGAAGATTCAATGTTTGTTTTTGGATCATTATTTGTTATTGCCAATAAATTGAGTACGTTGTTAGATAGAGAATTAGAAGAATATGATGTAACGAGTAAACAGTGGTTTTTATCGACTATTGTTGACAGTTTTTTTGATGAACCACCAACGTTGAAAGAAGCTGCACAGATTATGGGAACATCATATCAAAACGTAAAGCAGATTGCTTTAAAGTTAGAGAATAAAAATCTTATGTATTTGGAAAAAGACAAGAAAGACGGAAGAGCTATACGTCTAACTTTAACGCCATATAGTCAAGAATTTTGGCATAAAACAAGCCCAAAAGGTATGGAATTTATGAAAAATACATTTAAAAATATTGACGATGAAGAATTGAAAATGGGACGCCGAATGATGCAGCAGCTCTTGTCAAATAGTATTGATTTGGAAGAACGATAAAAATGAATGTATTAACAATCTTAATGAAATCTAAAGGTTTGTTAAATAATTACTAAACAATAATCATTTATACTTAGTTCAATGTGATAAAACCAGAGCGGGTTATTAAATTAAAAGTAAAGCAATAGAATAAAAGGAAAAAAGATGAAAAGAATAAGTGCAATATTTTCTCAATACAAAGGATTATCAAAGTTTGCATATGTTCTCTTTCTAGGACGCATGATTACAAATATGGGGGCATTTATTTGGCCGCTTTTGACATTAATATTAAAAGATAAAATGGGCTATACACCAACAATGATATCCTATATTTTCTTAATCGTTGGTTTTTTGTTTTTGCCGGCAAATATTCTTGGGGGAAAATTAGCTGATCGATTTAATCGAAAGAGATTGATTATTACTTTTGATTGTATCTCCGTATTCTTTTTCATACTTTGTGCCTTTGTTGAGCCTGGAATATGGATGGTCATTTTCTTCATCATAGCAGGATTGTTTGCAAATATCGAAGGTCCTGCATTTGATGCTCTAGTTATCGACGTCGTCAAGCCAAAGGACCGTGAAAAAGTATATTCATTAATGTATTTAGGGCATAATCTGGGATATATGTTTGGGGCGGCAATTGGTGGATTGCTTTTTGCAAATCATCTGAGTCTTGCATTTGTGTTAGATGGGAGCATTTGTATACAATCAGTGGACCTATACCCTACCCATGTACATGACAGACCTTTTTGGTGATGATTTAGGTTCCAAGTATTTTGGCTTTTTGTCAAGTTTTAATGCTTTTGTCGTCATTTTCTTTACACCGATTATCACCTTTATTAGTCAACGATTTAGAGAGATTCCTAAGATTTTTGTTGGTCAATTATGTATTGGACTTAGCTTCATTATTATTTGTAATCAACCAACATATAGTATATTCTTTGTGATGATGTTTATATTTACGATTGGAGAAATTGCCAATATGTTGGGCTCAGCACCCTTTATATCACGACGCGTTCCATCAACGCATAGAGGACGGATACATAGTTATATGAATATAGCTTGGTTTTTAGGTGCGGCTATCGGACGCGTCATTATTGGTTGGATATTAGAGGCGACAAATTATTCGGCTACACCTGATCAAAGGAAGGAAGTTCAAAATGGAACGGATTATTCTTACTAAATTATCAAAGCCAAGAACGCATAACATGATTATACAAAGAGAACGTTTACAAGAAAAATTGAATTGTATAATCGACATAAAATTAACCCTAATTATAGCGCCAGCTGGCTATGGGAAAACAACGGCAATATGTTCATGGTTAGATAATAAGCACATATTAGGAGATTATGTATGGGTGTCACTATCAGAAGGTGAAAACGAGCCGGTAAAATTTTGGACATATTTTTTCTTGGCAATCGAAAAAGTGCATTCTGGGCTTGCATCGAACTTACTTTCCTTATTGCTTTTAAATAATTATTGGAGTATCAATGATATCTTAGTTTTGTTTATAAATCAAACCGTGGATTTTGCTTTGGAATTTTTCGTTATTTTAGATGATTTTCACCATATAAAGAATGCAGAGATTCAAGAGCAGTTCGATTTTTTAATTGAACACTTAAGTAAAAATATTCATGTCGTCGTAATATCCAGGACAATTCCTGAATTCTATACACCTCGAATCAATCTATCCTGTGAGACAATGCTGATTCAAAGTGAAGAACTTAAATTTTCTGAGGAGGAAATAGCAAGCTATTTCAGCCAATATATAGATGCTGATGTATCAATGCAAGATATTCTGGAAATAAATGAGAAAACAGAAGGATGGATAGGGCTCATTGCTCTTATGGCAGAAAAAATTCGCGAGGATACATGTGGAATAAAAACTTTATCGGACGAAAACAATGCACTATTTGAATATTTTGACAAGGAAATCATGAATGCTTTTACAGATGAGGAAAAAGATTTCTTGGTGAAGACCTCAGCGCTTGATACATTTAGTCCCCAAATGTGTATGGATATTCTCGAAATACCGGATGTAAAAGACATCCTTCAGAGTATTAACAAACATCAGTTGCTGACGTATTATTATGAAAATGGAAAGAGTGGCTATAGATATTGCCCTGTTTTTTCGGAATTTCTCAATGCACAATTTGATGAACAATATCCGAATTCGCGAAATCTACTATATATGAAAACAAGTGTATGGTGTGAAAACAAAGAGAAAATTCATGACGCGATAAATTATGCATTAAAAGCTGGTAATGTCAGTCGAACGCTTGATTTGCTGGAGAAAAATATGGAAACCATTTTGCAAGAAGGATCCTTGCAAGTAGTTGTCAGAACAATTGATCAATTACCGGAAGGTTCTGTAACAGAGTCTGTCTATCTTGCATTAATGTATTCACTGGCACAAATTATATGCGGAGATTTTGATGATTATGAAACCTGTTTAAAATTAAATAAAATTCATTTAGATACAGATATTTTTGATGACTATCAAAATGAAGTTCTTTGCATACGTGCCATTTGTGCACACAATAAAGGTTTAATAGAAAAATCAATGCGTATTATCAGTCAGATAGATATGAATAAAATTAAAATCCAAATCATGAATGGATTGACAGAATTTTTTCAAGGAAATAATTATCGATTAATGGGTGATATGGATAAAGCTCTAGAGTGTTTTAATGTATCCTTGGAAAAAGCAAAAAAAGGTCTAAATATTCATCTACTAATTGCATCAATTAATGACTTAGCCTTTACAAATTTCCATTTAGGAAAGCTGGAAAAAGCTTTAAGATTATATAGTGAAGGTATTCATCTTTTGAAAAAATATCCTAAAATCAAGACGAATGTAGTGAATATGTTATATTTAGGAATGGCAACTATAAAACTAGAAAAGAATAGGGTTAATTCGTCGCTAAATGATTTGATTAAGAGCTTAGAGATTAGTTCGCTTCGAAGCGATACCAATTTTATCATGCAGGGAAAATTCGTATATTCTAAAATCATGTTTACTAAAGGTGACAATAAACGATGTCTTGAACTCATTGACGAAGCATGCTCTATGGCAGTTAATAAACGCTTAAAACTCATATTATGTAGACGGATATCGGACATTGTTCGAATGTTAATACAGCTAGATCAAGAGGAACAGATTAACCGCTTGTTTAGTATTTTTGGAATTCATGTAGAAAATGTCTTGAATTTTCAAAATGAATCAGGACACATTGCCATAGCAGATTATTGGATTCATCAAGGTAAAAATACAGAAGCACTAAAACTCCTAGAAAAACTTGCTTATGAAGCGGGGAAATCTAAGCGATTAATAAGTCTGCTTAATATTTTATTATTAAAAACACTTGCGTATAAAAACGAAGGGAAAAAAGAGAACGCTATTTCGACATTAAAAGAAGCGATAAAATTATCCTACGGAAAATCTATTTGTAACACTTTTTTGAACTATGGACAACCCATTGCCGAGATTTTTGCAATTATTAAGTTTAATAGTAAGGATAAAGAAGCAAATGTTTTGAGCCAATATTGCTATCAAATATTAAATGGTTATGGGCAACAAACAATTACATCTAAGACAATTTCGGAAAAGGATAACATATCTCTATTGACATCTAGAGAAAATGAAGTGCTTAAATATCTCTGTATGGGTTGCTCAAATCGTGAGATTATGGAAAAAATGTGCGTTTCGATTAATACGGTCAAGAAGCATATACAAAATATTTATCAAAAACTCGAAGTTGAAAACAGGGCGCAGGCAATACAAGCTGTGGGACAGATCAAGAAACTCGGTTAAATTACCCCAAAGGATTATACTTTAGGGTGATGACTTTTATTGAATATGGTAATAACATAGAGTCGGTTGCTAATATTAGCAACCGACTCTATGTTATTACGAAAGGAAATTCAAATGAAAACACAAAGTATTAAAATCAAAATCGTTTCTTTACTTATTTTGCTTTTACTTTTTTCTATTTTAACGATGGGATTTATAGCGTATTATACTAATAATGTGATTCAGAATCAAAGTATGGAACAAGCAACAAATGCTAAAGTGGAACAAGTCAAAAAAATGATCGAAGACCGAGAGTCGAATTTAGAAATAACCATTGAAGCATTGAATAAGAATTTAATTATGACTGCAAAGATGATTGAAAATAAAATTCGAAATATTGAAGCGGATGCCCTAAACCTTGAGCTGAAAATAGTAACAACGTATTTGGGATTTGATGAGATTCATGTAGTGGATGATAAAGGTGTATTAGTCTGGAGCAATAAAATGGAATTGATTGGCTATGACTATGCAGACTCAGAGCAATCAAAAGTTTTTTTAAAAGGATTAGAAGATAAGAATTTCCAACTTGTTCAAGAACCTACGCCAAGAGGAGCAGACCAAGTTTTATTTCAATATATTGGAGTGGCCAGACAAGACCAAAAAGGTGTTGTGCAAATTGGAATAGAGCAACTAGTGATGCGAATGTAAGTGTGGCGATATTAGATTTGGACGGTAACTTTATTAGTCATACAGATACAGAATTTATAGGAAAAAACATAGATAGCTATGCGTTTGCAGAGCAAATTGTTTTTGTTATAAAAGAATTAAGTGCCAAAACACAAAAAGGTGTTGAACGCATGCAAGAAGCCGGTAAAATCGTTGAAGAGCAATCTCAAAATGTTGAAATAACCAACGAGAAGTTTATGCAAATTGCGGATGCGATTGATAAGATGAAAAAGATACTCGAAGAGATAGATGTATCTTCAGATGAGATGGAAAACAAAAAAAATAACATGATTAGCATCATTGAAAATTTATCATCCATATCCGAAGAAAATGCTGCGGGAACCGAAGAAACATCAGCATCGGTGGAAGAACAAACGGCTGCAATGGAACAAATCACATATGCGAGTGAAGAACTCGTAAAACTAGCAGAAGAAATGCATCTTAGTATTTCAAAATTTAAATATTGAGACAAAGCGTCAATAAAATATTCAGATAATTTCAAAATATACCGATATAATTCATATCATAAACGTTAATATATTAGAATTGGAGGATGATGATATGAGAATTGATGCATCAGGTCACTCAAATGAAGGCTTATTCAATCGAGTGAATAAAAAAACAGAACAAGAAGATTCGGTTTTTTATGCCGGAAATACAATGATGAAGAATGGACTGATTGATGAACGGCGTGAGCTTGGACGCAATCAGGCACTTCAAGTCATTAAGGATATTTTTGCTGCAGACCAAAAAATTGACAACCATATTCTTTCTCACAAGGATAAAATCGAAAAGTTAAAAGCTCAAACTTCTGAGTTGACGGCGAATATTAAAGATGTTGATGCACGACAGGCCAAACTTCTAGAAGAAAGTGGCATTCGTCCTGGGGATAAAGAGTATGAAGATTTAATGCTTCTTAATAAGCAGCGTATTTATAAGAAATATGGATTTGATGAAGAGGACATGAAACCCTTCTTTTCCGAAGATGAACTGAAGCAGTTAGAGACCTTGAATATGGAAGGTCTGACAGACTTTCAAAAAGCATCAATGGAAAATCAAGAAGCTAGAGAGTTTTATAGTAAACAGCTGAACGAAACTCAAAGAGCTATTGAGAATAGTTACAGAACAGTTGATTCGATTAAGCAACAACGATTAAAAACACATCCCATGGTTGATGCAAAAGAAGCAGCTGATAAAATTATTGCATTAACAGAAAAAAATATCAAAGGAATGTTGATTAACGAAGGCATTGAAAAGATTGAAGAAGAGAAAAAAGAAAATCAAGAAAAGATTGAGCAAGCAAGAGAAGCTAAAGAAGAGGATGAAGAAATTGAGCTGGAAGATTTGGGGGGATCAGCATCTGTCAAGCGCAAAAATATACAAGGGAATATCCAGGATGCAGTTTTAGATGTAGATCAAGTTCAAGTCTCTATTGGAAAGATTATAGATGATATGCAATTAATGACAGAGGACTTAAAAGGGCTTGTTGTGGATAAAAATTTATAATCATGGATCAAATATTTAAAAGAGCAAAGGAGATAACCATGAAAAAAGGTTCATTGTTTGTTGAAATAGGGATTTTTGTAGGAATAACCTATATCCTATCATGGTTACTCTGGATGCCGGCATTACTAAAAGTATATGGCGTTGACTTATTAATGCAAGAAGAGGTGTTAATAAAAATTGGTGATTTTATGCCTTCGATTCTGGTATTTTTTCTCACTACTTTTAATGCCATTTATTTTAACTTCAGCATATTTTCTTGGCTCCATTATTATGGACTTAGAGTTTAATTCTATTTTATTATTTTCCAAGGACCTTTAGGAGAAGAACTAGGTTGGCGAGGCTATGTCCTTCCAAAATTGCTGGAAAAATACAATCTATTCAAAGCAAGTGTAATTATAGGAATTATATGGCATTTGCCTAAATTCTTTTATACGATTATGCTCTCTGTTTTGATTACGATTTTAACAGAAGTTTCAGGTGCTGTGAGTCTACTTTTGATGATGTTAGTAGCAACTTCGATTGTTCTGTATGCGTTTTATTCTAAACGAACATAATATTACCCCAAAGGATTACCCCAAAGGATTACCCATTAGGGTGATGACATTAAATGAATATCGTTATAACATAAATTCGGTTGCTGATTTTGGCAACCGAATTTATGTTATAACGAAAGGAACAGAGCTTAATGAAGGACAATGGAAAAAAAAGATATGTCGTTTTTTTGTTAAACAAAATTAAATGTTGCATGGAAATTGATTTTGTAAGAGAGATAACAGAAACTATGGAAATACAACCTATACCCGAGAGTCCGGACTATATAGAAGGTGTAGCCAATATACGTGGCGAAGTCATACCGGTCATAAACTTGAAAAAACGATTGAATATTAGAGAAGAACAAGCGTCTAAACGTCTTCTTGTTATTAATGCAGATGTAAGTTTATTATCTTTTCTTGTTGATGAAGCGTCTCAGGTTATTGATATTAATAACAGTGACATTCAAGAACCAAATAAAATCATGAAATCTATGGATAATGCCTTTGTTGAAGGCATAGGAATCGTTAAAAATGAATTATACATCATTTTAAACAGTAATAAAATCTGCAGTTTATAGAAAAGAGGCAATTAAAATGAAAATGAAAACGAAATTATCAGTAATTTTTATCAGTTTATTTCTAGTCATATTTACAGCAAGTTCTTTGGTCGGATATTTTAACGCTAAAACGATTATGCAAAATAGCGTAAATACATATCTTAAAGGAGAAGCAGAACGAATTAGTCGAGACATAGACGAATGGTTAGATAAAAAATTAATGGCAGTAACAACAGTGGCAAATCTCGTTGAAGATGAAAACATACTAGAAAAAGTAATGAATGATCCAACAAATAATTCGTTTCTTCAAGCTACAGGATATGATGAAGGACTGATTCATTATTATATGGCGATGGAGGACAAAACATTTATATCAGGGAGTGGGTGGTTGCCACCGGACGATTATAATCCAACACAAAGACCTTGGTACCAAAAAGTCAAAGAGTATAATCAACCTATTTTTACAGAAGCTTATCTAGATCTAAATTCAGAAAAAATATCCGTATCAGCCGTAGCTCCTATAAATGGCAATGATGGAACTTTTTTAGGAGCAGTTTCAACAGATATTTACTTAGAAACATTAACAGAGTTAATTATAAATACAAAGTTTGCAAACAATGGATATGCTTTTTTGTTTGCTGAGGATGGTACAATGTTAGCGCATCCGGATGAAGAATTAGTTTATACAAACTTAAAAGATAGCGAAAAATTTGCGACGATGTATGAGAAAATTGTTGATGTAGAAGAAGGATTTGAAGAATATACAGATAAGAATATTAAAAAAATCATGGTATATAGTGAAGTGCCTTCGACGCAATGGAAGTTTGGAATTGTAATGGATAAAGATTTGGCGTTTCAACCATTAAAAACATTAATATATGAATATATGCTTATATTGCTTTTAGGAATTGTGGTAATTGTTTTAATTTCCATTATGACTTCAAAAAAAATCGCAAAGCCGATTATTGAACTATCAAAAATTATCGAAAAACTATCTTGCTATGATTTAGCATTAAATCAAGAAAAACAGATATTAAAAGGATATGTTAAAAGAAAAGATGAAATAGGCATGATAACTAAGGCCTTGTTTAAGATGCAACAGAATTTTACAGAGTTAATACAGAACATTTCGGTTTCTTCACAACAAGTTGCATCGTCATCTCAAGAACTTACAGCGACGAGCCATCAGTCCTCCGTTTCTACGGGTGAGATTGCACAAACAATCGAAGAAATAGCAAATGGAGCAAGTGAACAAGCGAAAGATACGGAGAATGTTGTTCGAGAAATAGAAACGATGAGCCAACTTATTACAAAAGAAAAAAATCATATACATGAGTTGAGTCAGTCAACACAATGGGTAAACCAATGTAAAGATGAGGGTATGCAGGCGGTTCATCAACTTATAGAAAAGAGCAAAGAAAACAATAAAATTGTAGAAGAAATTTTAGAAATAGTGACGACTACAAATGACGAAGCAAAAAAAATTCAGAGTGCTAGTCAAATGATAAAAAATATTGCGGATCAAACTAATTTGTTGGCATTGAATGCAGCAATTGAAGCGGCTAGGGCAGGAGAAAGTGGTAGAGGATTTGCTGTGGTGGCGAATGAAATAAGACAACTCGCTGAACAATCGGATGCCTTTGCAGAGAAAATCATAAAAGTTATTGAGGCACTAAGTTCAAAAACACAAACAGGTGTTATAAAAATGCAGGAAGCCGGGAAAATAGTTGCGGATCAAACGCAAAGTGTAAATACAACAGATGAAAAGTACAAACAAATAGCGAAGGCAGTGGAAGGTATGAAAACAATGCTAATAACCCTAGATACGTCATCAAAAGAAATGGAAGATAAAAAGAATACCATTATTCGAATTGTTGAAAATCTATCCTCTATAGCCGAAGAGAATGCTGCAGGAACTGAAGAAACGTCAGCTTCTGTTGAAGAACAAACAGCATCAATGGAACAAATAGCGAGTGCGAGTGAAGGATTGGCCAAATTAGCAGAAAAAATGAATCATCATATAGCAACATTTAAATACTAGAAAAGAGGATACCTATGAAAAATATAAAGACACGATTAATTTTGATTTTTACAATCGTTATCTTCCTCGTAACAGGTGGGCTTGGTCTAGCTATTCGTAAGAACTTAAGAAATTGGTTGAGCAGTTTAAAATATAAGATTAGATAGGTGTTGAAGATGAAGTTGAGTAAACGCATAGATGAAAAAAGCGTAAACAATCAAATAAAAAAATTGCAAAGAGAAAATGAAAAATTAAGAAAACTTTGTAAAGATTATCAATCCTTTTTAGAAGATACCAAGCAAGGACTATGGGATTGGGATGTAATTCGTGATTGTTATCGGATATCAACAAATGCACTCGAATCCTACAACCTAGATTTTAAGAATAAAAAATTCACGATTCATCATTGGAAAAAGATCGTTCATCCGGAAGATCGTGATAAAGCGGTAGAAAATTTGAATAAAGTTCTAGAAGGAAAAGTGAATGCGTATGAAAATGTCTATAGAATTCAAACAAAAAATGGAGAATATCGGTGGGTATTGAGCAAGGGAAAAGTAATAAAAAATACGCAGGGAAAGATAATCAAACTCATCGGGACACACTCCGACATTACTGAAAAATTAATGATTGAAAAAAAATTATATAATGTCGCTTATTATGACTCCTTAACAAAACTATCAAATAAAGAAAAACTATTCAAAGATTTCAATAATCTTATAAGAAGTCAATCAATCAATACAAAAACAGATCTGGCTTTCTTTTTTATGGACATTGACAATTTTGGATATGTAAATAGTATCTTAGGATATAATGAAGGCAATAAAATCATTAAAAAATTCTCTGAATTTTTAACTGAAAGATATCCGGACCACCTAGTTTCTCGAGTGAGTGCAGATGAGTTTATCATCATTTATAAGTATACCGGAGATTTATTAGAGTTACGTGATGAGGTGGAAAAGTTATCTCAAGAAATACGTGTATCAAATTTTATCGAATATCATGACATAAGAGTTTCTGTGAGTATAGGTGTGTCAATATATAAAAAGCACGGAGAAAAATTTTATGACTTGTTAAAAAATGCCGACGTAGCCCTATATTGTGCAAAAAAGAAGGGTAAAGATCGATTTGAGTTTTATCAAGAACATATGGAATTAAAAGTGTTTAACTATGTTGAATTAGTTAATCAGATAAAAACAGGCATGAAAAAGAAAGAATTTGCTATGTATTATCAACCTATAGTAGGAGCAAACACAGAACATTTATCCGGATTCGAAGCGCTAATACGTTGGAAACAGTCAGATAAAGGGTTTATATCTCCGGAGACATTCATCCCCATTGCAGAAGAAACAGGCCTTATGTTTATGTTGGAAAAATGGATTATTGAAGAAGTCTTTAAGCAGGTAAAAATATGGAGTGCAAAACGAGAGATGCCTTTTTGGGTGTCAATCAACTTATCCTCACGTGGGTTGATTGAAAGCAATTTAGTAAAGTATTTAGATGAAATGTTAATAAAATATGGAGTGTGTTCAAATAACATTGAACTTGAAATGACAGAGACATCCATGCTAAAAGATATAGAACGCTCGTGTAGAATACTCGAAGAACTCGGAGATAGAGGGTTCAAGATTTCTTTAGATGATTTCGGAACAGGCTATTCATCATTAAACTATTTAAAATCCCTTCCAATAACGAAGGTGAAATTAGATAAATGTTTTATTGATCTTATCGAAAAAAATGAAAAAGATCAATTTTTAGTAAAATCAATCATCGATTTATCCCATAGCTTTGATTTGAAAGTGATTGCAGAGGGTGTTGAAGATTCAGAACAAGCGAATCTGCTAAAACATATGCATTGCGATTACTTGCAAGGATATTATTATGGAAAGCCGGTACCTGCAAGAACAATAGAAGAACTAGAAGAAACTATTTAATAATAGTCGAGAGGTGGTGAATAGATGTATCATAAACCAACATACTGGAACAGAAAACTGTTAAACTTCCTCTGGGTGGGTGTTTTTGTTTCTTTTATTCTGCCAATAATCAATTATCTTTTTACGGATTTAACATTGCAAGATTATTTATTTTATCGCATGGGTGTACCTTTAGGTTTTGAAATCATAATTATGTTAATCCTAGAATTTTTAAATCAATATAATTATCGGATGAATGATTACATCATTATTCTAAGTAGTATTGCTATAATAGTGGTCTTAAATATTGTGCATATGAGTGTGAATTATGTTGTGTTACCGCTTTTTTATGTGCCTGTTTTTATTGCAGTTTTTATGATAGGTTATAAAAAAATAATCTTTTCTTGTGCCATGTCGACCGTATGTTTTTTGGCGTTGAACAGTCTACATTCTGCAATGAGATATGATTTTTCAGAAAGTATAACATTTGTTTTTATTCTTTCAAGTGCAAGTTATTTGAGTTTTGAACTTACCAGACGATATAAAGATATTTATGAAGATTTACAAGTATCCATTTCAAATGAGCAAGATCTTTTTTACAAGAATATTTTCATGGAAAAGTTGTCAAAAATGGATTTGCCTACAAATCTTTACAATCATAAAACCTTTCATAACTATTTAGAAGAATTATTTCTTCAATTTCAAAAACAACCATTTGAGTTACATTTAGCTTTATTAGATTTAGACAATTTCAAACAAATTAATGACGTGTACGGTCATAGTAAGGGGGATGTGGTTATCAAGAGAATGGCTGATATTATTTTAGATAGCATGGATTCTCATGGCTTTGCTGCTCGCTATGGTGGTGAAGAATTTGCAATAATCTTTATTGAAAATAATAAAAAGCAGTGCTTTGAAATTTTGGAAAAGATTCGTCAAGAGCTTGAAGACTATAATTTTTGTGAAATAAAAGGAACCAATGTCACGGTGAGTATTGGCTTTGCAAGCTGCAAAGCGTGTAGTTCAAAAGAAGCCTTATTTAGGTTGGCTGACAAATATTTATATAAAGCTAAAAATAATGGTAAAAATCAAGTCTATTCAATATAAATCAAAAAACATGAAAGGTGAATCGTATGAAAAAAATTTCAATGAGAATTATTTTACCAGTTGTAGTACTTGTTATTATTATTATTAGTGTATCAAGTTTTGCTATTTTTACTAATTTTAAAATGAGTTTAAGAGATAATTCTGAAGAAAAAATATTTGCTTTAACAGAATCAGAAGCAGTTGAAATTGAGGATAAGCTTAAAAATGTACAATTACTTACTCAGAATTTAAAAACACTTGTAATAACTACAATGGATTATGAAAATGTGAAAAATGATAGAAACCTGATGGATGCATATGAAAAGGATATTGAAGATACTTTTCTAAAAACAATTGAAAATTTCAACAGTCCTAGCGGGTGGGTAGTTTTTGATAGCAAATACGTTGGCGGTGGACATACTTTATCCTTTAATATTGACAATGAAGGAATGTACACTAGAAATGCTGAGTATGATGCAAGAGGGGCGGGATATATTAATGACCCATGGTATGCTAATGCAATAAAAATGGGTAGTTGGTGGACAATGCCTTACTATTGGGAAGAATGGGACCAAAACATAATCAGTTATAGTGAAGCATTAGAACTAGAAGGTGAAAAAATCGCAACGGTTGGTGCTGACTTTTATTTCGATGATTTAAAAAAAGAAATTGCAACTATTAAAATCTATGAGTCAGGATTTATGACATTAATGGATAAGAATTTTAATATACTCTATCATCCGGATGAATCAGTTCAAAACCTAAGAACTTATAAGAATGGAGAACTCGCAGAAATAGCTGAGCAAATTCAGAATAATGAAAAACAGACAGACATTATTGAATATGAGTTTGATGGTGAAGATAAATTATGGGTATACTACCGGTTATCAAATGGCTGGATACTTTCGGCTCATCCTGTAATCAGTGAAATGTTTTTTCAATTGGAAGCAACACAGAAAATAATGATATTTTTTAGTAGCATTAGTATATTAATTGTCATTATTATTTCGTTTTTTATTGGAAAATCGATTTCAAAACCGATAATATTACTCTCAAAGATTATTGAAAAATTATCAAAGTATGATCTAAGCTTTGATGAGAACAGTGAAGCCATTAAGTACATGAAAAGAAAAGATGAAATTGGAATCATTACGAATGCACTGGCAAGAATGCAGTATAATTTCATTGATATCATTAAACAAGTATCCCATGCATCGCAGCAGGTTTCATTATCATCAGAGGAACTAACGGCTACGAGTGGACAAGTTTCTTTATCCTCAGAAGAAGTCGCCAAAACGATCGAAGAAATTGCCAGTGGCGCAACAGATCAAGCAAGAGAAACCACCGATGGCGCTCTCCAAATCAATGTCTTGGGTGAGATTATTGCTTCGGAGATTGAACTTGTCAAAATATTGAATACTTCCGCAATAGAAGTCAATCGATTAAAAGAAGAAGGCTTTGCCGTATTAAAAGATCTGGAAGAAAAAACATCTGAAAATAATCATGCAGCAAAAGAAGTTCAAGACATTATCATGAATACAAATGAAAATGCGGATAAAATTGAATCCGCCAGTGACATGATTAAAGGTATTGCCGAACAAACAAATTTATTAGCATTAAACGCATCCATCGAAGCTGCACGCGCGGGTGAAGCGGGAAAAGGCTTTGCTGTCGTCGCTGAAGAAATCAGGAAATTAGCCGTAGAAACTAATCAGTTTGCAGGAGAAATATCAAATACCATTGCTAACTTAAGTAAAATGACCGAAAAGGGTGTTACCACAATGAATAAAGCGGGGAAAATAGTGGAAGCACAAATGCTCAGTCTAGGTAATACACACCATAAGTTTGAAGGAATTTCTGAAGCAATCGAACAAGTGAAAAATGTTGCTCAAGAACTTAATGAATCTACTGCAAGAATGGTAGATAAGAAAACTGAAATCATAAATGTTATTGAGAATTTATCTGCAATATCAGAAGAAAATGCGGCGAGCACAGAAGAAGCTTCTGCTTCTGTTGAAGAGCAAACGGCATCCATTGTACAAATATCTGAAGCCAGTGAAGAATTATCAAAACTAGCAGAAGATATGCAAGAAAGTATATCTAAATTTAAGGTTTGATTAAAGAAACGTCTAAGTATTGAGTAAGCAAGGAGAAATCAAATGATCATAAAAATTGCGACAGTAAATGAAAAAAATATAAAGTAGTCAAACTATTAGGAAAAGGAAAATGTGATTATTATAACTTTGGAAACAAAATAGAGTCTGAAATAAAAGATTATCAGCAATTAGCTGAAATAGGAATTAAGCTACCCAAAATGCATGATGTAGACCTTAAACATGAACGAACATTCATAGTTTTGTATTTCTTAATAAAACCTTAAGGTTTGTTAAATGTTTATTAAACAATCGACTTCTATACTGATTATAGAACAGAGCATTACAATTGGTAATAACACCAAAGGAGAAGAGAAATCATGAAAAATAATTATCAAGTAGAAAGTTATTGCAAATCAGAACGTTTAGATGTACATCATTTTATGCATCAAGCAGATGGGAAACGGGATAACAAAAATAAAACAAAAAGAGGATTAGGCAATCGATTAAGGAGTTGGTTCTTGAATGAAGAATAATTCTATTATGCGTACAGTCGGCTTAACCAAACAATATAACCACCATGACGTCGTTAGTGAACTCAACATTGATATTCATGAAGGGGATATCTATGGTGTTCTTGGGCCTAATGGCGCAGGAAAAACAACGACATTAAAAATGATTTTAGGATTCATTCATCCAACAGCAGGTGATATTATCAAAAAAGATGAAGATGCATTAAAAATTGGAGCGATGATTGATAATACATCTTTTTATGAACACCTTACCGGTCGTAAAAACTTAGAAGTATTTGCAGCATTATATGGAACTCAAGCAAACGAACGTATTGATAAAGTGCTTGATATTGTGGAACTTCAAGAAGCGGCCCATAAAAAGGTCGGACAATATTCGCTTGGGATGAAGCAGAGATTAGGTATAGCTAGAAGTTTTCTTAATGATCCGGACATTATTGTTTTAGATGAACCAACAAATGGACTCGACCCTTATGGAATGAAAGCAATTCGAGAGTTGATCATCAAACTAACAAAAAAATATCACAAAACCTTTATCGTCTCAACACATTTACTAACAGAAGCTGAACAGATGTGTAATCGTATCGGTATCATACATAACGGTCAATTAATACGTGAGATGACAAAAGAAGAAATAAAAAAGTACAAAGAACAAGGAATATCCTTAGAGGATTATTTTATATCCATGACAAAGGAGGGGAGACATTATGTTTAAAGGTGTAAAAAGCGAAGTGATTAAACTATTAGCAGGTAAGATGATATATATTTGTGTAGGATTAGTGGCTATACTTAGTGGTATGGAGTTTTTCATGACAAAGCTATTGAAATATGTGGAACCTCAACAAGTTAGCGATCTATCAGAAATTTATCCCCATGCACAACGATATATATTAATCTCTCTATCAAATCTATTAGGTGGTGGCCCCTTATTAATTATGATTATAATTATTATGGCAAATATCATGACCGAAGAATACGGACGGGGGATATTAAAATATTCTTTAATGGCACTTAGTCGAACACAACTTATGCTAAGCAAATTATTTGTTACCGGCTCGGTTTGCCTCATCTTAGTTATGACGGCATTTGTAACGAATATGATCATTGGATATTTTGCCTTTGATTGGGCGCCGTCGAGTTATTCTTTTTTAGAGCTTTTTGGTGCATATTTGATTGGATGGTTAGTTGCATATGGATTCGCATGTGTTCTTATTTTCATGAATCAGTTTATGAGTAAAATAGGCGTTTCAATAAGCCTTGGTTTTGTTTTTTTCATTATTGTAGGCCTACTTTCTGTAATTATTCCGGATTCATTCAAAGCGTTCTTGATTACAGCGAATTTTGTATATATATTAGATATGGAAAAAGAAGCATTCATTCAGCTTATCTTGAATGGAAGTATATATATCATTGTATTTTCGCTTCTTTCTATTTTACATTTCAATAAAAAAGAATTATTATATTAATAGAGGTGATAATCGAATGATCAATATTCTTGTAGCAGATGATGAAAAAGAGATTGTAGAATTAGTTGAGTTGTATTTAACCCAAAATGATACTCAGATTTATAAGGCATATGATGGAAAAATGGCCATGGACATTATAGAAAAAGAAGATATTCATCTTGCCATTCTAGATATCATGATGCCTGGTTTGAATGGATTCCAATTAGTCAAAGAGATCAGAAAAACGTATAATATGCCACTCATTATCTTATCTGCGAGAGATGAATTTTCGGATAAAATTTTCGGCTTAAATATTGGAGCGGATGATTATATGACCAAACCCTTTAACCCGCTTGAACTTAATGCCCGGGTCGATGCCCAATTAAGAAGGTTTTATGACCTTGGAAATGGAAGTAAAGAACTGACAAAGAAATCCAAATCGGAGATTTGTTAGTTAATCTGGAGTGCTATACGGTGTACAAGAAAAATGAACAGCTGCAACTAACATCAACAGAGTACAAAATACTCGTTTTTTTGCTGAATAATATTGGGCGTGTTTATACGAAAAAACAAATTTTTGAACATGTATGGGAAGACTACTATTATGATGATGAAAATGCAATACGTGTACATATTAGTAACTTGCGTGACAAGATTGAAGATAATCCGAAATGTCCCCAATATCTTATTACTGTTCGAGGATTAGGGTATAAGATTGAAAGGGGTAGTGAATGCGAATAAAGAAGAAACTTTATTGGGATTTGATGGGTCAATTATTGCTTTTCTTAATATCTGCAGTTATTATCACCGGTCTATTCATAGGTGCCCTTATTTTGATTACCATGAATACATTGTCCAAGTATCCGGATGAAATCAATGCACTAAATAACCGTTTTACAGATGTTCGCTTTGATGGAAAAGTGTTAGAGACCATGGACATTGAAGAAGGAACTTGGATAGAGATTCTCAAGGATAATCAAGTCATATATCGGCAAGGAAGACCAAACAGAAATAAAGAAAGTTATTCTCAGTCGGAATTAAACGATATAGCCAATAATGTGGATGAGTTATCTATTAAGAGTGATTATGTATATGAGTATAACCTTTTTCAGGGACTAGATGGAGAAAATTACACATTGCTTCATATTCGTCCTAAAGTAAGCAATGGTATTTTTAAGCTTGAAATGAATAATTCGAGAAATGAAAACTCAGTGATTCAACAAGAATTAAATAGAAATATTCTGATTTTACTGACTACTTTTATGGTGCTGATTATTATCATGTTATTACTCCTTAGTCGTCTAACTACAAAGAAGTTAATAAAACCCTTAAATGCATTAAGTGATGGTTTGCATACCGTCATACAAGGAGATTATTCCCAGCGATTATCCTTTAAAGGTAATTATGAGTTTAATCAAT
>CAZLXW010000021.1:0-56097 GCA_964563505.1 uncultured Eubacteriales bacterium
ACGGAACTTCAGATTTTTCAATAATAAATTGGTTGGTCCGAACATCTTGCCCACTGTAAAAAAGCAGACACTCTGCCGGTTCTCCATCTCGTCCGGCTCTTCCTGCTTCCTGATAGTAGCTCTCTAAGTTTTTTGGCATATTATAATGAATCACATATGCTACATTGGATTTATCAATACCCATACCAAATGCATTGGTCGCGATGATTACAGGGCTTCGATCATATATGAAATCATCTTGATTCTTATGGCGTTCAGATTCTGAGAGTCCGGCATGATACCTAGTTGAGCGAATCCCTTCCGCTTGCAGGCGTTCATTGACATCTTCAACATTTTTTCGCGTCGAGCAATAGATTACACCGGATTTATCTAAGTTAATCGTCACATAATCTAAGGTCGCCTTAAATTTATCCTTGGGCTGCTCGACGTGAAAATATAAGTTTTTCCGATTAAAGCCCGTGACTTTCAAATATGGAGACGTGAGTTCGAGTTTCTCTATAATATCTTCTTTGACCTGTTTGGTAGCGGTCGCTGTAAACGCTGAGATAATGGGACGTGTGTCTAAGCGTTTTACAAACTCAGGAACTCTTAGATAACTAGGACGGAAATTATGTCCCCATTGAGAAACACAATGGGCTTCATCAACCGTAATCATGGTAATATTCATTTGATTGGCCACATCAATAAACCGTTCATTGAGAAGGCGCTCTGGTGCGACATAAATTAATTTATAATAGCCTTCTTGGGCCAATTCAAGAATATGATCATATTCTTGATAAGATAATGAACTGTTGATATATGCTGCACGGATTCCAGATTGTGTTAAGGATGCCACTTGGTCTTTCATCAAGGAAATTAAGGGGGATATAACAAGGGTTGTCCCCTCTAATATCATAGAGGGCAACTGATAACATAATGATTTCCCTCCACCTGTTGGCATAATCCCAAGAACATCCTTTCCTCCTAGAATATGCTCAATAAGATCTTCTTGTCCTTCCCGAAATGATGACAAGCCAAAAACATCCTCTAATACTTCTATTTTTTGCATAAAAACTCCACTTCTTTATTTTAAATATCCTATAAGCAACTGCAATGTATTTCGTAAGGCATCTTCATGTGTCCTCTCCAACGTATGTGACGCATGTACGCCCGGACCAATTAAAGCAGCCTTAATATCATGCCCACCTGTCAGTGCTGCTGATGCATCTGAACTGTAATAGGGATATATATCAAGGGCATAGGATATTTTTTCTGTTTGAGCTATGTTTATAAGTTCATTGACCATCCCATAATCATACGGACCACGTCCATCTTTGACGCAAATAGAGACATCTTTTTCTGTACACGTTAAGTCATCACCAATCGCTCCCATATCAATAGCCAGCAATGTATCAATGGACGTAGGAATATATGAGGAGCCATGCCCGACTTCTTCATATGTAGATAACATAATCGTAACATCACGAGATAGAGATACTTGATTTTCATGAATATAGTGTAAAAAACCCATGAGTATGGCAACGCCAGCCTTATCATCAAGGTGTCTGGATTTTATATAACCACTTTCCGACACTGAATATCTTGGATCAAAACTAATATAATCTCCAACGGTAATGCCTAAGGCTTGGACGTCCTCTTTTGAAGTCACGGATGCATCTAGGCGAATTTCCATCAATTCTTCCGTACGTTCTATGGACCTGGCATCATTATAGACATGAACGGAAGGTTTTGTGCTAAGAATTGTACCTGTTACTGTTTTTTGGTTGCGCATATGAATTGTACAGTACTCTCCTTCAACAGATTGCATCATAAATCCACCTATAGTCGTCATACGAATCTTACCATCCGCTTTAATACTACGAACCATTGCGCCTAATGTATCTACATGAGCACTTAATAAAATTCCTTTTTCCTTATTATTATTGCTATCATTTTTTGGAATATAAATCAGTCCATTTCCTTTTGCCGTCATATCATAGGAAAAACCTAACGCTTTAACTTCAGATGCTATATAGTCCAATACATTCCTACAATACCCACTCGGACTTGGTATATCAATAATCTTTTCTAGTATTTGTTTTGTATAATTCAATGCATTTTTCACAATAATTTTAACCTCACTTATGCTGTCCACTTTTTTTGATTGATGTTTTTCTCATTCAATCGCTTATTTGATTTTTCTTTTAATAATGTATAAATAATAGAGAATAAAGGAATAAAGATAAGTATTCCTGTAATTCCCATCAGGCTTCCACCAATAGTTACAGCCATAAGTACCCACATTGAAGGTATTCCGATCTTGTTACCCACAACAAATGGATAGATAAGATTTCCTTCAATTTGTTGTAAAATGATAAATACGAGTAAAAACCATACCGCTAGCATTGGATCAAGAACAAGAATTAATAAGGCGCCAATAACACAGCCAATAAAAGCTCCGATAATTGGAATCAAAGCCGTTACAGATATTAGCACACCAATGAGTAAAGCGTATGGAAATTGAAAAATACTCAATGTAATCCAAAACATGGCTCCTAATATGAGGGCTTCTAAGACTTGACCTGAAATGAAGTTTGAAAATGCTTGATTCGATACCCGCATAACATGAACAAATTCATCCGCCTTGGCTTCATCTAAAAAACCATAAGCGAGTTTTTTGCTTTGTCGTGTCAGATTTTCTTGCTCAAAAAGCACGTAAATCGCAAACACAAGACCGATTAATATACTGAGTATTCTTAATGCAACATTAGAAATAATGCCTACTGTTGAATTAAAGAGACTTCCTGCCCCAGTCGATAAAAATTGCAGCCCTCTTTGAGCCAATTCTTGCCAATCAACATCACTTAAATTCACGTTGATCCACTCTTCTAAGATAGGCACATATTGGTAATAAGGCTCAACCCATTCCTGAAATCGCTTAAATTGTCCAGGTGCTTTAGATATTATTGTATTAACGGCTTCTGTCATCTCAGGAACTACTATAATTACCACTAAAAAAACAACACCTGATAATAAGATAAGCGTTGTAAAAAAGCTAATGACACGCCGAATCTTAATAGATTGAATCCATCGACTCAATAATTTTTTTTCAAAAAACTGCATGGGTACATGCAAAACAAAGGCAATGGCAGCACCTAATGTGAATGGATAAAAGACACTAATAATGTATCCACCTAATTGCAATACAGATTCAATATTCAATACAGCAACAAGTACAAGTCCAAAAAATAAAATCAGTTCCATCATTTGTTTCTTCGTCAATAATCTACTCTCCATAATTCTCTCCTATAATCTACTTCTCTATGTATTTTTTCAAAATTTCATCATGTGGTAAGGGTCTTGCATAATAATAACCTTGTATCTCATCACAATCAAGTTCTTGAATAACCTCTTTTTGTTTTTCCGTTTCAACACCTTCTGCAATAACCATTATTTTTCTCGTTCGTGCTAGTTTAACCACTGATTCGATGATGGTATAATCAAATTCGTTGACCGCAACATAATCAATCAACTCTTTTGCAATTTTAAGTCGATCCATAGGCACATTTTTTAAATAATAGAGGGACGAATATCCAGTTCCAAAATCATCAATTGCAATTTTTACACCAAAACGACGTAATTTATTTAACACATTGATAATTTCCGTGTTTTTCTCTAATTGTCTGCTTTCCGTAATCTCAATTTCAACCTGATTTGGATGAACATGATATTTTTCGACAATTGTTTGGAATTCGCTAATAAAGTTTTTTTCAATAAGCTGTTTTACTGAAACATTAATGGCTATTTTGTAAGCAATTTTTGATATTTGATTCCACTCGGCTAATTGTTTAATTGCTTCTTCCATAACCCAATATCCTATGGGTATAATCAATCCGGTTTCTTCTGCAATAGGGATGAACTCTCCCGGTGATATGGATTCTCCATTTTCTCTTGTCCAACGCAAGAGAGCCTCAAATCCATAATAGCCTTCTTTTTTCAAATTATACTGGGGTTGATAATGAAGTTTAAATTCCCGGTCATAGTCTCCTCTTTTCATCCACATCTCTAGCATGTGCTTGCGATAAACCCTATCTGCCAATTGACGTTCAAACGTCATGACTTTATTCACTCCACCTAGTCGTGACTGACTCATAGCAATATCTGCATGTTTAAGGAGTGATTCAAAATCATTTGAATCAAATGGGTACATGGCAATACCAATATTTAATGTCACGTGAAAATCAAATGCATTGACATCATAGTCACCTCGACACCAATCCAATAGCGTTTCCGCCATCTGAATATTGTTTTGATAGCTATAGTTCCCGCGTCGATAAATCACAAAATTATTATTGTCGTAGGCAGCTAATACTTCATATTTTTCAAAGGGATATGTTTGAATTCTTTGACCAACAGTTTTAATAAGCTTTTCGCTTAAAGACGACCCAAAAAGAGTTTGATAATTTTTGAATTTATTGATTTCTATGAGAAATACTCCAATACTTTCTTCCTGCGAACATGAATTAACCGCATGCTCTAACTCTTCTTTAAAATACCGCTGACTTGGCAATCCTGTAACTTCATCTTCATTAAGTAGCCGATTTAGCTCGACTGTTCTTGCATTGACTCTAGCTTCTAAATCTTGATTTATTACTTTTTCTTTCTCCAAAAGCTGTTCCCGATACATGTTTCTTTGAATATAGATGGAAAACACTGAGAAAAGTAGAACAATTAGCAAGAGAAACATTATATACTCAATCACAAATCCTTGATAAATAATAAGTATAAAAGATCCAAAGAGTAAAAATATTCCTTTGATTTTAATACCATTTATATCCGAATATTCTTCTACATGAATATCTATGTAATCCACAATCGTTGCTTCTTTTGAATTTTTAAATGCAGCTCCTAACATAATGATTACAAAAGAAAACACATATGCACCATCAAGAAATGAATTCGCTATATATATTGCATTGTAATATTGATAATAAAATACTAAATCCGAAAAAATAAAGACAACAATACCTAATAGTACAATTCGAAGATAGGTCGGAACGACCTTTTGTCCGATGGAAAAGAACCAAAGACTAATCCAAATAAAGCCGATTATATCAAGCAGAATTAACCCAACCATAATTCCATCACTTAGAATAAAATCAACATTAATTTGTTCATGTAAAAAGATGACCCATATAACAATTGCTACCGTTGCCGAAATGGCAAGTGCATCTATAAGGACTTGGAAACCATGCCATTTTTTTAATTCATGAATCTCAAAAAAAGCAATGGCCACGAAGAAGCACACGTTCGTCAAACCGTATCCATAATCAATCCAGTCAACGGTTAGGGGATCCACATGTAATAATTCTTCATATATTGCCCATAAAACATCACTAAATCCCCAAATATAAATACCTAGTGAAATTAACAAAAGACCCCCGCGTATAAGACGATGGTTGTTTGTTCGGTATAAGTAGCGATATACAAATGTAGCAGCAATGAATGTAACTATTGGTGATAATAAGTTCCCAAACAAATCCACTCCAATAGAAATAACTGAAAAATATGCTAAAAAAATAGCAATGGCAACTATTTGTGTTAATTTCACTTTTGTTTTAACCATATATTCTCCTATGAAATATTCTCACCTCAAATATATCATAAAAATCATAAATTGCATAGACATCTACCACGTATCCTATGCTATACTATAGAAAAAACAAGATATATTTTTTGAGGTTAGGAGGCTTTCTATGAAGCAAAAAATCGTTTCTATTCTTAAGCAACTTTTTAAAAAAATTGGAACCGATGATTTAGGTGGCTTATCTGCCGAGTGTTCCTACTATTTGATTTTATCTATTTTTCCTTTTTTGATTTTTCTGCTCAGTATCATTGGACTCACTTCGATTGACCAAAGCATGCTTATTGATCAGATCGAAACTTTGTTACCTGCCGAATCTGCCCGTGTCGTCTTAGGTACCATTGACTCTATTATGGAAAGTGGTAATGTTACTTTGCTGTCTTTTGGTATGATTATTACCCTGTGGAGTTCTCTAAAAGGTATTCGAGCATTGATTAAAGGGGTTAACATTGCTTACAACACCATTGAAAACCGTCCATTTTGGGAGACCTTATTAGTCGCTTTTTTTTCAACACTCGGAATTCCTATGCTAATTATTGTCTCCTTCTTTTTCCTTGTTTTTGGTGAAAAAATCGGTGAATTTCTTTTTGGTTTTCTAGGAATTACCGGAATTTTTCAGGCGCTATGGAATCAACTTCGGATTGTTTTTCCTGTGCTTATGCTTATTTTTTCATTTTCATTATTTTATAAGTTTGCTCCAAATCGAATTTTGCGTTTGAAAGACGTCTTTATCGGCGCTTTATTTGCAGCATTTGGATGGATAAGCATTTCCCTATTATACTCTGCTTATATCAACCGATTCGGAAACTATTCTATGATCTATGGCAGCCTTGGTGGTATTATTATCTTACTTATTTGGTTATATATCAGTAGTTTGATTATTCTCCTCGGTGGCGAGATTAATGCCATGCTTTATCAGCATCATTCTAGTGACTCAAATCGTTTGTGATTTTTTTTGCAAAATCTAAGGCTTCATCTAAAGTCATCGGCTTCGCATAATAGTAACCTTGTATAATATCACAGCCCATTTGCTGCAACAGATTAAGTTGGTCTTCTGTTTCTACACCTTCTGCAATAACTGTCTTTCCTAGATTATGGATAATGTGAATCAGACTCTCTGTTAAATCGGCTTGTTTTTCATTGACCGCGATATCTTTAATAAAATCACGATCTAATTTAACAACATCAATTGGCAAGAGGCGTAAATAATTCAAGGAGGAATAACCGGTTCCAAAATCATCCAAATGAATTTCAATCCCTATATCTTGAAGCCATTTTAGTGTATCGATATGACGTTCTGCTGCTTCTAAAAAGACGGACTCTGTCAGCTCAATAATCAGCTTATTGGGCTGCATCTGATGCAATTCAAGTAATTCCATAAATTCTTCTGTAAAATGCGGTCGCGTTATTTCCATTACCGAAACATTCACTGCTACTTTTAAGGTAGCTCCTAACTCTTCCTCTATACGTTGTATACTGGAAAAAGCTCGTTGATAGACCCAACGACCAATGCGATGAATAAGCCCTAATTGTTCTGCAATCGGAATAAACTCACCGGGACTAATAACACCTTCTCCCGGTACATTCCAACGTATTAACCCTTCAAAACTAACTAAGGTTTGATCCTTCGCTCTAATTTGAGGTTGAAGATAGAGTTCAAACTGATCACGCTCAATGGCAAAACGTATATTGTTTTGAATGCCCATTAAATTCGTCGCATTTGCCCCCATAAAATCATTATAGTATACTGCCTGGCCCTTACCGTTTTCTTTTGCCTGATACATGGCAATATCTGCTTTTCGAATAAGTTCTTCTGCTGTTTTTCCATGTTCCGGAAAAGCAACAATACCAATACTTCCAGATACAAAAATCTCTTGTTCTCCAATAGTAACCATTTCTTCGAGACAGCCATTGACTTGGTCTAAAAATTTATGCTGATTCTCTTTATTGCTTGCACTAAAATGAGCAACTACAAACTCGTCACCCCCGATACGGATTACGATGGTATCTTTTCCCATTATATCCCTCAATCGATGTCCGATGACCCTTAATACTTCATCGCCAAGAGTATGTCCAAAAGAATCGTTTATATATTTAAAATTATCTAAATCAACAAAGAAAAGAAGACCCGACTTTTTCTCTTTTTGAAACTCCCGTTCTAATATTTTATACAAATATACTCGATTATTTAGACCCGTTAAAACATCCGTATAGGCTAATTCCTTATACTTCTTTCGACTTTTTATCAATTCTTGACGATGGCCTTCTAACGTCTCATATTGGGTACGCAATTCTTCTTCTTGTGCGGTTAGCTCTTCATATAAGGAGGTTAATTCATCATTTTTTTCTTGTAAATCGATGGCAGTCAATCGTTTACGCCGATTATCAACAAACATTAACGCTGAGATCATCATTAATACGATAATAAAAATAAAAGCCGGCAATAACAGCCACCGAATCGAATCAAAAAAGGGCTCAGGTGCGTGAATTAAAATTGTCTCTTCAGGCAATTTGTTTTCATCTAAACCATGCTGTATTAATACGTTATAATCAATGATATATTGATTTGGGCTTTCCTTAATGACCGGAATATCCTTCGGGTTTTTTCCTTGAATAATATCGACAGCCATCTGTGCTGCTAATCGGCCATGCTCAAAATAAGAAACCGAATATCCCCCGAGCAAACCTTTTCCAGACCCACCAATGGTTGGTGTATAGACAACACTTTTGGTTAAACTCACAATTTCTTGAACCGCCTCATCCACAGTAATCACTTGCTGCATATTATTTTCAATCATGGATAAATACATGAATGCCTGCGAATGATTCATGATACTTAAACGTTCTTCAAAGTCAACCCTTGAAACTTCACTATAGTTTATTCCGCTAAATTGAACGTCCGGATACTGATGACTAACGGCCATAAACGCCTCATATTGACCAATCCCTGTTCGTGTATTATCATAAATTGCCACCATTTCTTTTAAGTCTGGCTGAAGTGCTTTCGCTAATTCGATATTTTCTTCAACTGACATTTCTTCATAGATGCCTGTATAGTTGGGTCTTGATTCTGCTTCTTTAACCCTATTTATATCATTGATTCCCAGAAAGACCACGGGTACGTCTTTAACCAAAGCGTCTTCATGATCCAACAAAAACTGTAAGGCATTATCATCGCCGACGATGATGACATCATATGGTTTCATACTTGATAAGCGATATCTCAAAAAGTCATAATAATTTTCATAGTTTATCGCACTATTAAAGCGTTTTGTATCCATAAATTCCAAATCGTAGTTCACATAAGCTTGGTCAAGGACACTTTTTATGCCTTCAACTTGATCAGGGACTGAATCAAAACTATAGGAATAGGAACTAATAAATAAAACTCTTGCAGGTGCATACGCTTTTGCATAGATATTTGTAGCTAAAGCAAATAACAGAGTACATAAAAGGACTCCGATTGTTCTAGACATTATATTCTTAAACATATTTTGTTTTTTCATATAAAAAACCCTCCCACGGGTGAACACACTAATTGCTATATTATAACATAGCTTGTGGCACATTTCTATTGGAGGATTTGATATATTCTTAATTCATCCAGTCTATTGTAATTCAAAAACACCCGTATATAATTGGTAATATTTCCCCTTCTTATCAATAAGTTCCTGATGGTTTCCACGCTCAATAATTCGTCCTTGTTCAAGAACCATAATCATGTCTGCATTTTGAATCGTTGATAATCGATGAGCAATAACAAAAACAGTTCTTCCATGCATTAATGAGTCCATTCCAGCCTGTACGATAGCCTCTGTTCGTGTATCAATGCTTGAGGTTGCTTCATCAAGAATCATGACCGGCGGGTCAGCTACAGCCGCTCTAGCAATAGATATCAGCTGGCGTTGGCCTTGAGATAACCCGTTACCATCTCCGGATAAAACGGTCTCATATCCCTGGGGTAGCATACGAATAAAATGATCTGCATTTGCAAGTTTTGCCGCTTCAATACATTCTTCATCGCTTGCATCTAATCGCCCATACCGAATATTATCCATGACCGTTCCGGTGAAAAGGTTCACATCTTGTAAAACCACACCTAAGGACCGTCGCAAGTCACTTTTTCGAATTTTATTAATATTAATTCCATCATAACGAATCTTACCGTCTGCTATATCATAAAATCGATTAATAAGATTTGTAATCGTCGTCTTCCCTGCACCGGTAGCACCGACCAGAGCTATTTTTTCTCCCGGTTGGGCATGTAAGCTAATATCATGTAAGACAAGTTCATCTGCATTATAACCAAAGTCAACGTTATAAAAATTCACTTCGCCTCTTAGCTCTTCATAGGTCACGCTTCCATCCTTATGTGGATATTTCCATGCCCAATGTTCTGTTCGTTCCATGGTCTCTTCAATCTGATCACCTGTAATTTTCGCGTTCACTAATGTTACATAGCCTTGATCTTCTTCGCTTTTTTGATCCATCAGCTCAAAGACACGCTCCGCTCCGGCTAAAGCCATAATGACAGCATTCATTTGGTGGGATACTTGAGCTAATGGATGAATAAAGCTCCTAGACAGTTGTAAAAATGATGCAATCATCCCTAGAGAAATAACATCTCGCCCAGTAAGACTAAAGTTCGTTAGCTCTGAAATTGCCATTCCTCCTCCTACAATTCCTAAAGCCACATATAAGATATAGCCAAAATTATTCATAATCGGCATTAATATATTTGCATACTTGTTAGCTGAAGTTGCATTTTTACAAAGCTCAATATTTTTTTCATCAAAGACTTCTTTTGCTTTTTGTTCATAGTTAAATACCTTGACTACTTTAAGTCCGTTCACCAGTTCTTCGATGTACCCGTTCACATCTCCAAGAGATTGCTGTTGTTTTACAAAATAGCTACCACTCCGACCGGCAATAATGCGAATAACTTGCATGATTAACACAACAAAGATAAGAACAAAAACTGTTAACCAAATGCTTAGATACATCATTGCTAGAAAAACAGAGAGTATTGTTACCACAGAAGAAAATAATTGAGGTAGACTCTGAGTAATCATTTGCCTTAGTGTATCAATATCATTGGTATAATGGCTCATAATGTCTCCATGACTACGGGAATCAAAATATCGGATTGGCAATGTTTGCATTTTTGCAAATAAGTCATCACGTATTTTTTTCAATACGCCTTGGGCAACACTAACCATTACACGGTTATAAATAAGTGTTGCCACAACGCCCACCATGTAAATACTTGCCATAAACATGAGTATTCGTAATAGTCCCGAAAAATTAGGAACACTCTCAAGAAGTAAGGGTGTTATATAATCATCAATTAAGGTTTGAATAAATAGCGCTGCGCTTGCATTGGCTAATGCACCTAAAATAATTGATATAACAACCACACTAAGTTGAAGCTTATAAGCACTGATATACGAAAACAACCGTTTTATTGTATCTCGACTGACTTTTTTATTCATGGCTATTTCCTCCTTTAACTTGGGATTCATAGACTTCTTTATATATAGCATTTGTTGCTAATAATGTGTCATGATTTCCTATGCCGGCAATTTCACCATCTTCCATCACAATAATCGTGTCTGCATCTTTTACAGAAGCGACACGCTGAGCAATAATCAGCTTGGTTGTATCCGGTATTTTTTCAATAAAAGCTTGCCGTATTAGTGAATCTGTCTTTGTATCAACTGCACTTGTTGAGTCATCTAGAATCAATATCTTCGGATTTTTAAGCAACGCCCGCGCAATACTCAACCGCTGTTTTTGACCACCGGACACATTGCTTCCACCTTGCTCAATATAGGTATCATAACCGTTTTTAAAGTCTTGAACAAACTCATGGGCTTGTGCTAACTTACATGCTTCAACCAATTCTTCATCGGTTGCATTTTCATTTCCCCATCGTAAATTTTCTTTAATAGTTCCTGAAAACAGGACATTTTTTTGTAACACGACCGCAACTTGGTCACGCAATGTCTTTAAGTCGTAATGCTTTACATCGAGTCCACCTACTCGGACAGTTCCTTTTGTTGTGTCGTATAATCTTGGTATGAGTTGAATCAATGTTGTTTTAGACGATCCTGTCCCGCCTAGAATTCCAACTGTCTCACCCGATTCTATCGATAGATTAATATCATTTAAACATAATTTATCCGCATCTTTTGAATAGCTAAACTGAACATTTTCAAAAACAATGGATCCATCTTTGATTTCATGAATCGGTGTCTCCGTATTTTTCAAATCGCTCTCTTCATCGAGGAGCTCTGAAATACGTTCAATAGAAGCTCTTGATATTGTAATCATTACAAGAACAAAAGAGAACATCATCAAACTCATTAAAATTTGCATGGTATATGTAATTAAGCTCATCAGTTGTCCTGTGCTTAATCCGATAGCCGGATTATTTCCGCTGGCAATAATTGCACGAGCACCAAACCATGATAGCAAAATCATGGATGCATACATAAGAAATTGAACCAAGGGCATATTAAAAGCTAATGTTTTTTCAGCTTCAGAAAAATCATCATAAATTTCCTTCGATATTTCTTTAAACTTTTCTTTTTCATAACCTTCACGAATATATGACTTCACAACACGAATTCCTGCTAAGTTTTCTTGTACAATATTATTCAATCGGTCATATTTTTTAAAAACACGTTGAAAAACCGGATATGCCTTCGAGATAATTAGGTACAGGCCTAAACTTAAAATCGGAATCGCAGCTAAAAAAATCAATGATAATTTTGCATCAATACTAAATGCAGCGATTAATGAAAACGCTAACATAATCGGACTCCTGGCTGCCATACGAAGAACCATTTGAAAGGAATTTTGAACATTCGTAACATCTGTTGTTAACCGTGTAATAATACTTGAAGTGGAAAACTTATCAATATTTGAAAAAGAAAATGTCTGTACATTATAAAACATATCTTTTCGCATATTTTTTGCAAAGCCTGCTGAAGCATTTGCTGCACTTCTTCCGGCTAAGACCCCAAAAACAAGGGAAATAAAGGCTGAAATTAGTAAAGCCACCCCCATCTTAACAACAACAGACATTTGACCGGCATCAATCCCATAATCAATTAAATCCGCCATGAGAAAAGGAATAAGCACTTCCATAACGACCTCAAACATAACAAAAATTGGTGTTTTTATTGTATCCTTCTTATATTCTCGGATACTTTTTAGTATTCGTTTATACACTATATATTACCTCCATTGTTCTAAGAACTTATATTTTCTTTCATTCGCTCAATATATTGATAGAATTCTTGTAATTCTTGTTCTGAAAACCCCTTCAACATCTCTTTTTCTAATGATTCGATCTCACATTCAATTGCTTCATACATCTGAATCGCTTTTTCTGTTAATACTATTTTTTTTAATCGTGCATCAGACGCAACGCTTTCACGTTTAATTAGATTTTTTTGTTCCATTAAACTAAGCACTTTTGATGCCGTCGAACGGGTGACTGAAAAACGTTCTTGAAGATCTTTTTGAAATATATCTGCATCTTGATGTTTCGCTAGATAGGAAATAATCCAGCTATTTGTTCCTGTCATCTCTTGAACACGCCTAAAATATTCAGAACTTTCAACGCGTCGTTTAATGAGGTTGTTTAACGAATGTAGTTCAAAACCCAGTCGCCTTTCTAACATATCATTCTCCATTTCTCATATTTGTTTAACCGCCGAAATCATGATTAGATTTCTAACTGTTTGATATCAAACATTATATCGAATTTTATATTATTCGTCAAGAAAAAAAGAGTTGCAAAGCAACTCTTTTTTTGTACACACTATATTATTAAAAATTGGTTTCATCCGGATCTTTTGCTGTTCCACAACAATCTGTCAGATTTGCCATCATTTCCACATCAGCATCGCTTAATTCAAAGGCAAATATATCTGCATTTGCCTCGATGTGGTTGGGTTTGAGTGATTTTGGAAGTGGTAAATACCCCATTTGTAAGCTCCAACGCAAACAAATTTGAGCGATAGATTTACCATATTTTTTTGCAAGCTCTTTCATCTGTGCTACATCAAAGACTTGGCCAGTACCTAGAGGGCTGTAAGCTTCAAGTAAAATATTATTTTCTTTGCAATAGTCAACTGTTTCTTTATGAATATCTCCCGGGCATAAACGGATTTGATTGACCATGGGTTTAATTTCTGCTGTTTCTAATAAAGCTTCAATATGATGTGGTCTAAAGTTACTTACACCAATCGCTTTAATTCGACCGGCTTTATAAAATTCTTCAAATGCTTTCCAGCTTCCGGCATTTGCTTCTTTCCAATGATTTCTAAATTTAATTGGATTCGGCCAGTGTATAAGGTAAAGGTCAAGATAGTCCATATCCAATTCTTTCATGGTTTTCTCAAACGCTTTTACCGTTGCCTCATATCCATGATCTGAATTATCAAGTTTAGATGTTACAAAGATGTCTTCCCGTGGTATTCCACTTTCTTTAACCGCGATACCGACGCTTCTCTCATTGCCATATCCCGCTGCGGTATCAATATGACGATATCCGACTTCTAAAGCCTTTTTTACTGCTGCAACACCTATTTCATCATCCGGTGTTTGCCACGTTCCAAATCCTACACAGGGAATCTCTATCCCATTATGTAAAGTATACGCATCTGTTAATGTTTTCATCAAAATCCTCCTTTATAAATACTCTTGTGTTTTCCTTGCTTAATCTAATTATACTACTTCGAGTGGACTATAAGTCAAATTTTTCATTTAATTTTATGGATACTTGTGCTATATTGGAAACAAGAAACATAGAGATTAGGTTGTAAGGAGGCCCCATGAAGCAAGATACTATTCGTCAAGTTCTAGAAATCGCAATATATTCCGGTCGTATCATGCTCGAAAATGGCGCAGAGACTTATCGTGTTGAAGAAACCATCAATCGCATATGCGCCTCTCAAGATATTCATGTTGAAAGTTTTGTGATACCTACCGGTATTTTTGTATCCTATAATCATGAGACAAGAGATTATTCTTATGTACGGCGCATCCGTCATATACATATTGATCTTGAAGCCATCGGAATGATTAATGATTTTTCCAGGAATTTTGTTGCCGGGAAAATCACTCCTGATACCGCAAAAGAACATTTAGATAAAATCCGTTATGCGCCACGCTTCAGTACACCTCTTGTTATTTTTTTTGGTGGATTATCCGGAGGTTTTTTCACTTTGCTTTTTGGTGGATCTTTTTTTGAATTTATTGCAGCATTCCTGGTCAGTCTAGGTGTCATGGTTTCTTCTACCGTGATGACCAACCGTTCAAAGTCCTCCTTTATGAAAAATTTAGTTGGCGGTATTGTGAATGCTAGCTTAGCGCTCTTGTCTGTCGGCATTCTAAGTCGCATTGATGTTACTGCTAATATTGATATGATTATTATCGGAAGTATTATGCCATTAGTACCTGGCGTGGCCATTACAAATGCAATTCGGGACCTTATCTATGGGGATTACGTTTCCGGCATGTCAAAGCTCAGTGAAGCACTGCTCGTCGCTGCCGCTATTGCCATCGGTGTTGGTATTATTTTACAGTTAAATCTATTGCTCTTAGGAGGTCTCTATGTATATTAAAGCATTTATCTTTGCCACCATGTGTGTCATCGGTTTCGGTTTTATCTTTAATATTCCCAGGCGTGTCTTGCTTCATACCGGTGTGGCTGGGGCCCTCGGTTGGGTCGGATATTCATATTTTTTGACAACTTTAAACTCAACGATTGGAGCCGCTCTCATCGGAGCTCTTATCGTAGGTCTTCTTGGCGAAATCCTAGCACGAACGATGAAAATGCCGGCAACGACATTCATCATTCCCGGCATTATACCTTTAGTCCCTGGTTATGGGCTTTACTATTCTATGTTGAAAATTATTGAGGCCAATTACCAAGAAGCATTAAACGTTGGCTTTGAATCCTTGCTGATTGCCCTTGGTATTGCTGCCGGCATTATTATCGCAACCTCTATGGGAAAACTAATTAATCGTCGTCGCGCAGTTATTCCGCGCTTTCATCGTCGATAATCATAATAAACGTACTTTTCTGAAAAACAGTTCAGCTAAAAACAAGAACATTCCAATAATTAAAAGTATCGATGACACATCTTGACTAGCTTCAACTGGGGGCAATTCCCCATAAAAGACATCACTTGGATCTTCTATAATTCGTCCCCCGGATTGTTGTACCATACTTTCCGGTGTCAACCGTTTTTGATCAAAAAAATCAAATTCCGGCGAATAGGGTACAATGACTCCGGCTAAAATTTGCTCCGAGCCTTGATCACCTTCTAAACCAATATTGGCCAAATAAACCCCTTCTCCGTCCGGTTGAAATACCCCTTCGTATGTCCCTGGGGCTACTGCCTTAAACTCAATTCCTTCTGTCTCCCCTGTCGGATTGGTTAATTGTCCGAAAAGTTCTGTCTCTTGAACCGATTCTCCTGTAACGTTTTCAAGGGTAATCTTTCCTTGTCCATTGGCATAGTCCGTTTGTATAGAAAAATCTTGATTGATTTGTTGTTGTACTAACCAAGCCAAGCTATTATTCCACAATGTTCTGTTTTGTTCCCAATTCAGCCATTGTCCGGTCCACATGCCTTTCATGTCGGATGTCCATGCCATGGTTCGTCCTAGTCCGTATTGCCATGTCGCTAAGATAGGATCTTGTTCCGGTCCGGATAAAATAACTTTCGCCATGGATTTTTCGCGTGTAGCCACATATCCCTCCAATGTGGGTAGTCCAGTGATTCCATCTAATAGTGTTGAGGAATTCATCACGTCCGGATGAAAGGATATATTATTTAAATATTTTTTTCCGGCCATAAAAGCTTCTTTTGTGAAAATCGAAGGTATATCTGAAAAGACATCGGTTGCATAGTACCTTCCTCCCCCGGCTTCAGCCAATGCATATAAAAGTCTCTGATCAGCTCCTGAGCCAACAGCAACTGTCGACAAAGTAATCTCTTCATCGCTTATAGTGCTGATAATAGATTCATATCCTGTGTTTTCTGCTTGTCCATCTGTTAATAGAATAATATGCTTTAATGCAGTATCTAAAGGGATTAACGCTTCAACTGCAGCATTGAGTGCCGGCCGAATGGACGTACCACCTCCGGGAACAAGGGTTGCAATAGCATCTTGCATGGCTTCTTTTTCATCCATTGGCGCCGGCTTGACCACCCACTTAAATTCACCATCAAAAGCAATGACACCTAGATAATCTTTATCTTCTAAAATCTCTGTTGAACGAATGGCGGCTTCTTTGGCAAGTTCCATCTGAGATACACCGTATTGACCGGCAGACATACTACCGGATTTATCAATAACAAGAATCATGCCTAGATTCGGTTTTTCTTCTTTGGATTTGACATCCACATGTACCGGTAACATCTCTTCTAATAAGGTATCATAATATCCACCTAATCCATAACTGTTGTCTCCACCTGAAACAAGGAGCCCTTTTCCTTGATTACGTATAAGTATATCAAGCTGTTCAACAAATCTCGGAGATAATGTTTCCAAAGAAATATCAGCTAGGATAAATGCATCATATTTAAGTAAACTCTCTAATTCCAAGGGAACTTCTTCAGGGGCAAGAGAATCTATATGCGCTGTATCTTTTAATAGTCGCATATAGTTTTCACCTTCTTTATATGTATCTTGTACCAAGAGTATGGTCGGCAAATCATTAACAATCACATAAGCTGAACGTTTATTGTTTTCAATATAGGTATCTCCGGTCGGAATCACTTCGATTGTATAATCAACCAAACCACTTTCGGTCATTTCATCGATAAAGGTAAACTTATTATCTCCTGTTTTTAGCTCAATTGTCTCTGTTGATTTTAGTTGCCCATTAACGTAGATTTGCAACTCGGTCCTTGTTGCATGAGTACTCATAATACTAGCTTCGACTTGAATCATCTGATTTTTCTCCGCACTTTTCGGTAGCGAAATATCATCCACTTGTACTTCTTGCTGATTCGGTCGCTCAAATGAAACGACATCGACTTGTATTCCACTATCAGCAAGTGCCCGTAATTGCTTATCTGCTTCATTATTATTTTCATAACCATCGGTTAAAAGCACCACACGTTTACGAATATTCGGATCAAAGACAACCTGACTTTGTACTAAGCCTTGATAAATATTGGTAAAGCTATCATCCACTTGGACTTGAAAACCATTAAATTCAATCTGTTCACGCAAGGGTTTTTCAACTTTGCTATCATTAGCAAAGGCCACAATACCCACAAGATCATCGGCTGGTTTATCTTTGAGTGCTTCACGAATAAATGTTTCCATGTCATTCGTATAGTTGTTCATACTCTCCGAACGATCCACTAAAAAAATGGTTCCATCGTGTTTGGCTGATTGCACAAGAGTCATGCCACATAAACTAAGTATAATCAAAATCATACTTAACATTCGCATCCACCATAAAATTTGTAATCGTTTGGTCCGCTTATGTTTTTGATAGTATGTAAGTCCCATTATGATTCCTACCGGAACAAGTAGGAGTAATGGTGTGATTGTCGTCATATTAACGTGCATATCGCTTCCTCCTACTATAGATGAACCATTCCAACAAGAGAACAATAATCAAGAGCGTTCCTATCCATATGCTTAAATCCTTGCCTGTATAATAGGTCTGCCCTTCTCCCTTTTCACTGGATGCATCTGACGTGATTGTCTTTTTTTGTGGTGTGTTGACAGCGAAATATTCTGTCTCTATCACATCTTCGATTTGTTGATTCAATGTATAAATACCGATTTGATCGGCATCTCGAAATGTTATAAGCTTATCTTCATTGGATAGGGAAAATGTTTCTCCTTGGGGCGTTTCTATCCATGCTTTTTCTGTATCTGGAGAAAGGCCTATGTCTAAGGCTTGTCCAACGGATAATTGACTACTACTAAGCGCTGATGGGTTTAATAAGTAGTTAAATGTATTGGTCATTAAAATAGGATATTCTATCCCAAGAGGTAGGTCTGAATAACGAAAATCAAACCCGAAAACAACCCCACGATTCCTACCATTTTCCCAAGAATATGCAATGGTCCCATGTTCTGTTTCATAAATACTTTCTTTCCTTTCTCTTGTGTCACGATCTATATCAAATACTTGTGTCACTGCAATTTTAAACTCCGGTTCTTCGATTAAATGGGTAGTCGGATGATTGGCTGTTTCAAACATTGGATTTTCAATATAGCCAATAGAAAGCGAATCTGTTACCGCATCTGTCGGTGGATCAATCATCAATATATTCCCATCTGTTGGTAAACTATCCGGTGAAATGCCATCAAAGAGATAGAGGTCATATCCTGTCAACATTTCCAGGCCGACTTCATCAATTTCATACACTTCAATCTGGTCTTGTAAGTCCATGATCTTTTCTAAAAAAAGATTGCCTTGGCTCACATAAGCAAGTCGGGATTTAACCTTTGGCGTCACTACACCATAGGCTTCATTATCTAATAACAATCGATCGGTTGTCTCGATGACTGCTTTTAAAATTTTTGTTTCCTTTGGAATCCCATCAAAAAACACCCGTGTTGCTTCTTTCGGTGCAATCATCACTTCTTTTGTTGTTAAATATAAGTCATCTACATATATGCTTACAGGAACCGTCTCTTCTTGTGGTGAATCATTCACCACTTCCGTCAAAGCAGATAGACTGTTTTCATAGACTGTCATTGACAAGCCATGCAGAGATAAATTACGCTCATCTTTTGCAATACGATACAATCGCGCACCTTGAAAATCATCATCACCAAAATAGACTAAGTCATAATCAAGATCACCAGATAAAGCTTGAATGGTCTCATAAGCTAATGCCTTGTCGACGTAATTCATGCTCGATTGGATTTGACGGATCCCATCACGAACCAAGGCAAGATCTTCTTCTTCCCGAAACAAAATCTCCGGTGTTTCCCGAAGGACAACAACCGATACCAATGCCCCATCATCCAACTGATTCAGGTAATCTGTCGCTAGGTTCTTCGCCTCTTCAAATCGTGTTGGCTTCACATCTGTTGATTGCATGGATAGTGAACCATCAAGAACAAGAATATGATGCTGACTGCTTCCGGCGTTTTTTAGAAACACGCCGGATAAAATTGCCGTTATTAAAAGCATGGCAAGAATTTCTAAAAACAGCAAAATACTTTTGCGCAATCGATGTATTTTTGAAGCAGATTCAATCTCATCAAAAACCTGTTGCCAAAGATAGGTACTGGCGACCACTCTGTCTTGATGCTTGGGTTTTAACATATATAAAATAATAATAAATGGAATGCCTAATAAGGCTGCGAGCCCTAAAGTCTGACTGATTCCCATATAATTTCCTCATTTCACAACGGATTTACTCACTCACTTGAAGCATTTGTCGTATCAAGGGTTCAATCCCATCTTCCGCCACAAGTTGAAAATAGTGCACGCCATATTTACTGCATAGGCGTTTAATTTCATGCATATATTTTTCATAGGCTTCTTCATAGATCTGACTGCTCTCGAGACCGGCATCAATATCATAGGCTTCATTTGTCTCACTATCGATTAAGCGCTCATTGACTTCGAGCACAGGTTCGATTTCTTCCCGCGATAACACATGACACAGGACAACTTTTTGCTTGCGATAGTGTAACATAGGTAGAATGCGTTCTAATTGATGATCAAACATAAGATCCGAAACAATCACCGTAATGCCTTTTCGAAAGCGCGGTTGCCATGCAAAAACTGTTTTTTCCAGTTGACTATTACCCATGTATTCCTTTTTTTCGAGTTGGTCGACAACTTTTGTAAATCCTTTTGTTCCTCGAATATTGGTAAGATAATGGTCGATTTTTTCATTAAATGTAATGGATGATACACTATCATATTCCGCCAATGCGGCATAGGCAAAGGTCGCTGCCGTTTTAATGCCGACTTCACGTTTTCTTCCAAAATTCATGGATTTACTTTGATCACTAAAAATCGTTACCGGGGATTCCTGTTCTTCCATAAACAGTTTAATAAATACTTTTTCAAACCGGGCTAATGCATTCCAGTCAATACGTCGAAAGTCATCCCCCGGAACATATTCACGATAGTCGGAAAACTCGACAGAACTCCCTTTTGAGGAAGATCGTTTGAATCCAAACTGGTTATTCTTAAGCTTTAGCTCGAAATGCATAGGTACCCGCTGAACTAAGTTCATAAATGCTGAATCAATTACTTTTGCCATTATTCCTTAATCACCCCTACAAGTTCTCGAATAATATGCTCAACGTTCACACCATCACTCATGGCTTCAAAATTTAAGCTTAATCGATGGCGCAAAATTGGCTCCGCCATGCTTTTAATATCTTCAAAGGACACATTATAACGACCATTTATCAATGCACGTACTCTAGCCGCGTTTATAATGCCTTGGGCCCCTCTCGGACTTGCTCCGGCAATCACATACTTACGAATAATATCCGGCGCTATATCTTGATCAGGATGACTCGCGACAATGAGACGCATTGCATAATCCAATACCGGTTGAGCCACAGGTACGGTTTTAACGATATGTTGTATTTCCATCAATTCTTCACTATTTGTCACTTTTTGAACTTGGGGTTCATGATCACCTGTGGTCAGATTGACAATTGCTGCTAGATCTTTTGCCTTTGGGAACAAGACATTTAGCTTAAACATAAAACGGTCCATCTGAGCTTCCGGCAATGGATAGGTCCCTTCTTGTTCAATCGGATTCTGTGTTGCCATAACAAGATAAGGCTTTGGCAATATATAGGTTTGCCCTGCAACAGTTACTGTTTTTTCCTGCATGGCTTCAAGCATGGCTGCTTGTGTTTTAGGGGTTGCACGGTTAATTTCATCGGCTAAAACAATATTTGAAAACACCGGACCTTGTTGAAATTCAAACAGATTACGGTCACGATTATATATGTTAGTTCCTGTAATGTCTGCCGGCATTAAATCCGGGGTAAACTGAATACGCTTAAATTCTAGACCAAGGACCTGACCTAATACAGATACCAGTCGTGTCTTTCCCAAGCCCGGAACCCCTTCTAATAAGAGATTTCCTCCGGCCATTAAACAAATCACCGTATCTTCAATCAATTCTTCTTGCCCAATAATATGTGCCGATACTTGGCTAATAATTCGCTTGCTCCATTCACTTACTTGCTCTAATTCAATCATCCTCTACTCCTTCTATTCGTTTAAACTCGAAAAATAGTCTTTTACCAAATTTCGCATAATCGGCGGAACCTGAACTTGATCGATACGCATGGACGCATCATTACTATATTGACTCAATATCTCTGAATAAGGCACAAACTCACCGGCTTCTGAGGGCATGCCTTGTACTTGACTATATGTCCGTTCGCCTTCTTTTTGATTGTCTCCTTGAATAAAGCTCGGGTCAGTCTCTCCACCTAAGCGTTCCGGAGGATACAGGGATTCATACAGACCTTCTTTGGGATTTGCACCGTCATGATGACCACCTTGAGGGCTACCACCTTCTTGTAATTCCTCAGCTTCATTGGTTGAACCTGTTGGCGAGGATCCGGTCCCTTGGCCTTCTCCTTGTCCTTGGCCCAGTCCTTCTCCTTTACTTTCACCTTCAGTCGGATTCATACCGGCGCCCGCCATCCCTTCGCCATTTTCTCCTGCTTCTGTTCCCATACCTGGTTCACCGGCAAAAGCCATCTGGCTGATGCTAGGTTTTGTCGCAAGAGTTTGACCATTGGAATTAATCGACGCTTCCATCTCAGAAAATGTTGCACCCATGGCTTCCATCATTTCACTGGCTTGTGTCTCAGTCAGGTCACTCATCTCGTCCATACTTAGCGCTTCAATGGCTTCCATAAGTTCTTGTTCAATATCCTTTAGGGCGTTTTTAGCCATTGCAAGTTCTTTTAAGGCTTCTTCTTCTGTTTTTGCCTTTTTTATATTTTCTTTTAAGGCTTCTAAAATATCGTCAATAGCCTTTTCCTTGACTAACAATTCCTGATTTTCTTGGTCCAAAAGCTCTTCAAGAAGGTCTTCTTCTAACTTTTCTTCAATCCATGGTATCTCTTGGGCAATCTTTTCCTGTAAATCCTCAATACTTCTGGCCTGATCTGATTTTTCCGTCTGAATCATGGCCACGCCAAACACACAAAGAAGCAAGATACCACTAATTACCCATGGGCGACGATGAAGGGACATGGAATAGGTCGGGCGACTCTCTATGCTTTCAATGTGACAAAGGGTATCTTCCCTTTGAATCCGCGTACTCTCTTCATCCACACCTTCAAATTCCAACGCTGTCATTAAGCGCTCTTTCAGGCCTAAATGATCTGTCAGTTTAACTCCCACTGCAAGTGACGGGTAAAGCCAAAAACTCCAAAAAAGTGTTATTACAAAGGTTCCTAATCCAATGTAACTTATCCATCGAATTAAATATGGAATAACTATAAAACGACTTACAATCGTGACAGCTAAACTCACAACGAGTCCGGTCACAAGGAGCCAGCTAAACACCTTAATCACGCGTTCAAAAAATAGCTTTCTTCGAATGGGACGTATATATGCTTTTATTTTTTTTTCAATCATGGAATCACCTCTTTGATAACTTCCGTTTAGATAGCAACAGAGCAATGCTACTAATGATTGCAAAATAAACAAGGGATATTACCCAAGTTGGTAAATGTGATAAAAAGGTTTGACGATTAATCATCATATAAGCAAGTTCAAAAGGATCATTATTTAATAAGGATAATAAACCAAATCCGGGGTTAGCACCAAAAAGTATAGCAACAATTTCATAAATATAGGTTTCAAAAAAATCTTTTAACCCATGCATATTAGCAACTTGTGTTACAATCGACAAGATAATCATAAGAACTATGGGAATAAAATATATTAAGCCTAAGATAATATAGCTCATCATAATCGCTGTGATGTTTCGTTTAAAATGTGTGGTTGCAAAAATGCCTACTGTTGATAACATAAAGGCGGCAACCATATAATAGAGAACAACCTTCAAAATATCAAATATAGACACACCGCCAAACAACATAATAATACTGATAAAGGGTATTGACGCAAAGATGATCAGTAAAATAAAAGTTAAGGCCGCGCTAATCTTACCAAAGAGAATTTTCCAAGGGGATATATCCGTACAAAGCATTAAATCTAATGTTTGTCGTTCTCGTTCACCCGAGATTGCCGTTGCTGTAAATACCGGGATAATCAACATCAGAAGAATCATCTGAAAAATGACTAACACATCATAGACTGTCGATATAATACTGGGATCAAATCCTTGCGCACGATACCCATACGTTACATTTGAGGATAATAAAATCAAGGTAAGAATCATTCCGATGAGAAATAAATAAACAGTCAGTAATATCGGCGTTTTCCATGTTCGCATCCGTGTTTTTAGTTCGCGTTCTAATATAGGATTAAGCATCTTGTACCTCCTCAGTTAACTGCATAAAGATGGATTCTAAGCTTCCCCCCGCTTCTTCAAAGTGATATATGGGGAGTTTTTCTTCAACAAGGCGTCGAAGCAAAATCGATTTATCCTCATCACTTCCACTGTAGGAAAATTCAATGCATCCATTGACTATATTAATATTACTTATGTTTGGATACTCTTTTAATCGCAAAACAGTTGCGTCTAAATCGGATACGACCTTAAGCTTAATCCTGTTCAAATGAGATAACTGCTTCTGAATGTCTGACACACTCCCTTTGACCACCATTTTTCCTCGATTAATAATACCGATTGTGGTGCAAATCTCTGCAAGCTCCAATAATATATGTGAACTAATAAGAACGGTCTTTTTCATCTCTCGCAGGGTAAATAAAATCTGACGAAATTCGACGCGTGCACGTGGATCTAATCCTGATGCCGGTTCATCTAAAATAAGGACTTCCGGATCATGTATTAAAGCTCTTGCTAAGCATAGTCGCTGTTTCATTCCTCTAGATAAGGCATCGACATAAAATTCTTTTTTATCCTCAAGGTTTACAAGCTCAATTAAGGGTTGTATAATGCTGTCTCTTTCTCTTGGAGGGATTCCATGAATCCCACAGTAAAAATTCATATACTCTATAACCTTTAAATCATCATAGACACCAAAAAAGTCCGGCATATAGCCAAGTTTTTTCTTTGCTTCATTTCGATTTTTCTTGATATCTAGTCCATCAATATATATGGTGCCTTCTGTCGGTTCCATTAAACCTGCTGCAATCTTCATTGTTGTTGTTTTCCCGGCTCCATTCGAACCGACAAACCCAAATATTTCGCCTTTTTCAATGTGAAAGGATAAGTCATCAACCGCGGTAAAGCTCCCATAACATTTTTTTAAGTTCTCTACCTTAATCATTGACAACACCTCCTTCTATACCAATCCCGGGCACTATCATAATATAATCTCGACTCATGCGATTTAAACCGGTCATATCATAACAGACAGATACTTTATTGTCTGTTGATAGGTACTTCGATACATCGAGGTCAACCGTTTCTACCGAAGCCTCAATAGGCTCCCACTCCTGTGTTTGAATATTCTTAATCAAAATATCCACCGCTTCTCCTTTAGACGAAGCCTGCCCTAAATTGTTCCTTAACTTGTTATAATAGGCTTCATTTGTATAAAGTTCTTCCAGCTTTAGTTTGACTTTATCCGCAGAAAATCCATCCGGCAATTGCCATGTATAATAAACTTTTTCCGCTTCATATAAGTCGATGGTTTCATATTGACCATCCATATAACTATAAGCTTCTTCTATGTAGCCATGGCGTTCCACGCCAATACTTGCCTGCAAAAATCCATAAGGTAAATCCACTTGATCTCCAAAATCAAAATGATAATCCATATTCAAAGCCACAATATTTCGCGAATACTCATCAACGTCTTTTTCATTAATCTGTATGGCATATCCAACTTCGTCCTTGTTGAGACCAATAAGAACCATTTGGTCTGTCGAGATATTTCTATTTTTCTCATACGTTCGATACAAATGGTCTTCTAAAAAGGATACATCATTACGCAGTTGGGATGAATACGCTCCTGGATTTTGATAAAACTGACTCATTTGATAGGTTTGTTCAAGATACTGATACACATCTTTTTGGCCTTGGCCGGATATTGTTTTCTGAACATAGGGCTCGAGTGTCCCAATTTCATAAAGTTGATTGCCCCATACAGCCACCGTATATTCTAAGCGTATCGGCGTCGGATTGGTGACTGTAAATTCAACACGTTCATCAAAGATCCCAATTTGGGCAGTCTCGTCAATTTCTTGTTTTTCTATAGGCACAAGCTTTTTCCCTGTCGCATATGTCGGCTCCCAAAGCGTCGTATCATAAGATTCATAATAGGCTCTCGTTCCTAAAAAAAGTTTTCCTTTTGTTTGTTTATTTTCACGGGTTTCTCCATAGTAGTTTGAATTATTTAATGAAGTAATCATAAAGCTTTCATCTGAATCCCAAGAAACGGTCATTTGATTATTTTTATTATTAAACAGGGCAATCTCACTCTTGATTTCTAAGAACTGTTGGCCCTGATGATAGTTGATTTCAGATATGCTATTACTGATTGGCTTGTCATATCGTGTCATAAAACCAAGGAGATAAATAAGGGTAACACATGTAATAGCCATTGCCGGAACCGCAATCCACATCAAATCACGTCGGTCTTTCCGTTTTAATACGTAATAGGTAATCGGCCCCACAAGAATACTATAGATGCCTAGAATTAAAGCCATCAACCCATATGGCGGTTGTTTTTCCATAGGAATATACCGTAATTGATAGGAATTATTTCCATAATAATTTATTTGACCTTGGATCGTCTCTGCTTTTACATCTAATACATTCATTAAATGGGATAAAAGCGCGCCATCTGCGTTCCATGTTGCTAGTGGCTTGGAACTTAAATCTAAACTCAAGGTAATCAGGCGACCTGCACCAATGCTTTCTGCAAAGCCTAAAATATGATCTTTTTCCTGAATAAGTGTTATATCTTGACGTAATCTATCTCCATGTGCCAATGCAACTTGGCCAACAAAGGGTAGCTCTGAATCTGTAAAGTCCAAGGTCTCTTCACGCACTTCAGAAAAATTGACCTGTTTTAGGGATTCCGGAAGTTGATTCATAGATCGTTGATAGTTTGCACCTGTTTCAATAAAAAGGGTATTGCCTTCTTGTATCCAATTAATAACATTTGTTTCACTCTCTTGGTTAAAACCTAAGTTACTTGTATTTCCCATATATATGTAATCAAAAAAAGATAGGGCTTCTTTGTCGTTAAATTCCTGTACCGAATCAAAATAAATGATATGTGGATGTATAGACTCGGCCGGTATAGCTGCTTGCTCTACGGTTGCACGTTCATATGCGTGGCGCTCTTCATCTCGAATATGCGGAGATAACTCCATCTGATTAAAAAAACGATATTGATCCGGTTGGTCCGTAACCACTGCGACCACTGCACGTTCCGGTGATAAAAATTGTCGCACGGTTACCTCGTCTTCATAGACGGTGGCATTTTCAACAACAATTCGAATAGGAAACTTTTTCTGTACAGTATATATCGGTATATGGAGGTCAAAGACTTTTTCTGCACCTTGACTAATATCAAAAGGTACTGCAAGTACAATTTGTTCTTGTCCATCGGTTGCAATATCAATCTGAATCTCACCATCAACTGCTTCCCCTAAGTTTCTCATGGTTAAACTTAATGGATTACCTTCTGATATTTTGACGACTTGATCATAGCCGATCTCTAAATCCACCTCAAGATTTGCTTCCCTCTTCTGACATCCCGCTATCATTACGAGAAGCATAGCTAAAAACATCACTTGAAAAAAAAATTTTCTTTGCATAATACGCTCCTTCTCATTCCTATTCATCCTTCTTTACGTTAAGCACAGTCTTTATTATAACCAATAAAGGCGTTTTGTTTCTTAATATTCAATTAAAATTTAAATAGAATATGGAAATAGAATTTTAGCGTAATCTGCAAAAAATAGATTTAGCGTAATTTACGAAAAAGTAGGTGTATGGCGTCACATGGGAACCCCGGTCCTGGTATTCTTTGGGACTATCTTGCTGAATCGAACAGATTTAGGGAGATAGTCCCGAAGAGACTAGGACCGGCACTCCCACGACGTCATGCACCTACTTTTTCTGTGTAACGTGAAATTGTATTTCTTCCAATCTGGCATCAATACCGTCATGATTTCTATATCTAAAGTGAACTTGCTCATTTTATACGACATAATCAATGCATAGTTTAGGTGCCTTTATTCGATACCACTCCTGTATTAATCATCGCTTTACGCCTTTGGGCATGTTTTATTTGGTTATCTAAATCTATATAATAATAATATATGAGAAATATGATTAACGTGCATAAATATGATATTCTCTATGGTGAGACTTAGTTATTAATTCAAAGTATACTTCATAATATATTATGTGTCCATAAATAGGAATAAAGAAGGAAAATGGATTATCTTTTTATTAATGTATAGAAAAAACCAACTGGATTACCAGTTGGTCAACTGCACAAACATTATGACATAAATTATTAGCTGTCTAACTCATCTTCAGTGAAACCAGCACTTATCATTCTTGATTTTAGATTCTTATCTCCTATAAGATGGTTCCATAGAACACTAACTGAGGGGGCTAAAAATACTAATAGTGTAGCAGTAAGAAACATTTGCCAGCTTAATGTGTTATCCGTTTGGTTGATTAATTTGTAAATATGATTCCATGATTGGTCAGTAAAGAACCACGTTAATACAATACCGATAACAGATGGTACGAAAAAGAATAAGGCAGCAACACATGATTGAACTATCTTGCTTTTTTCGGTTTTCTTGACATATTTTAGATGTTTTTTTCTGTCTCTCCTTATTTTCTCATCTTTTTCAGATAACATTTTTTCATTTTTTTTCTCAACCAGTTCAAGCATTTGCTTTGTATCATCCAGATGTGCCTTCATAGCATCAAATTGTTCATTGCTCTCTAATCTGTCTCGTAATCTGTCTTCTTCGAGCTTTCTTATTTTTTCTTCCATAATAGAATTTGCTAATTCTTTGGAGTATTCTACTTTGTTGACATATGTATCGATAGCTAATATTTCATTATATTTTTGAGAAACAAGAATTGAATATAATTGTTCTTGATTTTCGAGTTTATCAGCTATTTGAGATATCCCATCTAGCATAGCCATGACGGTTTCTGGTTCTTTCTGTTCTGTTTGAATTACTGTTTGAATAAAGCTGACAAAAGCTCGATAGTCATTTCCTGTTCGTGTAAGATACTTTAATAATAAAGTTAACCAATCACTTGGTCTCATTGTAACTGGACACCCATCGAAAGTGTTTTGTTCCCATTTTGTTAAAGCTTTATCGACAGTTAGGAAAAAATACATTGAATCATTGAAATTGCATCCATGACCTTCTCTAAGTGATCCAATATATACTATATTTGTTGCATCTGGTAAAGACTGAAATTCATGTGTTTGATGTTTATAATTCATTATATCTTCTGAATATTTATCTATTTTTAACCTATGTTTTCCATCAGCTTCAGCATAAAAATCATATGACTCAATTTGAATACCTAAATTTTTAATATGTTCATTGAATGTCATCTCTGTTTCAGCTAAGAATATATCAACACTAATCCCGTTTGAATTGAAATAATGTTGAACAATTGAATTAGGAATAGGGTCTGTGTACTTCACTTTAGGAGATAAACTAATAATATGTTTGACCCCTATTTCAAATGACTTGTGATATTCATCCATTACTGTTTTTGTTATTTTTAAGGATTGTCCACTTGTTTTACATCGTTCCAAAAAGTTAATAAGTCGTTTTTGCCTACGTTCACCATCAATACCTATTAATCTAAATAAAACGTTAGTATCAAGATACAATGTTTTATGGGTTATGTTATTTAGCTGGTTTTCTAATTCAACATCGCCGTTAATCGTTGCGAATTCAACTGCCCAACTACCAATGTTGAAAATAGCTTTGTCTTTACCTGGGCTATCGTAATCAAGAAACATATTTATTAGTTCTTTTTCATCATTTGAAAATGATATTTTTTCAACAAGGTCGCTTATATCGAGACTTTTATCAAAGAGAGATTTGCTTTTTTCGAGGTTCTGTACGAATATTTTGTATAAAAAATTTTGTATAAGTTTTGTGAAATCTGTTAGAGATATTATTTCATCGGTATATCCTGAATCTCTGTAAAAATTAACGATATGGCGATAAATATTATTCTGGTTCTGCATAGTTTTTAAATATTGATAACGTTCTTCTTTTAAAGAAATTATCGAATTACGTATGCCTTGGTTTTTAGCATCAGGATACTCGAAATCAAAATATTTAGGATTTATTGCGGGAATTAATTCTTCATCATGAAATAGGAGTGAGAATTCTTTATATATTTTATCAGATAACGATTGGAATTCATGTGCTTCGTTTGATATAATTACAAAAAAAGACTCAATAATCTTACTAATTGTTGTCGTTCGATTTAAAGAATTTGAGTCATCTCTATATAATAGAGCACTCAGGCGATACAAATTATTTTTATTCATTTCTTTCCCTCCTTAATTATTATAAGTATACAACTAAAAAACTTAATATTCAAAATATATAATTAAATATCTTCAAATATTTATGTTTTTTGAATTTCTTCTTTTTTAATCATTGATATCTTACAGTCAGTTGTAAATAATGGAATAGTCAAGCCTTAGTTGCTCGGACCGCTTGGTACCACTGATGAGTGATTCTATAAATGTTCGAATACCACTTTTCCTCATTTTAAGATATCATATATTCCATCAGCAATACGATAATATGTAAACTTATGTGGTTTATTTAGTCGCTTGGCTTCATCATCAATGACTTTCATAAGAACGGTTTCACTGTTCTTTTCTGACATGAGACCAAAAAAACAACACATAATGTTGCTAAAAAATTTAGTGATTGAATACTTTCAAAAAATGCACTCGAAAGTTTTCAATGGCATATTCTTGTTTTTTAAATCGCAAATATTTTTCAATGCGTCACCGTTTCAAATATACCTTTGCGAGACTCGAGGCAACCTTTTTGCATTTTAAATAATTATTTCTTAGCTGTGGATAAAAAGGGAAACTCAAAATGTAATAGACAAAGTCTAATTATATTCAAACCATTGATTAGGGCAATAATGAAGTAATAGTCTATGTTTTTTACAGATTTATATCATAAAAGTAGTGGGTATCATTTTGTTGACGTCAACAAAATGATCAAGCAAGCTATTTTGGCTATTCTTAAATGCTTGAATTGATTTACCAATAACCTCTCCAATTTGAGCGATATGTTTCCTATTATTTCTTTTTTACACTTAAACTCATCAAAGTATTCATCACTATATTTATTTTGTCATATTTTAAAATAACTTTTCCCTTATATTTTAACAGCAAGGAACAAAGCTAACGTTAAACTTTCCTATAGATAGCCAAAAATAGCCCATTGCATAATTGAAATCGCAATGGGCTATTTTGATATGTTTTTTATTATTTCAAATATTTCTCTAGTGTATTTCTAACTGCTCCGGGGCCGGCTAGCATTTCAAGGAAAAATCCTTCGATTTTTTCGCCGAGTCCAACTGCGTATAGGTCTAGACCAAATATGCTTTCTTTTTCTAGCAATGGTTTTATGTTGGCCTCTTGATCACCTAATTGGATACCTGCCAGTAATTTTTGGAGTTCTTCCATAAGTGGATCTGAACTCAAGTCAAAGTTTTGACCTTTATCATCCACACCAAGAAGGTAACGAACCCATGCAGCAAGTGCTAATGGAATCGCAGTTAATTCTTTAGGATCTAGTGTATCTGATGCTGCGTAGGATTTGATTGTCTCACCGAATCGAATGCCGACTTTTTGGGATGTATCTGTCGCAATTCGTTGTGGTGTATCCGGTATAAATGGGTTTGCAAATCGTTCATTGACAACTTCATCAATAAATTCTTTTGGATCGATAATTCCGGGATTCACAACAACTTTTAAGCCTTCTTCATAGCCAATTTTGTTGATAAGCCTTGCTAATATTGGATCTTTAACCTCATCAGCGATGAGTGTATATCCTAATAAACATCCGGTTACAGCTAATGCTGTATGAAGCGGATTCAAACAGGTCGTTACTTTCATTGTCTCTACACGATTAACCGTTTCACGATCTGTAAAGATGACTCCGGCTTCTTCTAACTTGGGACGTCCATTTGTAAATTTATCTTCTACGACAAGATACTCACTGATTTCCGCATTAACAAAGGGTGCCATATAGGAATTCTTATCCGTTATAATAACATCCATATTGGTCAAACCATCTTTTTCAAGACTTTCTTGTACATCCTGTGAAGGACGTGGTGTAATCTTATCAATCATTGATAGTGGGAAGGTAACTTTTGATTCATCTTTAATATAATCGACAAAATCTTGTTCAACATATCCACGTTTGAGCCATTCATCAGCTATAGTGTATACAGCAGCTTTAACTTTGTCACCATTATGTGAGCAGTTATCCATAGATACAAATGTTAATGGATATCCACCTTTTTTGAAGCGCTTGTATGCAAGTGCTGTAATAATACTCATGGTGTGAATTGGATGCTCTATACCGTTTTCAAGATCTTTTTTGATAACACCTATGTAATCTCCATCCGGTGTTGTGATCGCATATCCTTTTTCAGTAATCGTAAAACTGACCATCTGCAATGATGGGTTTTCAAAAATATCTGTTAAACGATTATAATCCTCAGAACGTTTGGGGTCTGTCGTGATGGCTTCAACAATAGATCCAACCACTGTTTTTTCAAACTCTCCTGTTGCTTTCATAAGAACGAGCATGGTTAAGTTATCAAATGGTGTATATACTTTATCAATAACTTCAAAGTCAAAAGAATCTACTGCAACGATACCTGTATCCGATAATCCCTTATTTAAAACTTTCTGATAGGCGTTGGCAACAAAGCCTCTGAAAATATTACCTGCACCAAAATGAATCCATGTCGGACGTTCTACCGTATTCTTCTCAACAGCATCGATATCGAACTCCGGAAGAACAACATCAATCTTTGCCCATGCTTCTTTTTGGCTTAAGGCATTTCGTTTTAGTTCTAACATCTAATGGCCTCCTTTGCGTTTATCCAAGCTATCCCATACACCTAACATGTACATCACACCAAGTGCGCGGTCATATAATCCATAACCGGGACGGCAGTCTTTTTCTTCACCCCAAAGGTGGCGACCATGATCCGGACGTAGATATCCAGTAAATCCATTGTCATGATAGGCTTTTAATACTTCATATACATCCACGTTTCCATCTTTTCCTCGGTGAGACACTTCGCTGAAGTCTCCATTTTCATAGACTTTAACATTTCGGATATGTGCAAAATAAATACGGTCATGGAATTCACGTATAATTGAAGGAATATCATTGAGTAAATTGGGCCCAAGTGATCCTGTACATAATGTCAAACCACTATATGGATTATCCACTTGGTCTAAGAAGCGCTTAATATGATCACGACTTCGGATAATACGTGGCAATCCAAATATTGGCCATGGTGGATCATCCGGGTGTATCGCCATTTTAACATCTTCTTCTTCACAAACCGGCATAATACGCTCTAGGAAATATTTTAAATTCTCGAAAAGTTTATCTTCATCCACGCCGGCATAAGATTTAAACAATTCATCAAGTTTTGCTATACGTTCCGGTTCCCATCCGGGCATTGTATATTTTCCTGCGCCTTTTAAAATACGCTCTGCCATAACATTGGGATCGTTGACAATGGCATCTTTTTCATAAAAAAGTGAATTCGAGCCGTCGGGTAATTCTTTATAAAGGTCTGTGCGTGTCCAGTCAAATACCGGCATAAAGTTATAACAGATAACCTTAACCCCTCGCGCACCCAGTTTTCTAATGGTATCAATATAAATATCAATATACTTGTCGCGTGTTGGCAAACCAATCTTGATGTCATCATGTACGTTAACACTTTCAACAACATCTGCATTGAAACCTTTACTCTTGATTAGGTCCATGACCTTATCAATTTCTTCTTCTTCCCATACTTCACCAGCAACCTTATTGTGTAGGGACCATACAATGCCTTCTACACCCGGAATCTGACGAATGTGATCTAAGGTAATAGAGTCGTTGCCTTCTCCATACCATCTCCACGTCATTTGCATAAAATACCTCCTTATTTGAACTTGTATACAAGTTATATGTTTTACTATAAGACACTTCATTCTATTTGTCAATAGGATATATTAAAAAATCATATTAAAATTCTTTACTTTTAAATCAAATCATGTATACTAGATTATAATGAAAGAAAGGTAGGATACATAAATCATGGCAAGCAAAAAAGAGACCATAATAGAGACGTTAAAAGAAGAAATTCTTACATTACAATTAAAACCCGGAACGCTCCTTAGTGAAACGACCTTAAGCGAGCGCTTTTCCCTTTCACGTACACCGATTCGCGATGTGTTAAAGCAACTATCTCTAGCCGGATATATCGATATTTATCCACAGCGCGGAAGCGTTGTTTCATATATTGACTTAGACTCTGTGGAGCAAATTATTTATATGCGTAGTATTGTGGAAAAAGAAATTTTAAAAGATCTTTGCGGAAAACTCTCTTTACAAGGCGAACACCGCTTAATAAAAATTCTTAACAAACAAGCCGAATGCGCTGATCCAACCATCGATTTAAAATTATTTATCAAATACGATGATCAATTTCACAAAACATTATATCAACTTGCCGGTCGTGAAATGGTGTGGAACTTAATTCAGTCATCAACTGTACATTATACACGCTTTCGTCATCTTCATATGTTGAGAAAAGAAAAATTACTGTCCATTATTGATGAGCACAAAAAAATTGTCGAGCATATTAAAAGTAATGAACCGGATGCTATTGATACAATTATTTATAACCACTTACGTTCTGATGTGAAATCTCATTATTTCCAAGAACATTTTTCTGCATACATAAAAAGTTAACAATTACAACATGGAAAAACTTCACATTTTGTGATATACTCAAAGAAGCAATAAGTAAATGGTACATTCGTACTATTTTTTTTAGGTGTTTTGTAGTAAAATAATATGAATAGGATAAATGTTATGCCTTTTATTTATGAAAATCATTATGAGTTTAATATCAAGGAGTATTCACTAGAGACCGTACATTCACAGATTGAACGGATGCTTTCACCACTACCCGAATCAGTCTATGCCGAGTTATTAATCGCTTTACACGAATTGATTATTAATAGTTACAAAGAAATGGAAGTACAAGATACGCGAGCTGATAAAATATGCATTCACATTTATCAACATCAGGATGTTGTCATTATTCAAGTTAATGACTCCGGACGAGGCATCAAGGATTATCGCCCACCGAAGTCACCTTCCCAACTGAACGAGGCAGGTCGAGGATTAGTCATGGTTACTTTACTTACCGATTGGTTTTTGACTTATCCTGATCTTTGCAATCGTTATTCCTATTATATTATCAAAAAACTACATGTGAACTAAGGAGATTCGATTATGAACAAAATAAGAAAAATGCATTCACTACGATTTAAGTTTATTATTTCTTTTGCAATTATTGTTGTACTATTACTTGTTGAAACAGGATTATCTATTTACTTTGAACATCAATATGAAACTGCAGCAGAGGAAGCGATTGACGCTTTAGAATTCAACAGTTTTCTAAAAGAACGAATTATTGACCATGAAGAATATGTCCTTAATATGTCCCTGTACCTTTTAGGGGAATCTGATAGTATGGATGCTTCTGACTACACTGCCTGTCAACTAGGTCAATGGTATTATGACTTCTCCCCAGCATCCAGAATAGCAGAGCCCTTTAAGGCAATTGAAGCACCTCATGAAATCATCCACAATGCTTCTCATGAGATCATTGAACACATGCAAGCTGGAGATAAAGAGACCGCAGACGCTATCTTCCGTAACGAAATGTTACCGAATATCAAATTAGTTAAAAGCAATCTTTTTGCCATTGCTGAAATCGAGGAAAATCATTCCCAAGAACTGCACTCTAGGATGGAAGAAATTCAGATTTTACTCAATACAGTAAGTTTTGTAACAAGCGGACTTGTCATTCTTGCTGCCATTATTATTTCTCTTGTACTCTCTCGAATAATCATACAACCCATCTATAAGGTTGTCCATTCCATGGACAAAGTTGCTCAAGGCGATCTTGATACTTATGTTGACCACCAATCACGTGATGAACTCGGTTCGTTAGCTGTCGCCGTCAATGATACGATTGATAAACTGACATTAATCATCCGTAATATTCGTTCAAAGTCCGACCATGTCGAGGCAAACTCCCTTGCTATTCGAGATTCGCTCAAAGAGATCAATATCGCTTCAGAAGAAGTAACAACAACAACTGTGCAAATAGCGAATAACTCCGATGCCATGGCCGGAGAGTTAAACTCTATTACTCAATCAACTGATGAACTTGCAAGAATGGGTCAACAATTAGATCGAATGGTTGATGAAACCGGTCAAGCGATTGAAAAAAGTTTCAAGGCTTCTGAAAGTGGACAAACAGCTATTCAAGAGGTCGTCAAAAGTATGGATGAAGTGAATAAAACCGTTGATTTTGCTACGAATGCTGTTAATAAACTCATTGAGCGCAGTCGCCAAATCGGGGAAATGGTCAAGGTTATTGAAGGTATTGCTGCACAAACAAATCTTCTTGCATTAAACGCCTCGATCGAATCTGCCCGCGCAGGTGAAGCCGGAAAAGGTTTTGCCGTTGTTGCCGATGAAATCCGCAAACTTGCTGAGAATTCTAGTGATGCAGCCTCTCAAATTATTAGTTTAATTGAGAATATTGAATCTGAAACCAAGGCAACTGTGAACTCGATGGAATTTAATCAAGAACTAGTCAACAGCCAAATAACACATATTAATAAAGCTGAAAATGCACTTACCAATCTATACCAATATAATGAAACAACACAAAAAGCCGGTCGTTCTCTTGAAGAAGTTTCAGACTTAATGCTCTCAAAAACAGAATTGATACTAACTTCAATTAGCGCTGTTAACGATTCAATCCAAAGCAACGCGGCAAGCACACAAGAAGTAACCGCTGCAACCGAAGAGCAGAACGCGACCATTGTAACAGTTAACGAAATGAATCAAACCTTAACCCAAGAAGTTATTGAACTTAACGATTTAATCAAAGAATTCAAACTAAAGGCTGGTGTATAACATGATTTGTACTTTTGAAGAAAACCAACTCCTCATTAAACCTGAAGGCAAAATTATGATGAATCATTCCGATCAAATCAAAAATGAAATCAAAGCTTTAATACAAGCAAAAAAAGAAGACTCCAACATACTTCTAAAAGGCGTTCTTATTGATTTATCAAAGATTGATTTTGTTGATAGTACTGGTGTCGGAGTCTTTATTTCCTTATATAAATTCTCTGTGGAAAAAGACTTTCAGTTAACATTGCTTAATCCAACTCCAATGGTTGACAAAGTATTTACTATTACCAAACTTGGACAAATTATTAATATTCAATCAAATTAAACTAGGAAGGCCCCGCTATGAGACAATTTATCGATTTTACATTATCTATTTATATAGCCACGGATAACAAAACATGCTTATCAAAAATTAAAGAGGTCATTAAAAATTTAGATTATTGTCTACTTGTTGATACACCACTAGATGCTAATTTTAGCATTGTTGATGCAACACTTTACTTAGAATCGCCTTCCTATTATGATAAACATTTTGATGCTTGTCTTAAATTACTATCATTTCAAGATTATGAACAAATCGATCTGTTTATTTCTCATGAAAAGCCTTTTTATCTTCGTAAGACTTTTGTTCCTGTTGAATTATCCTATCAGATCGAACTAATTCGCGAACATTTAAATTATAAGTTTCAAAGTCAAATACTCAGCACACTTTACAATGCGGCGCAAAATTCAATCGTGATTACAGATACAAATGGTCAGATTGAATTTGCAAATACCTATTTTTTAAATGCCACCGGATATAGTTCAGATGAAGTACTGGGACATTTACCTAAGCTCATTAAAAGCAATGTTCACGATGCATCTTTTTACCAAAATCTTTGGTCCACCATCCAAAACGGGGAAACATGGAATGGTTTTTTCATCAATCGCCAAAAAAACGGTCGTTTTTTTTATGAAGAAGCGACCATTTCTCCCATTGTTAATTCATTGGATAATATCACCAATTATATTAAAATCGGAAAACTTGTCAACCGTGAACGATTACTTTCAGACCATCTCAGTCAAGAAATAAAAACAGCAAAAGATATTATCGCCTACATGTTACCTCCGGATTATAAGGATGACAGTTTACATTTTGAAGCAATGGCAAAAGCTTATAATTATTTAGGTGGTGATTTCATATGCTTTGAACGGGTCTCTGAAAACAAATATATCATGGCTCTACTGGATGTTATGGGGCATGGCGCTTCAGCGACGCTCATTGGACTAAAAGCAATCTCCGTATTTCAATCCACTATTTACTATGACTCTCTTACAAACGCTGTCGCAAAAATGAATGATTGCGTTTGTCAAGTCAATCAAGAAGACCCTACTTCCATACGTTATCTTTCCGGAATCTTCCTGGAAGTAGATTTGTCCCAAAAAAAGGTTAATTATATTAGTGCCGGCCACCCTTCTTTTTACATAAAAAAGAAGGAAGAGCTTACGGCTATTCCCTCTAATAATATGATTGTCGGTATTAAAAACAATACGACATATACAGTGAATTCATTTTCCAGCAATGAACTTGATTATATCTTTTTATATTCTGATGGTCTCATTGAGCATATAGATGCAGATATTGATGATGCTAAGATTCAGTTAGAAAACAGTTTGATGACAGGTGAAAATACAACAAACGCATTCACACATCATGTATTAAACACCATGCTGGGGGGAAATCCCATTGATGATGACATCACCTTATGTCGTTTAAAATTTTACCCTTAAATTCAGACGTTTATATTGTCCACTCACCATGAACAAGTCCAACAAGATACAATTGACCGGCATCTTCTACAAACACAAGTCGAAGCGAGCGCCAATCCATTCCTGAAAATTGAGGGTCAAATCCTGAAAAGTGAAATTCGACAAAGTCACCGTTTGAATACACATCATCATGATTATCAAGCATATTACCGACTTGAATCGCATTATTATTGCCAATAACTTCCGGATTTGCAAAATCCTGATCATAAATAAATCGATCGTAATAGTCTGCAAAGGTCAAGTCAATCGGATCTCCAGTTCCATCATAAGCTCCCCAGTTATAAATGGATGTATCCGATGCAATATTTGCAATATTATTTGGCGTCATGACAATATCCGAAGTTATATTTACATAGAAATATGGAGAAAATCTTACTCCAAGCGTCGGATGAACCCATCCGCTAAGCGTAGCATAATCTTCTGTTTTTATCAACTCAATTACTTCTAAACTAGCAACAATTAATTGGCCGGACGATGATAATGTAATCGGTTCGCTTTCTTCTTCGAGAACCATTTTTAATTCTTCATTTAAATCGAGTATTTCTTGATTCAATACTTCTATCTCTTGACCTGCTGTCTCTAACTTGTCTTCTAAACTTCCACTTTTTGAAATCTCACCGCTCAGTTGCTGTTCTAAATTATCCCGTTCCATTTCAAGTTCATCAAAATTCTTTGTGTCTGTCTGACAACCTACAAATAGAAATACAACAATAAGTAATAGCATGCTATTTTTCATAGAACTCATTCCTTTCTGTTAACAACTTTTAACAGCGCCTGTGATACCGCTTCCGGATTGGGAACTAAAAATCTCGCTTTTTTCTTGTTACCAAGATCTTCTAATTCCAACACAGCGGTTTCTCCCCATAAAAATTTTGCCAACACATTATACGGCTCTTGATGAACCGATATTTTCAGATTTGAACAGTTCGCTTTAAATTTAATCGGTTCTTTTGATACACGGTTTGCATTAAACCAAAGCGTATCTTCATCAATGAGTATATTACCAAACCATGAGTTGTATATGCGTGTATTATATAAACATGGCAAAAACCAATAATTTTCGTCCACTCCCTCAACATCATAAAAGCGGTCTACAGCTTTTGTTATCCATAATTTCTTGACAAAATAAAAAATCGCCCATACTAAAATAACCTTAAAAAAATAGTCCGCCAATACTTCCGGAGTAAAAAAGGTATCCGCCATATTTTCAGCTAATAGTCCAACATACTTATAAATACCAACACCTATAATTGCTAATAAAATAACACCTGCATGTAATCCATATAAAATTTTCTTCAAATACTCCTGATATTTTCCATATTCAACGACTGCCTTCATTTTAAATGTCCTCCTGGTTTCTAGTTTCTTAATCTACTCTTATTGTACCAAATCACAAGCCGAATAGCTAGAAAAAAAGACAAGCCCTCTAAAAATCACTTTGACTATCAAAGTTTTTTTGTTATAATTAGTGTATATTCAAACATCACATTGGACAAAATTATAGCGAGGTGTATTATGGGGAAAATCGGAATTGTAACATGCAGTACCAGTGGATTAGACTATCTTCAAGGTTATGATGATATTCGAATTGCAAGAACAACGATTATTATGGATCATCAAGAATATAATGATGGACAAAATCTCTCACCTCAAGAGTTCTATGATCGATTAGACACTCTTGAAAGCATTCCTTCGACCGCACAACCGTCAACTGGTCAACTTCTAGACATTTATGAAGATATGCGCTTAGATGGATATACTGACATCATTTACATATCTATTTCTAGCCATCTCAGTGGAACCTATCAAGGAGTTTGTCTCTCACAAACCTATATAGAAGACCTCAATATTTATCCCTTCGACTCAAAAAGCGCAAGCTTTATCACCGGATTTATGGCAACCGAAGCGCATCGAATGGCCAAGGAAGGTTTTGACGTCGATACCATATTAGCTCACCTCTCTGAATTACGCGACCACGACCGCGTATATTTCATGGTCGATAATCTAAGCTATCTCGTTAAAAACGGTCGTCTCTCAAATTCCTCTGCATTTATAGCATCCATGCTAAAAATCAAACCCTTACTAGAAATCAATCCGGAAGGAAAAATCGTTGCACGCGAAAAAGTCCGGACAAGCAAGCGGGCTATGGATCAAGTCATCCAATCCTTTCTTGATGATACCAATATGGGTAAAGATGCACGCTTTATGTTTCTCTTTAACACCGATGCTCCAGAGAAAGTTGCTTATGTCAAGTCACGATTAGAAGATGTTGGTATTGACACAAGCAAGCTTATCGACTCTCCTATTTCACCCGCCATCGGCTGCCATGTAGGAAAAGGAATTATTGGGATTGGGTACATAAAGTAGAATAAGTGCCTATCAAATATTCGTCGATTCATTTCACGAAGTGTTTCTAACATTCAGAAAAGGCAAATGCAACGGATTCTGAACTCGCTTTGCTCAAACAGCAGAATCCTTACTTTGCATTTGCCTTTTCTTTCACTAAGAAACACTATGTTTATGAAAAACTCACATTTGATAGACACTTATTTTCTATAATTGACATCCATAAACACAATAGCGCACTCGATGATATAAAGTGCATAAATGATAAATCAACGCGTTTTATAAATTAAAGGAACTCTTGACGAAATGAATCGGCAAAGATTTATTATTTAAGCACTTACCTTTCTTTGTATTTCTATTCGGTGTATAATGGTAGAGACACGATAATTTTATTTTAGATTATGGAGGTATAGGTATGAAGACAAAAGCATTACCTGAACAGTATATTATTTATGGGGCTATGGGCTTGGGAGGCCCGTGGGAAGAAACATTTGATCTAACGGAAGAACAGTTTATTGAGGGCGAAAAAGCTATTGAAACTGCACTTGAAGAAGGCATTACTTTCTTTGACCTTGCAGATATTTATAAAAACGGTCGTTCTGAAATTGTATTTGGACAATATCTTAAAAAACATCCTGATGTTCGCGAAAAGATTATTCTTCAGTCAAAAGTCGGCATACATATTTGGGGCTCTGATTTTGGATCACGTTTTGAATTTTCCTATAAGCATATCATTGAATCTGTGGATGGAATTTTAGAGCGTTTAAATACAGATTACCTAGATATTTTACTTCTTCATCGACCGGATCCTTTGTGTGATCGCGATGAACTCAAAAAAGCTATTGATGAACTTTTTGTTTCCGGTAAAATTCGTAATCTGGGTGTATCGAACATGGATTATCATCAAATGAAACTGATCGAAGTCTATACGGGTCGAAGAATTGTTGCTAATCAATTAGAGCTTAGCCTCCAAAAAACAGACTTTGTTGATAGCGCTATTGGTTTTAATAATCCCCACGGAAAAGGCCTTGATTTTCAACTGGGAACATTAGAGCATTGTATTCTAAATAATGTAAGTTTACAATCATGGAGCCCACTCGCTCGAGGCATCTATTCTGGTGCACCACTAGAAAAAGATACGCCCAAAACAGTTCTTGAAACTAAAAAATTGGTCGCCAAACTCGCCAAAAAATATAATGTTTCCCTTGATGCCATTGTTTTATCATGGTTAATGAAGCACCCTGCAAAAATCAATCCAGTTATTGGCACCACAAAACCGGAACGTATTAAAAATGCAATGGAGGCATTTGACGTTGATCTAACGCGTGATGAATGGTATGAACTCTTAGTTAAATCAAAAGGCGTATCCATGCCATAAAAGGAGCTAGCACATGTTAATTCATGGAGATATGCTACAAAAACTTGTCAATAAAATCATTGAAGATATTGGTTACAATATAAATATTATCGATACCGATGGCATTATCATCGCAAGCGGAAACCCACGTCGTATCGGAACATTTCATAAAGTTGGCAAACAGGCTTCTGATGAGGAATGTCGTATAGATATTCAATCAATTGATGAAAACCACTATGAAGGTGTAAAAGCCGGGATTAATCAACCATTTTATCACAACAATACGCTGATTGGCATTATCGGCATCACTGGAATCCCTAGTGAAATAAATGAATTATCTAATATTGTCAAGTCAATGATTGAATTGATGTATGAACAAGAAGTCCTAAAACAAAAAATGTACTATCGTCAGAGTGACAAAACTTTTTTCTTGAATGAATTAATTAACCTTACTGATCGCGAATCCCTTGTCACCACCATTAACTGGGGTGAAAAATTGGGCTATGACATGACAACACGGCGTAATGCTATTGTATTGGAGTTTAATGACTCAGAAAGCAATGATTCCTCATTTGCAACACAAGGAAAAATTCAAGTTATCTATCAACATATAAAATCGAATAAGCGCCATCATAAAAATGATATTTCAACCGTAGTCTCTTCGAATCGCATCGTCATATTAAAGGCATCTTATTTCTTAGATGTAGATATTGAAGCCGAAAATCTTCGCGAATATATTTTTGAGCTCGTCCGCATCATTAATGTGAACACAGAAATACCCTACTTCATTGCCTGTGGAAGCTTTTATGACGACATATATCACATCAAATCGAGCTATTACGAAGCAGAATTTGTTCTGGTTCAGATGAAGAAATCTTCGAAAAATCAATTCGGTTTTATTCAAGATTATCTACTCGCATATTTCTTGTCAAAAACTTCTGATAATGTTTTAAAACATTTTTTTGAAGAGGATTACCAAAAACTAAGAGCAATCAACGGTATGACCGAAACTCTCGTTTGTATGTATCAAAGTAATATGAATATGAGCCAGTGTGCCAAAGATATGTTCTTACATCGCAACACTATCTTATTTCGTTTGAACAGATTAAAGGAAATTTTGCATCTTGATCCAACGGAACAGATTGGCGATCGTATCTATTGGTATCTTTTCGCTGAATATATTATTAGCAAAACGAACTAACATATTTAAAACACAGCTATATTGTGCGTAGTGCACAATATAGCTGTGTTTTTTTGTGGCAAAGAATAATGTTTTTTTATTCTTTTTCACGTATCCTAATAAATATATGCATCATGTATGTGAAAATATATTTCACCACCATAAAACTAGTCATTTTTATATTTTTTATTTTAGGAAAGGAGAAAATGATGAAGATACTTATAGCATCAGACTCTTTTAAAGGAAGTTTATCGTCAAAAGAGATATGTGATATTGCTACTGATGCAATTACATCCGTTTTACCTAAAGCAAATGTCATGGGCATACCTCTGGCAGACGGTGGCGAAGGTACGGTTGAAGCTTTAGTTGAAGTAACCAACGGCACATATCATAATCTTGATGTCATTGGCCCTCTTGGCGAAGAAGTATCCGCAACTTACGGTATTCTAGGTGACAAATATACAGCAGTCATTGAAATGTCGAGCGCTTCCGGTATTATGTTAGTACCTACCGAACGATTGAATCCTTTATTGACAACAAGCTTTGGAACTGGTCAGCTGATTCTTGATGCACTCAAGAAAGGCTGCCACAAAATCATCATGGGAATCGGCGGTAGTGCGACCAACGATGGCGGTGTTGGCATGCTTCAAGCATTAGGTTATCATTTTTTAGATCGTAACGGTAACGAAATTGGGTATGGAGGAAGATTCCTAGACAAGATCTCAACCATTGATTCCTCCAATGTTTCAAACGGATTAATGGATGTTGAATTTCTCGTCGCGTGTGATGTGGATAATCCCCTTACCGGTCCTAAAGGTGCAACTTATGTCTATGGCCCTCAAAAAGGCGGAACTCCAAATAAACTTGAAATACTTGAAAAAGGGATGATAAATTACAGACAGCGTATTATTGAATCTTTGGATAAAGACGTTAATGATTACCCAGGATCAGGAGCAGCCGGAGGAATGGGCGCCGGTTTAATCGCCTTTTTAAATGCAAAAACAGGTTCCGGATTTGACATGATTAGCAATACCATTCAACTAGAAAAAATTATTGAAAAAGAAAACTTCGATGTCATTTTTACCGGTGAAGGTCAGTTGAATGATCAAACTCTAAACGGAAAGTTACCCTATGGGATTTCTAGATTAGGCAAAAAATATGGAGTACCTGTCATTGCGGTTGTAGGCTCATTAAGCAATGGGTATGAAAAAATGTATGATGAAGGTTTGACTGCAGCTTTTAGCATTATGCGTTATCCGATGCCTTTGGAGGAGGCTATAAAAAATGCAGGCGAGCTAGCTTTTCAAACCTATCAGAATATAGCAAAACTATTATAAACTATTGTTAGGAGGATTTATTATGGTACAAGGACCAATGTTACTCGTTATTTTAGTTTTATCAATTGCATTTATTGTGTTGGCGACAGCTAAATTTAAAATTCATCCATTTTTAGCCTTGCTTATTGCATCTTATGGTGTTGCTTTCGCTTCTGGAATGGAAGTGCTTGAAATCGGCTCAACAATACGTTCAGGATTCGGGAATATCCTTACCTATATTGGTATTGTTATTATCTTAGGAACAATAATCGGAAAAATATTAGAAAAATCCGGTGCAGCCATTGTCATGGCAGATACTGTTCTAAAAATGGTTGGAGAAAAACGTCCCGGCCTTGCAATGAGTATAATCGGTTACATCGTATCAATTCCAGTATTTTGCGACTCCGGATTTGTTATTTTGAATTCACTTAAAAAATCCCTTGTTCAAAAATCAAAAGTTTCCGGTGTTATGATGTCCGTGTCTTTAGCAACAGGATTATATGCGACACATACATTAGTTCCTCCAACACCAGGCCCAATTGCTGCAGCCGGAAATCTTGGATTAGAAGATCAATTGGGATTAGTTATTTTAGTGGGTATCGGCGTATCCATTGTTACAATGCTTGCGGGTCATATGTGGGCAAAAGTTGCAGGAAAAAAATATACCTCTGCAGAAGATCACGAAACGCTTGAGATGGATTATGATGTTATTCACAAAGAATACGGAAAGCTTCCTAGTGCCTTTAAATCTTTTGCACCAATTTTAGTACCGATTCTTTTGATTACATTAGGTTCTATTGCCAACTTCCCAACATTACCATTTGGAGACGGTGGTGTATATACGCTTTTCGCCTTCCTTGGTAAGCCAATTAATGCATTGATGATTGGACTCTTTTTCGCCTTTGCTCTACTTCCACAGTTTAACAAAGAAACCTTATCCGGATGGATTGGCGAAGGCCTTAAAGATGCAGCAATAATTATAATGATTACGGGTGCCGGTGGCGCATTTGGTACAGTATTAAGTTCAACACCTATTGGAGATTATCTTGGATCTTCATTAACAACATTAAATATTGGGATCTTAGTCCCCTTTATCATTGCAGCATCTCTAAAAACCGCTCAAGGTTCTTCAACCGTAGCACTTGTAACAACATCAGCATTAGTTGCACCATTACTTCCCGCATTGGGATTGGCCTCTGTACTCGGAAGAGTTCTCACTGTAATGGCAATCGGCGCAGGTGCAATGACGGTTTCCCATGCCAATGACAGTTTCTTCTGGGTTGTGGCAGAATTCAGCGGAATGGATGTATCCACTGCTTATAAATCACAAACACTAGCTACCTTAATTCAAGGAATTGCAACCATCGTTCTTGTCTTTGTGTTGGCGTTGATTTTTGTATAAATTAGTAGGCAGAAACATTTTAGCTCTGCCGTGTTATTGCACCAAGTACTTCTATAATTCATAAAAAGATGATGCAACGGATTCCAAACTCGCTGTCGCTCAGACAGTGGAATCCTTAATTTGCATCATCTTTCTCTTTCATTATGAAATACTAAGGTTTATAACAAAACAATGCTAAAACGCAACATGTATACATCAATCTACACATAGCAAAAATGCCTAGACATTAAATGTAAAGTTTTTTCTTATTATTAATGTGCCCTTGGATGAAATATAAGTTTTGTTATGAGCTTTAGAGTAATTGGCAATAAAAAAAGAAAGAGCATGTAAAGGATTCTACTGTCTGAGCGACAGCGAGTTTAGAATCCGATGCTCTTTCTTTTTTTATTGCCTAGATTACTCTTAGCGAAATAACACTTCGCATATTTCATCCATGGGCACTTTTATTCTTGTGACGAAAATCCTGCCAAGAATTTCTTTAATGTTTCGTCTTTTGGAAAGTCGAAGACTTCCTCAGGCGAGCCAACTTCAGCAATGATTCCTTCATATAGATAAACGATTTTATCAGAGACTTCTTTGGCAAAGGCCATCTCATGGGTTACTATGACCATGGTCATTCCTTCATCTGCCAGTTGCTTGATTACTTGAAGAACTTCACCGACAAGTTCCGGATCAAGGGCTGATGTTGGCTCATCAAAGAGCATTACATCCGGTTCCATGGCTAAGGCTCTTGCAATTGCCACACGTTGTTGTTGACCACCGGATAGCATGGCCGGATAAACATCCGCCTTATCATCTAAGCCAACCTTATGCAGTAATGCAACGGCTTTCTTTTTCGCCTCTTCTTTTTCTTCTTTTTTTATGACAACCGGTCCCATCATAACATTTTGTAAGGCTGTTTTATGGGGAAAAAGATTAAATCGTTGAAAAACCATTCCAACACGTTCTCGCAATTGGTTGACATCATGTTTTTCAGAAACAATTCTTTTCTCGCCGATATAGATGTCACCTTTATTTTTTTTCTCCAAGAAGTTGATGCACCGAAGGAGTGTACTTTTACCAGATCCACTTCCACCGATAATACTCACCACTTCACCTGGATAGACGCTTAAATCAACGCCTTTTAATACTTCTAAATCGTCAAAATATTTATGTAATCCAGCTACTCGAATCATTGGCTTATCTTTCATTAACTTTCAACCTACCTTCCAAACGTCTCAAGAGATAACTTAAGATCGAAATAATCACATAATAATAGACTCCTGCTGTGAATAAAATTGGAAATGGATCGTACGTTGCCGACACAAGTTGTCGAGCCATAAGAATCGTCTCAGTAATTGTAATAACACTGGCAAGTGATGAATCTTTAACTGCAATAATAAATTGATTACCCAAAGATGGTACTGAACGCTTAAATGCTTGAGGTAATACAACATAACGAAAGGCTTGCATCTTAGTCATTCCCAACGCTCTAGCTGCTTCATTTTGTCCGTAATCAATAGATTCAATAGACCCTCTAAAGATTTCACTAATATAAGCACCACTATGAAATGCCAAACCAATAACAGCTGATGTAAATGCATCGAATTCAAGTCCTAGTTGTGGTAAGCCATAAAAAATAAAATACAATTGAAGTAACAATGGTGTTCCACGGACTATAGATACATATACATTGGCAATGACTTGTAGTGCTTTCAATTTAACTAATTTTAATGATGTAACAATTAATCCAAAAAGAGTCCCTAATAGAATAGAAAAGAAAGATAATTGCAGCGTTAAATACACTGCAGGTAAAAAATTCGGGGCGTATTGAATCACTGTTCCAAAAAAACTTTGTACCGCTTCTAAAAATGCTTCCAAAGGTTAACGCCTCCTATGTTCTTATTTTTCTAATATATTAAGTCCAAACCACTTATTACTTATTTCTTCATACGTTCCATTTTCTATAAGTGTAGCTAATGCTTCGTTGACTGCATTTAATAAGTCTTCATCATCTTGACGAATAGCAATGGCAATTTCTTCGTCATATAATAAACTTCCTGCAGGTTGAATTTGAACATCATATTTTTCAGGTGCTTGAAGTCCAACAAACTTCGCTGTTACTAGTCCATCCATACGGCCTTGTCCCAGCGCCATGAAGTTGTCAACATCTGACTCAAATTGCATGATTTCACCTACATTATCCATCTCACTTAAAGCGTCATGGAAGGTTGTTCCTGTAACAACACCAACCGTACCTCCATTAACTTCTTCAACACTTGTAATATCGGAACCTATTGGAACAAAAAACTGTGCTCCATCATAATAATAAGGGTCTGAAAAAGCTACTTTTTCTAATCGATCAGGTGTTACAGCCATACTACCTATAATCATGTCAAATCGCTTACTTTCAAGGCCACCGATGATACCGTCCCAAGCTGTTGTAATCGGGTCAGCTTCAACGCCCATTTCTGCGGCAATCGCTTTGGCAATATCAATATCAAAACCGTCTATATCTCCATCTTCATTGATAAAGTTAAAAGGTGGGTATTGGCCTGTCATTGCAAAAGTCATTGTTCCTTCTTCTTCAATTTTACCTAGTGTTGTATCCGGCGAACTACTACATCCTGCAATTAAAACCATTGATAAAACAAGTATTGCTGATAAAACTACTTTCATGTTAAACTTCTTCATAATAAATCTCCTTTTCATCGTTTCATTTGATTTGATTATATTTTGTACTAAATATTCTTGTACCAAATATTCATCGTTTCTATTTGTCCGGCTATATCTGTATTATTAATTAATCGCCCGCCGTAGGCGTAGTTGCTTTTTGCAAAGGTAATATTCATACCATAAGATACCGCTCGCGCAATTGTATAAAGCGTGCGATATCCTTCTTGTTTTAATGCACTTTCAACCGCTTCTAAAAGCGCTTGTCCGTAGCCTTGTCGTCGATATTCCGGTAAGGTTGCAAAATCTGTCATTTCTGCATTTAAGTTACTATAATCCGTCTCACCGGATGCAATTGCTACGAGCTGTTTATGATGAAAAACACCATAGTAAATAATGTTTTCTTCCATCGTCTTGGCTAAATACTCTGGGTCAAATATCGGAAACGGATACGAATCAAAAACCTGTTGATACACCTTGGCCATTTCCTTTGTATGTTGCTTTTCAAGTTTCATCATGTCTGTATCTGCGTCAAGCACAAGAGGTTCGCGTGTTTCATCTTTTTTTCTAATCGCCTTTTCTAAAACATCATTGATGCGCTCAAGCTCTTGACTCGTATGTCGCTTTGGATCTGTATAATACGACATAAAATAGCCATCGAATCTCCCCTTATAAAATTTAGGTACATGGGCTTCGATTCGGAAATCTTTATCTAGCAAATACGGCTTCAACTTTTCCGAAACTTTAGCAATGATTTTTGTATAACCTCTTTCATGTACTAATGTATTGATACGATTATATAAGGCGTCACTGTCTTCTTCATAAAACTTCATGATATAGACTCGATCACTGCTTTTTCCATGGTGTATCATTGATTTTCCGATTTTTTCTATTGTATCTTCAGCTTGTTGACTCTTTCCTTGGGAATTTTCTCTTGTTTCTCGATTAAACACGAGCTGGTTCTTGTTTTGATTTTTCATCAACTTCATCAGCTCCTTGATTGCGTCGGTCTCGGTCTAAATTCTCCGGCGTCAATGTGATTTCATCTTCATAGTCACACAGAAGTTTTGAAATTCCTACAACGACATCTTCTTCATCTTCATTATTTAACTTCAACTGCAAATCACAACTTTCACAGTTTCGGTCACATTCTATTGCCTCGTAACTATCCGGCATTGTATAGGTTGTAATCACACCTTCATAGTTTCGAAGAACAACTTTGTTGACAGACCATGAGATAAGGTAGTTTGGCATAACCGGTATCTTACCTCCACCTCCCGGTGCATCAATAACATAGGTTGGTACTGCAAATCCGCTGGTATGACCTCTTAAACTTTCCATAATTTCAATACCCTTACCAACATTGGTTCTAAAATGCTCTAGACCTTCAGAGAGATCACATTGATAGATATAGTATGGTCGAACTCGATTGGCAACTAGCGCATGAACCAATTTCTTCATGATACGCGGGCAATCGTTAATCCCTCTTAATAATACCGACTGATTTCCTAATGGAATACCTGCTTTTGCAAGCTTTTTAAGGGCATGTCTAGATGAACTTGTTATTTCTCTTGAGTGATTAAAATGTGTATTAATCCAAATATTATCATGTTTTTCAAGGACTTTAATTAGTCCATCTGTAATTCGATAAGGTAGTACAACCGGTGTTCTTGTTCCGATTCGAATGACTTCAACATGAGGTATCGTCGAGATTTCATCAAGAATCCATTCAAGATAATTATCCGATAACATAAATGGATCTCCTCCGGATAATAACACATCTCGAACTTCCGGTGCATTTTTAATATATTCTATACCGATTCGAATCTGGTCTTTTGACGGGATTGAATCTTGATCGCCTACTTTTCGCTTACGTGTACAATGTCTACAATACATTGCACATACATTGCTCGTATGAAAAAGTACACGGTCCGGATATCTATGTGTAATTCCCGGTACAGGACTGTCTTTATCTTCATGTAATGGATCTTCCATATCACAGTTGGTTAATTGTAATTCTTGACTATCCGGAAAGCACTGTTTAAATACCGGATCATTCTCATAATCGCTTTTGTCCACTAAGGAAAGATAATAGGGTGTAATTGCCATCGGGAATTTATCGATAGTTCCTTGAATCACTTTACGTTTATCATCGTCAAAAGTCACATCTAAAATCTTTTCAACTGTTTCTACCTTACGAATGGTGTTTTTAATCTGCCATTTCCAATCTTTCCATTTGGCGTAGTAATCATCCGTAACCCGCTTCTTATCCATTTTAAACTGTGTCATTTGTATTGTCTCTTGCATTGATACTCCTTCCAATAAGGTCAATAAGTTTCAAAATTCAAAAAAACTTAGGCACTCTAACTCTGGATATCCAGAGTTAGAGTGCCTAAGTTTCGCTAAATTATATTATTTAACTCACTTTATACCATGGCGTTCCCATAGTATAGTATATGACCATTTGATCCTATACAAGCCCCAGCTCATTACGACGTTTTTCCATTATGCCTTTCAACGCTACAGACTAGCTAATTCATCTCCACATCATTTTTTATCAAAATGGTACGTAAATCAACTCGCTAATCTATCTACTCAACACATGTACTTCACTAGTGCATTTTTATAAATTATATTCTTGAAACACAAAAAATGGTGTTTCTTTCTTGCAAATAAATATGTGAATCAAAAAACTAATCTTAATTCACAACCCCTATTATTATATCACCAGAATGCCCATTTGTCAAGGTTTGCAATTAAGGCCTATATTTAATGGGACCTTTTGACTATTTTGGTCATATTATTTTTCAAAAAAACACTTGGAAGTTCAAAACATTGTTATGAATTTTTATATATTTGTTTGCATTTTTATTCATTCTTTGCTTTTTCCAATCCATATCTTCCAAATGTACAATATGATTCGAATCCTAATTGACGGTAAATGCTTTCCCCAGATTTTGAGGCAAAAAGAACTGCGATACGACACCCTAATTCTTTCGCATGTATAAGGGGAATTCGTGTTACTTCTTTTCCAATTCCTTGCCCGCGATATGCTTTGAGGGTTGATACATGATAGATTCCTACAATATCAGGAGCCGAGCAATACATCATCGATGTAGCCACAACTTTTTCGCCATATTTTGCCATAAAACATATAATTTCTTTTTGATTAATCAACCGACTAATCACAGTTCGATAAGCTTCTATACGGTGAATTGGCTGTTCAAATAGCGCTTCCATAACAACGGAGCACCATGCATTGATTTCTTCTTCTGTTTCTACGCTTTTTGTGGAAAAACTTCTTGTCGCCTCCGATGATTTTGTTACATTCCATGTAATTTGAGTTAAATCAAGAGCCATGCCATCCGCCTCAAATTTTTTTTCTAATCCGACACGGGCAAAAATCGCTTCATAGTTTTTGGGTTGTGTAAACATGCTTGTTGTTATTATCTCAGGCAATTCACCGCTTGTCATGCCTTGCACCATCTCCCGCAACACATCTTCTGCTAGTTCTTCCTTTAGATTGAGGCCATAAATTCGATTCGGCCATATATGTTGATTATTCACCCAGCTGAACTGATCCGATTGAACCATCGGGCAGTTAGCGGCTTTTCCTGCCGTCAGATATAGCGCGCGATAATTTTCTTTAATCAACTGTGCAACTTGGGTTTGATTCATTATATTAACTCCTTATGTCCTCTTGCCTTTTCGACTTTGACGACTTTATTCTTAATCGTTTGTCCATTAAGCTGTTCGATGACTTGCCGACCTTTGTGATTAAAAATCTCAACATAACTATAACGTTCCCGAATGTCTATAACTCCTATATCCTCCTGAGTAATACCGTCTAAATTACAAAGTGCACCAACCACATCCCCAACACGAAGCTTTTTTTGTTTTCCCGCAGAAATGCGAAGCTTTAAAATATCTTGATAGGTCTTTTTCTGATCATCCGTTTTTCTTGTGCTCATTGTATTGTTAGATAAAACAAAACTTTTAGGAAGTGGCTTCAGTGTTTCCTGTAAATAAGCTTCAATATCTTGGACTCGCTCTATATCTAAAGCATTAATCAGACTGATGGCAACACCTTTTTCCCCTTCTCGCCCTGTTCGGCCGATGCGATGGGTATAGTTTTGAACGTCTACAGGCAAATCATAATTTATGACCAAGGGTAAGCGATGAATATGCAAACCACGGCTAGCTAAATCCGTTGCCACTAAATATTTTGTTTGGCCTGCTTTAAAACGCTGAATCTGTTGCAGACGTTGTTTTTGTGGCAGATCTCCATGAAGCATCTCTACATGATTAAAACGTCGCCGCATGGATTTATAAATCCGCTCCACATCGATTTTGGTATTACAAAATATTAAACATTGCTCAGGTTGTAGTTGTTCAATAACTTCAAATAAAATCAGTGTCTTATCTTCTGATGTTGTACTTTTTGAAAAGGTTTCGATCAAATGTTTTTCATCAATCTCAGACGCAACGTCAATCCGCTCAGGATGATGCATATAACGCTTAGTTAAGTTGCTAATAGCTTCAGGCATGGTTGCTGAAAAAAGTAAGGTCTGTCTGCTTTTGGGAAGCTGATTCATTAAACCTGTAACTGCATCTAAAAATCCTCGCCGTAATAGCTCATCAGCTTCATCTAAAATGAGCATATCTAGTTGTTCTAATTTTAAATGTTCTTTTTCTACTAAATCTATGACACGTCCCGGCGTTCCTACAACGACGTGCACACGTTGTTTCAATTGATGTATTTGAATATCAATGTTTTGTTTTCCATAAACCGGCAAAGTTCGAATATGTTTGTATTTTCCCAGTTTTTGTATTTCATCACTAACCTGAACCGCTAACTCCCGGGTCGGTGTCAATATCAATGCCTGAACATAATTGTCTAAAACATGCACTTTTTCCACAATAGGTATACCAAAACTTGCGGTTTTTCCACTGCCGGTATCCGCTTGTACTACAAGATCTTCACCATTAAGCACACGCATGATGACCTGCTTTTGAACATCCGTTGGTTTGTGGTAGCCAATAGAATCTAAACTTTTTATGATATTTTTGCTCAAATCGTAACGTTCATTAAACCGATTACCCATTTGAACCGCCTTTTAACTTCCCTTTCATGTTTAATCCGTTGGATGCAAACAAATTATTATCAAAGGAATAGTTGAACTCATTATTTCGTTGATGACGCTTGATTGCAATACGGATTAATTCATCAAGAAGCTCTTTATATTTCACGCCACTAGGTTCCCAGAGATAAAAGGATAAAGATCCCGGAATCGGATTGATTTCGTTGAAATAAACTTTGTTTTTCTGGGTGTCAATAATATAATCAATACGCACCACACCCGAGCACCCATATTTTTGAAAGATTGTTTTAGAATAGTTTTCAATCTCTTGGCGCATATCTTCATCAATATGAGCCGGAATTTGGCGCTTGGCACTACTCATGCCTTTTGTTGAATCCTGCATATATTTATCTTTGAATGACAAGATTTCATCCGTCGTGCTAGGCTCTTCAATGACGGATGCTTTTGCCTCTTCAATATCACCAAGCACTGAACAGTTGACTTCGCGAATTTTTTCCACTTTATTTTCAATAATAAGTTTCACATCATAATTAAATGCTTGTTCGATTGCAGCTTTTAACCGTTCCGAATTTTTAGCTACTTCGATACCAATACTTGAGCCACCACCTGCCGGTTTAATAATCATCGGAAACTCCAACTTTTGGAGTATATCCGTGAGAATCACTTCACTTTTTTTATAATAAGCATATTTATCAATAGCCACAAAATCAATGACCGGAACTCCGGCGGATGAGGCAATAATTTTTGAAATATCCTTATCCATACTCACTGCTGAAGCTAACACATTCGACCCTACAAAAGGAATCGACAACATCTCAAGAAATCCTTGAATGCCACCATTTTCCCCTTTATTTCCATGTAAAATCGGGAAAGCCAATTCAATATATCCTAATTTTTTATTTAATAACTTACTTGGTATTTTCAACAAGTCTATTTTTTCTTCACCTTTACGCTTCTCAAATGCACACGCATAACAGTTTTTAAGTAAACCGTTTAAATCTTTATAGTTTTTTATATCCAGCAATGCATCTCCCGTATAAAAGGTTTCATCTTTTGCTATGTATATTGGAATAATCTCGTATTTATTCTTATCTATATTTTCGATTGCTTGTATTGCTGAAATAACAGACACCTCGTGTTCTGTCGCTTTCCCGCCGAAAAAAACACCCACATGTAATTTCATGCGTTCTCCTCTCTTTGCTACGAACTATTTTGCACCTAAACTAACATTAGAATTATATCACAGCCCAGAATCCATAACAATAGCTCCTTATAGAAAAAATTCTTATTGTCTCTACAACAATGAAGTGCTAAAATTAGACTTAAAGGGTGGTGATTCTGTGGTTTTAACGTTGGGAATTTTATTCAAAACAATCGTCTTGACGGTACTGTTATTCGTAATTCTATTATTAAGTATTTGGTATACTATTCGAAAAAAACGCAATCGAATAACGTTCTATGTTTATATATTTTCATCGCTTAGTCTTGCACTTTGTTGTTTTGGAATTTTATCAACAACAAATTTCAATCCATCTCTCGAACTTTTTTTTCTTCATTCCTTTCGTATTCTATGGATTTTGTTTGGAGTGACAACCTTGGTTTTCATTTTTGAGTGTTCACGTCTTTATTTATTAACAACAAATCATTCCAATGCATCTCCAGATGTTCAAACTGTCTTTTTTTCAATTCAAGATTTAGCGTTAATCACTAATCGTAATGGAGATATTATAGAGATCAATCATCCTAAAAATTTCAAAAAAACTTTCGGTTCGATTAATAGTTTAAAAGACTTACTTAATACCTTACATATGGATAGCTTACCTGAGGCATACTGCGAAATTACTTATAAGGGTTTCTCTTATTATATTAATATTATTCCCATCGTTTCTCATCGCTTTTTTGTTGGTCATGCCCTTATCTTTT
>CAZLXW010000022.1:0-53837 GCA_964563505.1 uncultured Eubacteriales bacterium
GAAAAGCCAGTTGCTAAAGCAACCGACTTATAACGAGGCGAAGCCTCTTTGTTCTTCAAGATTACTTAGATAGCTTGCTCCGACACGCATTGTGTTTAAGATGTTTATGATTTCATCTTTAGATAAATCGACCTGATCATTAGAGTCAAGCCATGATTTTGCGGATAATAAATGAAGTTCCACGAGTGCTTTTACAAACGGTTCTCTCAATGCATCGGAGGGCATATTATCATTATTCATTAATATGTTAACTTGGGTTTTTAATATACTTCGAAGTTTAACTAAAAAATACGGATCCCCATTGTTGCTCAATAGAATTCGAACTTTTGATTTGTTTTTTTCGCAAAAAACAAACCAATTTTCAAAAGATTTAGGTGGATGATGATTAAATTTATCCATAAAGGTATTTGGAGTAACAACAGTGGATGGCGTATGAATAGTTTTATAAGAGCGATTGAGTTCATCCAATAAACCATCTTCAATGTTTTCCATAAGGTCATATATACTGCTGTAATATTGATAAAACGTACCTCGGGTAACGCCTGTTTTTGAACAAATATCTTTTACAGTTATTTTATCCCATTTTTTTCTTTCGATTAATGCTAAATAGCTTTGAATAATTTGGCTTTTGGTTTTTTCGGATTTTTGTAGTTTGCTTGAAGCATTAGCCATAATTGCACCACCTATAGTTTTATAGACTTATTATAACAAAATTATACAGTATGGACAAATATGTTCTGTTTTTGTTGAAGATAATTTCCTACAATATAGACAGGATATAAATCATATAAAAACTTAGGAGGAATTTTCCTTATGGAGAATAATGAAATTGAAAAAATTATAAAAATGTCAGGTGAAGATGTACCGGTCATTATGAAAAAGATGATGCGCCCATCAACACAAGAAGAATTAGATGCAATGTCACCGGAAGAGAAAGAAACAGCAAGATTTCAATCGCCTTTAAATACCCGAACCTATATTGCAGAAGACGGAATCGTATGTATGCAAGACATTCCGGTAAAAATGCGAGACGGGATAACCATTTATGTGGATATATATAAACCCATTGAGGAAAAGCAATATCCCTTGATTATCTCATGGAGCTGGTATGGTAAACGTCCCTTTGACGGACAAAGTGACTGGCAAATAATGGGTGTGCCACCAGGAACTGTATCCAACATGTCAAAATTCGAGAGTCCAGATCCAGGGTATTGGTGTCGAAGAGGCTATGCAGTTGCTAATGTCGACCCAAGGGGAATTGGACATTCAGAAGGTGATTTTATACAGTTTGGGTCACAGGATGGTCTGGACGGCTATGATTTTATTGAATGGGCGGCAGAACAAAAATGGTGTAATGGAAGAACGGCACTATCCGGTAATAGTTGTGTAGCAATGACGCAATGGAGAATTGCATCTCAAGCGCCACCCCATCTATCCTGTATTGCTCCATGGGAAGGAACGAGCGATATGTATCGGGAGTCCATTTGTGAAGGTGGAATACCTGCAGAACAGTTTATCCGTTTTGTCATGAGAGAAGCAATTGGACCCAACTATATGGATAGTTTGCCGGAAAATTATAAAAAATATCCTTATATCAATGCACCTTATTGGAAAGATAAAGATCCGGATTGGAAAAAAATAAAGATTCCGACCTATGTAACTGCTTGCTGGAATCATTTTCACTTAAGAGGCTCTATAAACGGATTTAGAAAAATTAAATCAACAAAAAAATGGTTACGTGCACATCGAGATTTTGAGTGGCCGGATGCATATGCAAATGAGAATTTAAGGGATTTAGAACTCTTTTTTGATCGCTATCTTAAGTTGGAACGAAACGGCTGGGAGCTAACACCAAGAGTTCGACTAGAAGTCCAGGATGTAGGAGAGCATAATTATCAAACCAATCGACCGGAAAATAGTTTTCCAATTAAACGGACACAATATGAAAAATTATATTTAAATGCAGAAAATATGAACATGGAAAAAGAGCCCATTAAAAGTGAATTTGTTGCAACATACGATAGTGCAAGTGAAGACGTGACCTTTGATTATCAGTTTAAAGAAGATACAGAGCTTACGGGATACATGAAATTGCGATTATATGTTACTGCAGAAGCATATGATGACATGGATTTATTTGTTAATATACAGAAATTGAGTACCAATAAGGACCTGCTTCCGGTTTCCATTTTGGGAGAACCTCATCCGGGTGCATGGGGGAAAATGCGTGTTTCGCGAAGAAAACTCGATGAAAAATTATCAACAGATTACAATCCGGTTCAAGCACATACATGCGATGAAAAGCTGAAGCCCGGTGAGATTGTTCCTGTTGATATAGAAATCGTTCCAACCAGTCGATTTTGGCATAAAGGACAATACATTCGAGTACAAATTGCCGGAAGATATATTCGTGAAAATTGGTTCGAACCTCTTATTTGGGATGAAGACAATAAAGGAAATCATCTAATATATACAGGTGGGCAATATGACTCCTTTTTACAAATACCTCTTATCCCGCCTAAATTTCAAGATGGAGAAATCATTATACGATAAAAAAATGACAAAGAAGGAGAATGAAATGAAAGATAAAATTATTGAAAAAATAATTGAAAGAAGTTCGACTATTTGGTCGGTGGATCCAGACACTTTATCAAAAGAAACAAATTTTGAGCAATTTGAACCAAAGTCCGTACATTATTCTCAAATGACAACTTTTTTAGAAGATGAATTTGATATTGAAGTTCCCTATATGAAGTTTAAGCGATGTAAGACCATAGAAGAAGCGTCTGAATATATTCTTGAACTCATAGAAGAATAGAAAAATTGTGAAAGGATAAAATATGAGTGAGTTTATTAATACCTTAATTCAAAAAGCAAAGACAAATCCCAAGCGTATAGGATTCCCGGAAAGTTATAATGTGGATATCTTAAAAACGGCTGAAAAAGTTTTTGGTATGGGAATGGGGACACCGGTTTTAATTGGAGAAAAAGCAAAGATTCATCAGCTATGTCATGAGAATAATATTTCTTTAGAAGGAATGGAAATTTTTGAACATACAGATGAAACGATGAGAAATAATATAGCAGAAGAATATGTTAAAAAGTATGATGATTTTTCATCTAAAGCAATTCTTAGAAAAACAAAAGATTCTGTACGGTGTGCCTTGTTTTTGTTAAGACTAAATCTTATTGATTGTGTAGCTGCGGGTAAAGAATATTCCACTGGAGATGTGATTTTTGAGTCCATGAGTATCGTAGGAATGGAAGAAGACATTGAGAGTGTATCAAGTTTAGGAATTGCGGAAATTCCGGGGTTTAAAGGGCCTGAGGGAGAAATGCTGGCCTTGGCAGATTGTGCGATTACTGCTCAACCGGATGCCGAAGATTTAGCAGGAATTGCAATTGCATCTGCAGATACGGTGAGAAATTTGTTAGGCTGGGAACCTCGAGTAGGAATGCTTGCTTTTTCAACATGCAATAGCGCAGAACATGAAAGTATTGATGTTATTCGAGAAGCAATTGAAAAAGTTAAACAGCGACGACCAGAAATAAAAATTGATGGAGAATTTCAATTGGATGCTGCAATTTTGCCAGCAGTAGCAATGAAAAAAGTAACTAGAGACTCATCGGTTGCAGGAAAAGCCAATGTCCTTATTTTTCCAAATTTACACGCAGGAAATATTGGAGTAAAACTTATCCAAATCTTTGGAAATGCAAATGCATATGGACCGATTTTACAAGGTTTTGCGCGTCCGGTATGTGATTTTTCCAGGAGTGCACCCATTGAAGAAATGTTAGGCAACATTGCAATGCTCGTTATTAGAGCAGGGGACATGGAGGCGACAAATGAATATTAATTATAACGTGCATAGTCATATAACTTTCGGCAAAAATTCAATTAATCAATTACCTGATTTGTTGGATAAATATTCTTCAAAAAAAGTGATGCTTATTTATGATGAGGGAGTGAAGAAAGCCGGAATTGCAAAAAAAGTTATTGAACAAGTCGAAAAAGCCAATACTAAAATCATCCATTTTGATCAGGTCCAAGCCAATCCTACGAATGAACAAGTTTCAACGGCAGCTAAAATTGCTCGAAAAGAAAAGGTTGACTTATTTATAGCTGTGGGTGGTGGAAGTAGTATCGATACGGCGAAAGCAGTAAATATTTTGATGACGAATGCGTCTCCAATTGAACAGTATGGTGGGATAAATCAAGTAACGCATGATGTTTTGCCCTTAATAGCCATTCCAACAACTGCTGGGACCTCGAGTGAGGTAACCAATGTAACCGCATTAATTGATAATCAAAAAATATGTAAATACGTCATCATTGATTCTAAAATTATTCCGAGTGATGTTATCGTCGACGTGACATTTACAGAAACCTTACCTAAAAGTATAGCAGCTGCTACAGGAATGGATGCAATTACCCATGCAGTTGAGAGCTATATATCCAACTCGGCATCTAGATTAACAGAGTATCAATCATTAGAAGCCTTAAAGATTTTCTTTGAAAACCTGCCTAAAGTTGTCGAAAGCAATGATGAAAGTGCACGGGAAAACATGTTGTTGGGGTGCATTATTGTAGGATATGCCTTCTCAAATGCCAATCTTGGCTTAGTTCATGGAATTGCGCATACATTAAGTGCTCATTTTAAGTTAGCCCATGGAATGGCAAATGCAGCCATATTACCCTATGTCATGGAATATAATGCGCCTAGTTGTGCGGAAAAAATGATTAACTTAGGAAAAGCTATTCAGAAAGAAAATTCCAAAGATGACAAGATGACAGAATTTATTTTTGTAGAAAAGCTAAAAGAATTAAACCGAATTTTAAAAATTAAAAGCCTTTCGGAACAAGGAATTCAAACTTCAGATATTGAAATGTTGGCAGAAGAAACATTAAAAGAACCTGTATTAAATTTTAATCCGCGTAAGGAGATTACCAAAGAAGACGTAATGAAAATTATAGAAAAGGCAATGTGAAGGGACAAAGAAGCTAATGGAATTTCAAAATAAATCAAATATTAAATGGGTCATTGTTTTTATGTCATTTTGTCAAGGGTTACAATTTAGTGTATCGCCGGTACTTCAAAAGATACAAATAACTTATCCGGAAGTTTCAAGAGAGCTTGTGCAAATGTTAATAACAGCTCCAGCAATAATGGCGACAATCATTGCTGTTTTATCCGGAGTTGTTGTAAGCATTGTCGGCAAAAAAAAGCTCGTTCTATTAGGTACATTAATTTGTGCAGTGAGTGGGTTGATTCCTTTTTTTATTGGTGATTTTGGTGTTTTATTTGGATCACGAATTGTTTTAGGTATAGGTTTAGGAATTGTAACTGTTTTAAATACAGCCGTTGTGGCAGAACATTTTCATGGTCGAGACCGCATTAATGTTATGGGATTACAAGGTGCAAGTATTGGCGGAGGTATGCTCTTAATCAGTTTTATGTCCGGAATATTGGGTGAAGTAACCTTTGAATATGCATATCTAGTCCACGTACTTGCCTTAATTGCTTTCCTTGTCGTTATATTTTTACTGCCGGATAAAGGTAGAGAAGAAATAGAATCAAATAAGTCCATTCGATTAAATAAGAAAGCCTATGTAATTGCCGTATTAACCTTTGTAGAGTTTATATTCCTTATTTCATTTTCTACAAATATTGCCATGCATATATCAGGAAAGTATTTAGGAGACTCTGCTGTTGCAGGGATAATTATTGGTGTTTTTTCAGCTATACAGATCCTGTGTGGATTATTTCTGGGATATATATCTAAATGGACCAAACAATATACATTATATATTGCCATGCTTTGCTTCTCGTTTGGAGCCTTTACTTTAGTCTTATTTTCAGATAATTATGCCTTTCTTATTGTAGGAGCACTTCTATGTGGGGCTTCGCAAGGAATATTTATTCCAAGAGCCATGTATGAGATTTCGAATGCAGTTGACATAAAGGCTACAGCATTAGCAGCAGCGGCAATCACGGTTATGATTAATATAGGTCAACTTATTTCGCCGATTATATTGAACTATTTATCACTCTATATCTTAGGTGAGAAAACGACAACAAATGTTTTTATCATTGGTATGGTTGTGATGTTTCTTCTCCCTATGTTTTTAATAATAAGAAAAAAGGGGGTTATAAGAGATGGAATACTTAATCGGAATTGATATCGGAACAACTAATATCAAAGGTGTATTGTTTGATAGTGAAGGAAGTGTCATTGCTAAAGCAGAATCAACATATAAAACCTACTACCAAGAAGGAGGGCTTGTTGAACAAGACGCTAATGATTGGTGGAAAGAAATTCAAACGGTATGCAAGGGAATCATGTCCCAAGTTGGGGAAACAGTATCTAGTCATATTAAGGGAATCTCAATTAGTTCTCAGACACCGACCTTGCTACTAGTTAATCAGCAAGGAATACCTTTGAGAAATGCCATTATTTGGATGGATAGTCGTGCAGAACAAGAGCTAGAAGAGATTTTGAACGATGTTGGACGTGAAAAATATACAAAAATTACCGGTATGCTGCCTGCAGTTTCATTCTTGCCGGCGAAGTTGTTGTGGATGAAAAAAAATGAGTCAGATGTTTTAAAAAAAACACACTATCTTTTGCAGGCAAATGGATATGCAAATTATAAATTAACAGGTGAGTATTCACTGGACTTGGATCAAGCATCATTGACCCAATGTATTGATATAGGTACAGGTACATGGTCAAAAGAAATTGAGAAGGCAATTGGCATTCAATTTAAGGATTATTTTCCGGACCCTGTATCGAATACAAAGATTATTGGTTATGTTACAGAAGAAGCTTCCAAGATGACACAGTTGCCTGTAAATCTTCCGGTAGTGGCCGGTACCAGTGATGCTATTGCAGCTATGTATGCATCCGGTTTATCAAAAATGGGGGAAGCAACGGAAGTCGCAGGAACGTCTTCTTTAGTTTTTGCGGGGACCCATGAACCGCCTAAAACATATCACACAGTCAGTGCACAAAAATGCAATTTGGATACAATTCCTTTTGTATTTAATTCGCCGATTACTGCTACAGGAGCCTCAATTAAATGGTTTATCGATAACATTGGTTTTTCAGAAGAGGAAATGTCGGATGAAGCCAAAAAGAATGTCTTTAATTTGATGAACGAGAAAGCCCTCCAGTCCAAGCCGGGAGCCAATGGAATTATTTTTTCCCCATATATGATGGGTGAGAGAGCGCCCCTGTGGAACAATCATGCTAAAGGCATGTTTATTGGATTGTCCTTGAATTCTTCAAAAGATGACATGATTCGCTCAATATTTGAAGGGACTTCGTATGCATTAAAAAGTGTCCTTGAAGAATTTAAGCGTAATGGAACAAAAATTGAAGCGTTAAGGGTTGTTGGTGGTGGAGCGAAGAGCCAAACATGGTTAGAAATCAAAGCATCCGTCTTAAACATACCTATATATGTTCTTGAAGAAAAGACAGGAGATGTTCCTTTTGGTGATGCCATTATCGCAGGGCTGGCCGTAGGAATATATAAAGATCTTACAGAGACGATTAGAAATATTATTAAAGTTAAAAAAATAATTTATCCAAATAAGGAATGGGTAAATATTTATGAAGAAAGATATGTTTTTTTCAAAAAGTTTTATGAGAATTTGGATTTAAGTTTAAAAGAATATGAACAAATATGTAAAATACAATAAATTATAAATAATGAAAAGTGAGGTCATATTATGAAATACGAAAAAATTAGAAACGAAGTTTTAGAAGCAATTTTACAAGCGGTTGATTTAGGGTTAATTAATGGAACATCAGGTAATATTGCCTTAAAAGATGAAAAAGAAGATGTTATAGCAATAACACCAAGCGGAATCGATTATAAAAAAATGAAAGCTGAAGATATAGCTATTATTGATATGGATGGTCAGTGGATTGATGGAAAGTACAAACCTTCTTCAGAAACACCCATGCATACGGCAGTCATTCGTGCAAGAAAAGATGTTAGAGCAACCGTTCATACCCATGGTATGTTTGCAACAATTATGGCCATGGAAGGTTTGCCATTACAGCCGGTTACACCCCCTCAATCTGAATTTGTTCCAGTTAATATCGTTCCTTTTGTCATGCCGGGAAGCAATGATCTGGCAGGAAAAGTGGTTGAAACCTTAGGAGAAGAACGGGCTGTTTTATTAACGAATCATGGTATGTTTTGTTGCGGGAAAACAATAAAAGATGCTATGGCAGCAACAATTTATACGGAAGAGATGGCACAGACAACATATTATGCAAAATTATTAGGGACATATAAACCCTTGCCAGACGAAGCAATTAAAAAAATGAAAGAACTTATTGCAGCCGATAAAGCTGTTTAAGCAAAAGAGGAAGGACGAGAATATGAAAAAAAAATTAGCCTTATGTACGGCAATACCTAAAGAAAAACTGGATCGTATTCAAAATTTTTGTGATATAAGCATTTGTGGTGAATTAAAACACGGTAAAGGAAATGTGACACAAGAGATTATAAAAAAAGAATGTATGAATCATGAGATTGTTGTACTTGGAGATGAAGTTGCAAATGCTGAGACGATACAAGCATGGATTGATTCCGGAATGAAATTTATCGGTGTGGCAAAGGGCACACCCGTTACCGTGGATTTTGACACAATTACCCGTGCCGGACTAGAGCTTTGTTACACGCCGGGGCGTAATGCAGTCGCTGTTGCAGAATTTAATATTGGCTTGATGATTGCAGCGACTAGAAATTTAGCAGTAAGTAGTACAGGTTTACAAAAAGGAGAGCACTTAGGCGAAGAAGTAGAAGATATATATGATGTACCCGATAAGAAAAATGTTATTTGGGGACCCTTAGATGAAAATCATCCTTATACGGATTATGGAATTGGATTTGAGTTATATGGAAAAACCTTAGGAATTGTTGGTTATGGAGCTATTGGATCAGAAGTGGCCAAACGTTGTCAAGCCTTTGGAATGAAAGTAATTGCATATGATCCATATTGTCCTGTTGAAAGAATGGAATTAGATAAGGTTAAATCTGTAAATTTGGATACAATTTTACAGGAAAGTGATATTTTAAGTATTCATCTACCGGTATTACCATCCACAAAAGATATGGTAGATAAGAAATGGTTTGAAAAAATGAAATCAAGTGCATATCTAATAAATACAGCAAGAGCAGCTGTTATTCATCAAAAAGATTTAATAGATGCATTAAATAATAAGCTTATTGGCGGAGCGGCATTAGATGTTTTCTGGCAAGAACCTATTCCGGCAAACCATCCCTTATTAAAAATGCGAAATGTGACACTGACGCCACATATGGCAGGGTTAACAACAGATGTTGATCGTTGGTCGGGAGAAATCATTGGAGATGATGTTTTAAACTATTTAAACAAGAAAGAACGTAAACATGTTTGGAGAAAATAACTTGATTAAATAAAGTGTAGTAGAAATGAGGAAAATAATGCAAAAAAAATATTCGAATTTATTTAACCCGATACAAATAGGGAATATCATTTTGAAAAACCGAATTATTGCTGCACCAACAGGAATGATGGATTTGACACCTGATGGGCGATTGACACCTTACAATGTCAGTTATTATGAATTAAAAGCTAGGGGCGGAGCCGCTGTGGTCACATTGGGTGAAAGTATTACAGAAACAGAAACAGGCGAATCCCATAATCGCCAAATTCATTTAGATGATCCCAATTCTTTGCCAGGACTTACCCATACCGTACTTGCAATTCAACGAGCTGGAGCTTTAGCGAATATTGAATTATCACATGGAGGAAAATACGGGGGATTAACAAGTATAGCCGGCGAAGAAACAGCCAACAGAGCATCTTATGGCCCAAGTGATGAAGTACGACCCAATGGAGAAATCGTCCATGCAATGGACCATGCGATGATTTATAGGATTGTTAAGGCGTATGGTAATGCAGCAAAACTATGTAAAAAGGCTGGCTTTGATATGATGATGGTTCATGCAGCGCATGGCTGGCTTTTCAACCAGTTTTTGTCGCCTGTGGAAAACAAACGAACAGATGAATTTGGAGGTTCGCTTAAAAATAGAGCACGTTTTTTGTTGCTAGCATTAGATGCTGTTCGGGACTCGGTTGGACAGGGATTTCCTATTGAACTTCGAATGAATGGCGACGATTTTATCCAAGGTGGAATGACAATTGAAGATTACAAAGAATTAGCAAAGATAGTTGAAAAAAAGGTCGATTTAATCAATGTTTCAGCTGGCTCTCATGAAGCGGAAAATCTTTTTGTGCGTACCCATCCCTCAATGTTTTTGGAACATGGATGTAATGTATATTTAGCAGAAGAAATTAAAAAAGTTGTCAGTATACCCGTAGCGTGTGTCGGCGGAATAGATACACCTGAATTAGCAGAAGACATTATTGTATCAGGCAAGGCAGATATTGTTGAAATTGGTCGTGGCTTATTAGCAGATCCTTTTTGGCCAAAGAAGGCTAAAGAAGGTAGAAGCGAAGATATTACTCCATGCTTGAGGTGCTTTAAATGCTTCGAGGCTATCGTTAAAAGTACGGTTGTTGCATGTGCAGTAAATCCTGTGATAGGTTTTGAATTTGATCACAAATATTATGAACCCAAAATGGGAAAAGTTAAAAAGGTTTTGGTGGTTGGAGCTGGACCTGGGGGAATGCAGGCGGCAATAACTGCAGCTGAAAAAGGACATCAAGTTGTATTATGTGAAAAAACAGATCACTTTGGGGGTGCCTTGAAATTTGCCCAGTATATTGATTTTAAAAAAGATTTAGCAAAATTTGCTGAAGTGCTTGGAAACAGAGTGAAAAATTCGGCAATTGATATTCGTTTAAATACCACTATTGATCAAGATTATATCATGAAGGAATCACCAGATGTACTCATCATTGCTAGCGGAGTAGAAGCAATTATACCATCTGCTATTCAAGGAATTAATCAAAATCATGTGATGACAGCAATGGATGCAGAAGAAAAAGTTGAAGAATTAGGAGAGACTATTGCTATTTTAGGTGGAGGATTAGTTGGATGTGAACTAGGGATACATTTGGCAAAATTAGGTAAAAGCGTAGATATCATTGAAATGCGGTCAGAAGTTGCGCCTGAAGCCAATGAATTTCATAAAATGGCATTAACAATGGAATTAGAAAAGAATGTAAATATTAACCTTAATCGGCAAGCAATACGTATTACAAAAGAAGGCGTCTGGTGTTTAAATGAAAATAAAGAAGAGGAATTAGTTAAAGCAGATAATGTAATTATAGCAGTGGGTGTCCGTTCAAACAAAGAGCTAGATTATGAACTTGGTCATTGGATTGATGAAGTGTATATGATTGGTGATTGTAAAAAACCATCTCAAGTGATGCAAGCAGTTCACGAGGGATATTACATTGCAAGAGAATTGTAAACGTTAGGAGGATGTTATGGCAACAAAATATATGCGATTAGGCTTTAAATCTTTGAGAAATAATCAAATATCAAATATATATAGTAATAATAAAAAAATTGGATATTCATTTGAATTTTATTTGAATTTTTACAGAGGCCTACATTTATCAAATATTGAAAATGTTGAAATATATATCAATGATTGTCAGGTCAACGAATATTCAATCCGAATTAATGAAAAACAGTTTGAATCGGATGAATTGAAAGATCTATTTGCAGAATTTTGGTCAATAAAAACCCCCTTAATATTTGAGATTATTGATGGCGAAGGAGTAAAAAAAGGAAATTATAAAGTTGAGGTTGTATTACATATTCGATGTCCGTATATGCAATTTGGACCCAATCTATATGCCAATATTGATAGTTCGGATCGTGAAATCATGGAGGTGAAAAATTAAAATGGATCATAATATTCAACTAGCTGTTTCTTTGTATTCATATACGCAACAATGGGTTGAAAGAAACGAATTTTCTTTTGAAGAAATGTTTATGCATCTTAGTGGACTAGGAATTCACCAAGTAGAAATTGTAGGGGCACAAATGTTTAATACTTATCCTGTTTTGAAGCAGGAGGAAGTAGATCAAGTATTACGACTTGCAAATGATTATGGAATGTCCTTTTGTACCTACGATGGGTATACAGACATGGGAAAGAAAAGTGGCATTGACATGTCAACGAGAGAAATGTTAAGAGAAATAGAAGTGGATATTCAGTCGGCAAAACGTCTGGGCTGTCAAATCTTAAAAACCCATATTCCATTAGAACTGTTAAAAGATGTTGAAAAATTAGCAAAGCTTTATGATATTCGTGTAGGAATAGAGATTCATGCACCTGAGTTACCAGGAAATGAAAAAACACAAAAATATATCGATGAAATTCAACGTTTACAAATTGAGCACATTGGATTAGTTCCTGACTTTGGCATGTTTATTCTAAAACCAAACAAAGCTTTAATTAATAAATATATAGAAAAAGGAATTAATGAAGAACTCTTAGATTTTATTATTGAGAATCGTTTTAATGGATATTCTGAAACGACGATGTGGGAAAAGGTTCGTGATTTAGGTGGAAGTGATATTGAAAAACTAGCAGTAAGCGAAATGTTTGGATATTTAAGTTGGTCAAGAGAAGCGGATTATGAAGGCTTGAAAAAAATCTTGCCCTATTGTATTTATTTTCATGGAAAATTCTATAATATTGACGAAAGTCGAATGGAAACAACGATTCCATATGAAGAACTCTTACAAATAATCGCAAACTATGGATTTAAAGGAATTATTGCAACGGAATATGAAGGACATTCATTTATGTTGGATGATGCAATGGAACAAATCGAACGACACATTGAGATGGAAAGGGAGATCTTGGCGAGATTCTAAAGAGGAATCAATCAATACAAGGATTGGATTTTTTGGGTGAATACGTTATAATTTAACTTATATGGAGTTTGGTTTAGGAGGAAGTAGCGAATGAATTCAAACATAGATTATAACTATTTACCCATTCGTTTTGATTTGCATTCCAAAGAAGTGGGAAAGCAACATTGGCATGATGATATTGAATTATTATATGTATTTGAAGGACAAGTTCATATTCAGATTGAGCAAGAAGCATATGAGTTAAATACCGATGACTTTATTATTATTAATATGAATAAACAGCATCGTTATAAAGCTGAGGGAAAAACACTTTTTGGAAGTTTTTATATTCCATATAAAGTATTAAATGACTTAGTCCAGCAAAATCATATTGTTTTCTGGTGCAATTCTACGCTTGATAAAAGTACAGCTTATGAAGAAGTACGTAAAATAATACGAGAAATCATAGATTTGATTTATTCTCGTCAAGTTAGCCCCAAGATTCGTTTAATTGGACAGTGCTATAATTTTTTGTCTTTATTGGTAGATAACTTTTTATTAACCAAAAATGATACGCGGGACAATTCAATTATTTCTGATGATGAAATTCGATCAAATAAGATTATTCATTTTATTCTACAAAATTATCATAAAAAAATCACATTAACACAATTGGCAGATGAATTATATCTTACAGATGCATATTTATCAAAATACATAAAAAAACATCTAGGAATGAATTTTTTGGAATATATGAATACTATTCGTTTAAATCATGCACTAGAGGACTTATTATATACAGATTTATCTATTACACAGATTGCATTTAATAACGGTTTTTCAAACATTTCTACATTTAATAAATTATTTAAAGATACATATAAGCTGACACCCCTAAAGTACAAAAAACATCGTCAACAAGAGGAAAGCGATAACGAAAGTTTTATTGAAAGAAGAAATGAAGAGGATTATCGTATTCAAAAGTATATTCAACAAAATACCAATGGAGTCACAAATCATAATTTGGCGACATATAAACAAACACTTGAGATTAAGGACTTGACAGGTATAGAATTTCAAAAAAGTTGGAAAAAAATGATAAATATAGGGACAGTCATTGATGTAATGAAGTCCAATGTTAGAGAACATATGAAGCAACTTAAGGATGGATTAAGGATTGAATATTTTCGTGTTTGGGATTTGTATTCTCCGGAAATGTATATTGACCTTAATTCAAAAAATAATTATTATAATTTTGACAAATTAAATAGAGTACTTGATTTTTTGGTTGCTAACAATATGAAAGCTTATATTGAATTAAATATAAAGCCTAAAAAACTCATTAGTAGTATAAATAGAGTGCTTATAGCAGAAGCACCTATTATGCGGTTTGAAGATAATAAAGCGGTAAGTCGTTTTATGGAAGCATTAATTATGAACTTAATTAATCGATATGGTGCAGAAGAAGTGGGGAAATGGTATTTTGAACTGTGGAATGAAGAACTAAAGCCGGAAGGGAATATGCTTGAGAATGCACAAGAATACTTTTCATTGTTTAATAGTGTTGCACAGTCGCTAAAAAAATATTTTCCCGGAGTGCATATTGGAGGTGCAGGACTCTCAGTACGTTACGGAGAAAAAGAATTATCTTTATTTTTACAACAATGGCAAGGTCAGGAATTTAGACCGGATTTTTTAACCTTTTATTGTTACCCCTATATTCAAGGAACATATGAAAATACTCAAATTAATAAAATGTCAACAGATCGAGCCTATTTAATGCATTATATAGAAAATATATATTCAATTATTCATGCTTGTAATTTTGAAGTAAAGGAAGTTCATATTTCTGAGTGGAATTCAACAATATCTAATCGTAATGTACTCAATGATGGATGCTATAAAGGGGCATATATCGTAAAAAATATTATCGATACAATCAATACAATTGATCTATTGGGCTATTGGTTTGGAACAGATATTTATTCTGATTATTATGATTCGAATATGTTGCTTAATGGTTCTAGCGGATTGTTAACCAAAGACGGTATAGCAAAACCGGCATATTATGCAATTCAATTTATGAATCGACTAGGAAAAAAATTCGTTTCAAAAGGTGATAACTATGTTTTAACAGAAACCGGATTTGACGAGTGGCGTATTGTTTGTCATAATTATAAGTTTTTGAATTACAAATATTTTATGATGAATGAAGATGAAATTGAGATTCAAGATAGCCAGTTAATGTTTGAAGATTCGGAACCTCAAGAATTGACATTTCACCTAAAAGGAATGAAAAAAGGGACATATGAGTTAAGGTTTTTTTCTATAAATCAACAATATGGAAGCGTCCAAGATGAATGGGTTCGAATGGCCTGTCCCAAAGACTTATCACATGAAGAGATTAATTATTTAAAACAAATTTGTGTACCGAGACTATCAATTAAGAATATAAGCGTTGATGAAGAAGTACTTGTTTTTGATACACGATTAGAGGCAAATGAAATACAACTAATAACTATTCAATATAAATATAAAAGCAAATAATGCGTGCAGACTAACAAGCAGAGCAAAAAAACACATGTTTTTTTGCTCTGCTTGTTTTTTTCAACAAAAAACACAGAAGAATGACAAAATTTGATTATGAATGCATATAAAAATCGGAAGAATGAAAACGTTAAATCACCTATACTTAGATTAGACATTAAAATAGTAGAGGAGAATAGTTTATGAAAGTACTTGGAATATCTTTTGGAAGAAAAAATAAAAATTGTGATGTTCTTGTTAAACATGCATTAATGAAAGCAAAAGAAATAGGCGCAGAAGTGAAATTTGTTAATACGCTTGACATGAAAATTGATCGTTGTACTGGTTGTGGAGCATGTAGCGCTGCTAGAGATCGAGGAAAGCAAATAAAATGTATCATTAAAGATGATTATTTAGAATTAGAAAATGATGTGTTAGATGCAGATGGAATTATTCTTGGAGCGCCTGTATATTCATTGGCACCGGTAGGACAATTAAAAAACTTTATTGACCGTTTTGGAGCAGCGCATGACCGTGCGGCGGCACAAGCAGAGCAAGATAAGCGCATCACACAGGGAAATGTAGAACTATTAGATGAACGCATTTTCAGGGATAAGTATGTTGCCTATATATCTGTTGGAGGCGCAGCGACACAAAATTGGGTATCCCTAGGTCTGCCTAATATGTCAATGTTTGGCATGTCAATATTAATGAAAACGGTAGGTCAGTATGATGCCTATGATATGGGAATGACAGTACATCCATTCTTTGATGAGAAATTAATGGGAAATATTGGCGATTTAGGATTGCATCTTGCTAAGTCTATTGGAAAACCGTATGAAGAAGTTGAATGGCTTGGTGATGAGGGAGCATGTCCTGTATGTCATAACAATTTGATTACTGTCATGAATAAAGGGCGTAAAATTGAATGTCCTGTTTGTGGGATAGAAGGTGAACTTTCAATTGACAATGATGAAATAAAAGTGGTTTTTAGTGAGGCGGAAAAAAAGCGTGCGCGAGGAGCGACGTTTGCAGGACTACAAGAACATTATGAGGAAATTGAAGGCATGAAAAAAGTCGCAATTCCTAAAATTATTGAAAATAAGGATAAGTTAGAAGAATTAATGAAACCTTATGTTGAATTTGAATCAACATATTAAATAAGATAAATCAAAACATATAGGAGGAATAATGATGTCAAAATTAAGAATTGGAATTATTGGTTGTGGAGGAATTGCAAATAATAAACATTTTCCCTCATTAAAAGCGTGTTCGGATATTAGTGAAATTGTTGCTTTCTGTGATGTTGTAGAGGAAAAAGCTCGAAAATCTGCAGAGGAATTCGGATCAGCAGATGCAAAAGTTTATACGGATTATCATGAATTATTAGCGGATAAGACGATTGATTTAGTGCATGTACTTACACCGAATGTTTCTCACAGTCCAATCACAGTAGCAGCATTTAAAGCCGGAAAACATGTCCTATGTGAAAAACCAATGGCACATACTTCTGAAGACGCAAAAAAAATGATTGATGCTTGGAAGGAATCCGGGAAAAAATTCACGATAGGATACCAAAATCGATTTAGAGATGAAGTACAGGCCTTACATCAGTCATGCGAAAAAGACGAACTAGGCGAAATTTATTATGCAAAAGCACATGCAGTTCGTCGAAGAGCAGTTCCGACATGGGGCGTGTTCCCGGATAAGTCCCAGCAAGGTGGTGGGCCACTTATTGATATTGGAACGCACGCGCTTGATATTACCTTGTGGATGATGAATAATTATGAACCTGTATCAGTTTCAGGATCAGTTTTTAATAAGCTTGGCCATTTACCACAGGCGGTAGAAGGGAACTTATTTGGACCTTGGGATCCGGAAACTTATGAAGTGGAAGATTCTGCAATGGGATTCATTAAGATGAAAGATGGAGCAACTATTGTTATTGAAGCTTCTTGGGCATTAAATGTAGTCGATTCGAGAGAAGCCGCAACAACACTTTGCGGAACAAAAGCAGGTGCTGAAATAAAATCCGGAATGAGCTATGGTAAAAATGAATTGATTTATAATCGAGGCAAAAACGGACTTTTAATGGAAGAGGCAATTTCAGCGGCAGGTCATATCGCCTATTTTGATGGTGCTGGATCTAGTGAAGGTGTGGCTGAGGCAAAACAGTGGTTAGATGCAATTATCAATGATAAAGATCCCTTAGTTAAACCGGAACAAGCGTTTATAGTAACTCAAATATTGGAAGCAATTTATAAATCAGCAGAAACAGGTAAAGAAGTTCAAATAGGATAAAGTGGAGGCATATATGAAATTAGGGTTTGTTAGTGCAATATTTGATACATATTCATTTGAAGAGGTCATTGATTTTGCATCTGAAAATGACTATGAGTGTGTTGAACTTGCTTGTTGGCCTCAAGGTAAGGCTGAAAGAAGATATGCAGGGGTAGCACATATTAACGTGGATACCTTAACAAATGACCGAATTGAGTATATAAAAAAATATGTGTTTGATAAAGGTGTAGAGATTTCATCTCTTGCCTTTTATCCAAATACAATGGACTCAGATTTGGCAAAACGTGAAGAGAATATTATACATTTAAAAAAAGTTATCAAAGCCAGTCATGATTTAGGTGTCGATATGGTAACGACATTTGTTGGCCGAGACCAGTATCAAAGTATAGAAGAGAACTTAGTATTATTTAAAGAAATATGGCCAGATATTATTACATATGCAGAACAATTAAACGTCAAAATTGCTATAGAAAATTGTCCTATGCTTTTTGGCAAAGATCAATGGCCAGGCGGACAAAATTTAGCAACGACGCCTTCGATTTGGCGAGAAATGTTTAATGCTATTGACAGTCAATATTTTGGGCTCAATTATGACCCATCACATTTTGTTTGGCAAATGATTGATTATATAAAACCAATTTATGAATTTAAGGATAAAATTTTTCATGTTCATTATAAAGATATTAAGGTATATGAAGAAAAATTAAATGATGTCGGAATTATGGCATATCCTCTTGAATTTATGTCCCCAAAGTTACCAGGACTTGGAGATGTGGATTGGAGAAAATATGTTTCAGCTCTAACGGATATTGGATATGACGGTTTTACTTGCGTTGAAATTGAAGATAAAGCATTTGAAGGAAGTGACAAAAAAGTTAGAGATTCATTAATACTAAGTAATAAATACTTACGACAATTTGTAATCTAAGGAGATGTGTCAAATGAAAGTGAAATTTGGAATTATTGGATTTGGGTTTATGGGACATGTCCATGAAGAAATGTTAACGAATAAAATCGACAATGCAGAAGTTGTAGCAATTTGCGATATTGATTCTGATCAGATGAAAGATGCTATTACAAAAGATGTACAAAAATTCACAGATTATTATGACTTATTGGATATGGAGGAGATTGATACCGTTATTGTGGTCATTCCTAATCATTTGCACAAAGATTGTGTTATAGCAGCGGCTAAAGCAAAGAAAAACATTATTTGTGAAAAGCCGGTTGCCATGGATGTTGAAGAATTTGATGTAATGATTGATGCAGTCAAAGCAAATGAAGTACGATTTACGGTCCATCAGCAAAGAAGATTCGATAAAGATTTTAGAACGATGAAGGAAGTTTATGACCGGAAATTAGTAGGAAATGTTTATACGATACAATCAAAATTATATGGCTTAAATGGTAATATGCATGACTGGCATGTATTTAAAAAATATGGTGGTGGCATGTTATATGATTGGGGGGTTCATTTGCTCGATCAAATGCTATTTATGGTTGACGGAAAATTAGAATCAGTATATGCTGATATGCGTAACGTGATTAACGGCGAAGTTGATGACTATTTTAAAATTCTTATAAAATTTAGAAATAATATTGTTGCCGAAGTTGAATTAGGCACATATTTTTTGAAGGATAAAGAAAAATGGTTTGAAAGACATTGGTTTATCGGCGGCGATAAAGGAAGTGCATATTCGGATGGATTTGATCCGAGTGGGAAAGTTGTTCGCACAACACATCTTTTAGAAAGCGTAGAGAAAAAAACGACCATGTCAAAATCGGGACCAACGCGTTCTTTTGGTCCGCCTCAGCCAGGTGTTTTGACGACAGAAGAATTACCTCATGTAGACTATACCCATGAAATGTTTTTTGAAGAGTATATTTCAAATGTTACACAAGATAAACCCATGTTCGTTACGATTGAACAGGTTAGAAATGTCATGATTCTGATGGAAGCAATTCGAGAATCTGCCCGATCAAATCAAGTGATTCAGTTTAATGCATAGTCGGTTTTATATAGATAAGGAAGTAGTGATCTTATGAACGGTTTTTTTAATTTAGACAATCCAATTATTGCAGGTATATATACACTGATTTACAGTGTATATTTATGCTTGCTTTGGATTGTTTTTTCGATTCCTATTTTTACACTAGGGGCATCAACAAGTGCATTGTATTATACGGTAAAAAAAGTCATTCGACAAGAGAAAAGTTATATAAGCTATGAATTTCTAAGTAGTTTCAAACAAAATTTTAAAAAAGCCACCATTGTTACTATTTTTTCCTTAATTATTACTTTTGTTTTTATAGTAGACATATGGTATTTGAAGATATTATTTGAAAGTGGAAACAAAATAGGGAGTGCTTATATTTTATTTGAAATACTGCTTGTTTTTGGACTTGTTTTCTTAGTATATGTATTTTCTCAAATAGCATTATTTAATAATTCTTTAAAAAAAATCATAACAAATGCATTCATATTAATGTTTCGACATGTGTTTAGATCTATAGCTGTTGTTGCAATTATTGGATTTGGCGTAGTTGTTGTCTATCTTATTCCCATAACTATTTTAATTATGCCGGTAATGTGTTGTTGGGTTATAAGTGTATTGTTAGATAAAGTTTATCAAAACTATTTAATATAAAGGGTGATTCAATGAAGAAAGAATTGGATTTTAATAAAAAATATATGTTTTTAAGTTTGGTTTTCATAGTTTTTGTGGTTATTGGAAGTGTTTTTTTCTTTGCAAACAAGAAGGAAGAGCAGGCTGAAAAATCAAAGGGTATAGAAGAACAGGAACAAGATACTTCATATTTTATTACGAATGAACCCATAACTTATACCATATTTATGCCGGTTAATAAGGCGGATTTAGACTTTGAAAATAATGCAGTATGGCAACAACTGCAAGAAATGACAAATATTTATTTTGAATTTATTTCACCGGTAGTGGGAGAAGAATCTGAAGAAGCATTTAATCAACTTATTGCATCAGGTAATTATCCAGATGCTGTTTTAAATACAACAGCAGGTTATCCCGGTGGTTTTTCAAAAGCAATCGATGATAATGTTTACATTGACATCAGTCCATACATAAAAGATTACGCACCAAATTATTATCAGTTTATTAATAAATATCCAATAATTCAACAGGAGGTTTACACACAAGATAATGAGATGCCTGGATTTTATAAAATATATGATCCGGAAAAATCTCTGCCAATCATAGGAGGTCTATCCATTCGAAAAGACTTTTTCGAACAGATGAATATGGAGCTTCCGGAAACGATTGATGAATGGACCTTGTTATTAAGAGAGTTGAAAAAAATTGATGGTATAGAAGAACCATTGATTTTTGGACAGGAAAATGGTGTCAATGTAACGGCAGAATTTTTATCAGCATATGGAATAGGTGCGGCTCCAATTTCACTCATGAATCCGGTTTCTCAGTTGTTCTACCCTAAGGATGGGGAAATGCACTATGGAGCTATTGAGCCTGGATATAAAGAATACCTTTTGTTAATGAACGCATGGTATACAGAAGGATTATTAGACCAAGACTTTGGTGTTCGAGATTTTACTAATTTTCAAGAAAGAAGACAACTTATTGGAGAAGGGACTGCGGCTGCCCATTGGCAATATGCTGAGTGGTTTACAGAAACCGGAAGCCAAGAACATCAAAAAATCACATTTCAAGCGGCACCAATGCCTAAATTAAATAAAGACGACAAAAATGTTATGTGGATGGTTTCAAGAAAACCTTATATTGGTGAATTAATGTCAATAACAACAGCATGTAAAGATATAATACCTTTAATACAATTTTTTGACTTTTTATATTCTGAAGAAGGAATCATATTAACGAATTATGGTATTGAAGGGGATACATATAATTATATAGATAATACGTATGTATTTACTAATAAAATTCTTGAATATGAATCCGGAGCTTTTGATGGGTATGGTAAATATGTAAATAATCATAATGGTGCTTTGTTTGATTTATCCTATACAATTGATATTCAAGAACAATTATATACGAACGAATTAATGGAAATGCGAAAAATATGGTTAAATAGTGTTGAACTGTTTGTAAATAATTATGATTTGACAGTGGAAGAAAATACAGAATTGATAAAAATAATGACCAGTATATCAGAATATGTTAAGGAATATACTATCCAGGCCATTGTGAATAGAAATACTGCTTTAAAATGGGAAGAACATATAGAAGTCATTAAAGAAATGGAAATACAACGTGCGTTGAATATTATGCAGACTGCATATGATAGACAGGAGAGATCCATGTATGAAACGACAAATATTGAATAAGGTTTTTTTATCCTTTCTTATATCGTATATGTTTATTTTTCTTATTCCTTTTGGAGTCGGATACTTTGTGTACTCAGAAGCAATAACGATTTTAACGGAAAAAGTGCATTCGGCTGAAAAAATAACCCTGAGTAATCGTACAGAAGTTATCGATTATCAGTTAAATGAATTTGAAACCGCGTTGAAACAAATTGGATATAACAAAAATATTCGAAGCTTTCTTGATAATCAAAATTTATATTATAATGGTGAGAATTATTATGCTATGGTTCAAAGCAAAAGATTTATTAATAGTATAGTTTCAAATAATAAATTAGTCGAGAACATAAGTGTATATTCGAATGAAAATAATTATTTTTTAACGAGTGAGTATGGAACTGTCTTTGATTCAGTGGATAAAATACCTCTTGATATACTTTATGGAATGACTCAAGATGAATTTAACGAAATTATGAATACGCAGACAAGTAAGTATTTTTTCTTTCAAAATAAAAATACAGGTGCAAAGAGTGTTTTATTTGTTATGCCAATTATTCTTGTAGATATTGCCAATCCTGAAGGACTAGTTATTGCTGAAATAAGTAGTATATCTGTGTATATAAACACGCTTGATAATGGCTTTGTCATTCGAGATGGAGAGAAGAATATTCTACAAAATAATGCAGAGGTAATGAAAAAAGTTGCTGATGAAATTGATTTAACAACATTTGAAAAAGAAGAAATGGAAGTTGAAATAGATCAGCAATTATATTATGTCATTAAGAAAAATTCGAATATTAATTCTTGGGAATTTTTTTCTATTGTTGATGTCAATAACTATCTGTATGAAATTATTGCATTTAAAAGATTTGTAGCTTTTTTTGCTATACTAATATTTATTGTAGGAACCATCTTAACGGTAATAATCTCCAGAAGAAAATATAAACCCATTGAAAAATTAAAGACAATTGTGTCAGCAATAAAAACAAATACAACTTACGAGAATAAAAATGATTTTCAAATGATTGAAGACTCTATTTCCCGCATGATGGAAACGATGGATACATACAAAATATATTTATCAAAACAAGAACGAAAAAACATGAATTTGTTTATCAGTAAAATTATTCGAGGATGGCGAATTGATGATGAGCATGATTTAAGCACAGATAAGATTAAAATCATGCAAAAAGAAATTGAAGAGAAAAAAAATCTTGTTCTGACCTATCAAATTGATGATTTTTCGAATTTGTTTTATGAATCGGATATGAATTATAGTGATGAAGAGACTGCAAAGTTAATTGATTTTATTATTATGAATGTTTGCGAAGAGTTTTTTGGTGAGCTAGCTACCATGCACGTCCAATCATTTGATAATCGTTTTGTAATAATTATATTGGCACAAAATGTAAATAAAGATTATTTCCAAAGGATACAAAAGAAAGTAGAGATGGTTAAGACTTTTTTTGAAAAAAAAATTGGGATTATAGGATCGTTTGCAATTAGTTCTGTTCATGAAAAACAATACGGAATAAAGCTGGGATATGATAACACAATTGAACTTCTTGAATATATGAGCATGATTGGAGAACAAAATAAAATTCGAGTTTATGATGATTTCATAAAAGATGAAGGAAATGCATGTTTAAAATTTAGTATTGAAAAAGAAAAAGTTTTTGTAAACTTTATTTTGATCGAAGATTTTGAAAGTGCAAAATGTGCAATATTAGAACTGTTGGAAGAAGATATGAAAGACGTGAAATCGCTTCAAATTCTAAAAGTGAAATTATTTGGAATGATTGATAAAATGATGTATGCCCTTATGGGAATTTCTGAAAAAAGCGATTATTTCAATAGTGTTGGACAAGAAGAGATTGATCAATTGCTAAATGCAACTTCGATTCCGGAACTTAATAAGAGTATCGAAAAAGTATTTTCAAAAATAATTGAGCAGAAAAAAGAGAACACGGAAAATAATGAAAATACCGGGAAAATTCAGCAGATTATTGAATATATTCATTTGAACTATCAAAACCCCAATATAACAGTTGTAGATATTGCGGATAATTTTAATTTTACAGCATCAAACTTATCAAAAATTATGAAAAAAGAGTTAGGACAGTCAACATTAGATTATTTACATTCTCTACGAATAAAAGAGGCAAAAAAATTACTTGTTGAAAGCGATTTAACTTTGGCAGAAATTGCGGAAAAAGTAGGATATTATAACTACCGTACACTAGTGTCCCGGTTTAAAAAACTGGAAGGCATAACACCAACACAATATAGGGAGCAAACCCTTGATTTTGGTGTGCTACCCGTCAAGTAGACAAGTAAAAAAACAAAAAATATTTTCTGCTCAGTGTATACTGAGCAGTTTTTTTATGCTGCTTCTAGTAATAGCTTGTTATGGTATTCCATTGGTGTTAAAACACCAAGATTTCGCTGGACACGCTTGTTTGTGTAGTAATTCATATAATCTATAATGGCTGTAATTAATTCATCTTTAGTTTTATATTTTTTTCCATAATACATTTCTCGCTTCATGATTCCCCAGAACCCTTCCATAGGTCCATTATCAATACATCGTGCCACACGCGACATACTTTGAGTCATTCCTGTATCTATTATTTTCTGTCTAAAAGCTTTTGACGTATATTGATATCCTCTGTCACTATGAAAAATGGGTGATGCGCCTGGATTATCATGGAGTGCCTTATCAAATGTATCGAATACAAGTGGATTATCATTGCAATTTCTGTAGATATATGCTACCGGTCGTTTATCACATAAATCAATAATAGCACTTAAATATATTTTCCCCTTCTGTTCATCCTCACCAGTACCATATTTGAATTCAGATACATCAGTTACCCATTTTTCATTTAAATGTTCTGCTCTGAACTCTCTATTTAACACATTTTCTGCTATATATGCTGGATCTGTTGATGGTTTGGTACAGCAGTTATATCTATGCTTTATATAGGATTGAACTTTCTTTTTTCTACATATACGGAGAATGCGTTTATCATTAACACATATGTTATTATCATGTGCAAGTGTATCTCGAATGCGTCGATATCCCATATCTGGATGTTCATTGTGTAGTTTGACAACTTCTTCAGCTATGAGTTCATTGAGGAGATCATTTTCACTATTTATATGATTTTTCCACTTATAAAAAGAGCTTTTATTTATGCCTCCAAGAATACACAACTGTGTAATTGGATAATCAGGATGTTCTTCTCTAAGTTCCGTTATTGCTATATAAACATCAAGATTTACAATTTGTTTGAGAGTCACCTCCTCTCGATATCTTCGAGCTTTTTTAATAAATCAATCTCCATTTCTTGATGTTTGCTTTGTACTTTTAACATACGATTTTCTGCTCTAAGCTTTTCAATCTCATTTAATTCTTCATTGGGCTTGTTTCTGCCACGTTTATCGTATAGACCAGAAATGCCATATTGAGTATATTTTCTAGCCCAAGAGTAGACTTGTCCATACGAACAGTTGTATTCCATTGCAGTCGCTGCATAATCATTAGAATGGGCGATACAGTATTCAATAATAGTTATTCGCTCTTCTAGTGTTGTTTTTCTGGTTGGTTTTTCTTTAATCATGAGATAATCCCCTTTCGGTCTGGATTCTTTTAATTCCTCATGATTATTATACATCTTTACCCAATTTCTAACACTACTTGGTGCAAGAATTTTATATTTATATGCCAAGTCCTTAAATGATGTAGAAGTAGCTAAATACTCTTCAACAACTTTTTGTTTGAATTCCGCAGAGTAATTGTACAAATCACAATTATGCGACTCAATACCTGCCTCTCCAAATGCATTAAACGCATCACCCCATCTTCGTATAATACTGGCTTCAATTCCATAATCCTTGCTTAGTTTCCAGTAGGATATTCCTTCTTCAAGATGTTCGTTTACTAACTTCAATTTAAACTCTTTGCTATATTTCTTCCTAGACATAAATATACTCCTCCTATAATAAACTTTTTAATATTTCCATTGTCTACTATAAGGGGAGCATATCATTTATAAGGGATTGTGCGACAAGAAAAAATGAATACCTCGGCAAAAACCCGCTCTATACCAAGAGCGGGTTTTGTTATAAGGTAAAGGTACCTGATCAATACTTGTGCACGAGTAGACGTCATACAATTAAATTATTTATTGAAATCACAGGAGGGTTTAGCAATGAAAAAAATTGTATCAATATTATTAGTACTTTCAATGGTTTCCGTTTTATTTGCAGGATGTATGCAGACAGAGGATACATCAAGTAATGGTGATGATGCAGCAGTTAATGATGTATCGTCAGACGAAGGTGGTTCAGAAGAAGTTGACGAAGAACCGGCTGAAATTGTTGTGACATTAATGACATTAGCTCCGTTGGATACAAGCCAATCAGATGCTGTTGAGGCTGCAATTAATGAAATGACGCTTGAAAAAATTAATACAAAGGTTGATTTGATTTGGTATGATGCGGCGAATTATGGGACGCAGGTGCCGATGATGATTCAAGCAAATGAAAAGCTCGATTTGATGATGTTTACTCCGATTCCATCAGCAAGCTTTGCTTCTTTTAAGAATCAAAATCAGTTATTAGATATTGGAGATTATCTTAAAGAATATGCGCCAATAGTAGTATCTGAACTCGGGACCTTAGTAGATGCAACATCAACGCCAGAAGGAATATTGGGGATAACCAATCAAGGACCACTTGCAAATAATGTTACGATTACAATGCGTAAAGATATTCTTGAAGAGCTTGGACTTGTAGAAAAAGCTGAAAATATGACGACTTGGTCAGAATATGAAGAAATACTTACAGTAGTTACTGCAAACACAGATTTGTCAGGCATTATTAATGCAGATGCAGAAGGAACTGTAATTAGTCCGGTTCCGTTTATGACAGGCGAAGAAGAATTTAGCAACAATTTTGGCTATGATCAATTAGGAGATAGTTATTATTTAGTATATGCGGATCAAGAGACAGACACAGTTATGCCATATTATTCATCTGATGAATTTTATAATATGATTAGTCGAGCTAAAGATTGGTATGATAAAGGGTTAATCTACAAAGATGCTGCCATAGCAAAAGATTATGCAACAACATTATTAAAAAATGAAGTTGGTTTTTCTCAAGTTAATGCAATTGAAGCAGGGGCTCAAAGTGGAATTGAATCTACAGTAGGAAAAGACCTATTATTTAAGGCGGTTGCTCCAAGTATGTTACAAACATCATCAGCAAATAAATGGGGATTTTCTGTTCCGGTTACTGCGACTGAGCCGGAAGCAGCAGTAAAATTCTTGAATTTATTACATACGGACAAAGAAGTAATAAATACCTTAACATGGGGAATAGAAGGTGTTGACTGGGTGCAAAATGACGAAGGTTTAGCGACATATCCTGAAGGTGTAACAAATGAAACAGTGACATACCACATAGCCGACTTCTTATATGGAAATCGATTTTTAATTACACCTTGGCAAGGTGAATCTGTTCATATTCGTGACGAACAAAGACGCGTTAATGATGAAGCAAATGTTTCAAAATATATGGGATTCTCAGTGGACACATCAAACATTACAACGGAGCTCACAGCTTGCTTTAATGTTAAAGAGCAATATAAGGCAAATTTAGTTTCCGGATCCGTACAAGATCTTGATGCCACATATTCAGAATTCGTTGAGAAGTTAAATGCAGCAGGATATCAAGCGATTATCGATGAATATCAGCGACAGCTCGATGAATGGTTAGCACAGTGGTAGGATAAAAAAACAGTGATGATGAAATGCTTAGGCATTTCATCATCATAATTTATAAAACAAGAAGGAGATGAATTTGTGAAAATCAAACTAGATGCCTATCTAAAATCGAAATTTAGAATGATGCATATTGCTATACTTGCTTTTATTATTATTTTATGTAGTTTTTTTCCATATTTGAGTTATGTGCATAACAAAAAACGCTATGGTATGTTGATTTTAAATTTCATATTTGGCAAGAATGTAGCAGGTGGTAGTGTTTTTATTGAATCGAATATGTTCATGCAGATGAGCTTTTTACTTATACTTGCAATAGCTATAGTAGCATTGCTTTATAACAAAATGCGTTCAGTACTAGCGGATAAATTAATTGCATTTTTTGCATTTTTTGTTTTAGTAACAAACCTAGTTTATATACTTCGAAGAAATAGTATTTTAAATGAGTTAAAACAAGTGAAGGTTGAATATGGGGCGGTAATAATTGTATTACTATCAATGGTAATTTTAATCCAAAGCTTGTATAACCTTTGGAAAGAGAAAGTTTTATTCACCTTAGATTTTTTGATTGTTCCTGGTATGCTGTATTTTATTATCAATAATTATATTCCTATGGTAGGTATTCTCATCGCCTTTAAAAAAATTGATTATCGTGTTGGGATTATAGATAGTCCATGGGTTGGTTTTGAAAATTTCAAAGTGCTTTTTCCGCAAACAGGATCTTTTTTTCAAAGTGATGCATTCATTATTACAAGGAACACCTTACTTTACAATCTTGCCTTTATTACACTGAGTACAATTATGGGGGTAATTGTTGGAATTTGCTTAGCAGACTTATTTAGTAGTAAATGGAAAAAGTTTTTTCAAACAAGTATATTATTGCCACAGCTAATATCAATGGTTATCGTAGCATATATTGGTTATGCCTTTTTTAGTAATGAAGCCGGTTTGATTAATAGTATGCTGGAACCGGAAAATGCCATAAATTTTTATGCTTCACCAAAATATTGGCCTTTTATACTCGTGTTTGTATTTGTATGGAAGCAGATTGGATATAGTGCAATTATCTTTTTATCATCGATTGTTGGTATCGACCATTCATTATATGAAGCGGCAAAAGTTGATGGAGCAAATAAAATTCAACAAATTTCATATATAACCTTGCCTATGCTAAAACCAACAATTATGACACTTGTGCTTTTACAAGTAGGACGTATTTTTTATTCAGACTTCGGTCTCTTCTATCAAGTTCCCATGAATTCAGGAGCGCTGTATAACGTGACCAATACTATTGATACATTTGTATATCGAGCTCTCATGGTATCGAATAATATTTCAACAGCTTCAGCGGTAAGTACATATCAAGCCGTTGTTGGATTTGCCATAGTGTTTACTGTAAATATGTTAGTGAAAAAATTTGACCGAGAGAATGCATTATTCTAGAAAGGATTAAAAATGTCAGATTCAGGAATAAAAAGTAAAAGTGACAAAATATACCAAATAGTAATTTTTTCTATATTAGTCGTTTTAGCAATATGCGCATTATTTCCTTTTTTGTTGCTAGTGTCATCATCGGTAACAGAAGAAAGCGTATTATTATCAAAAGGATATTCTTTTTTTCCAAGAAAAATTTCTTTTTATGCCTATGAATATTTATTTAAATCTAACGCGACAAAAGTTTTGCGATCGTATGGAGTCACCTTTTTTATTACAATTGTAGGAACATCAATAAGTTTATTGATTGCACCAATGCTTGCTTGGCCCTTAGCTAGAAAAGATTATAAACGCGCAAAACTCGTGACATTTTTAGTGTTCTTTACCATGCTCTTTAATGGCGGGATTGTCCCTTCTTATATTATGTGGACACAATTGTTTGGACTAAAAAATACGATTTGGGCATTAATCTTTCCAACATTAATTATGAATGGTTTTTACGTTATATTATATAAAAATAACTTTGCCCATAATATACATCCTGCGCTTGTAGAAGCAGCAAAAATTGATGGAGCAGGGGAGTGGTATATTTACTTTAAAATTGTCTTACCCCTATCACTACCAATTATAGCAACAATAGGATTAATGGTTGGACTAGCTTATTGGAATGACTGGGTTAACGGTTTGTATTATATAAGTGATACAAAACTTTATTCCTTGCAGCAGCTATTAAAAAGCATTATCGATAATATTAGTGCATTAGCAAGTATGGGAAGTTCGGTGGATACATCATCGGTTACTAACAAAATGCCGGGAAGTGGAATACGGATGGCAATGGCTGTTATTGGAATCATTCCTATTATGGTCTTATATCCATTTTTCCAAAAAGCATTTGTTAAGGGAATTGCACTTGGTGGTGTAAAAGAATAAAAAAAGGAGGAAGATTATGTTTGATCGATTTTTAATTCGTGAAAATAGTTTAGAAAATACTAAAGAAGATGGTCAATGTACCGGATTCAAATTTTCCGTCCGCATTGCGGATTATAGAGGCTGCTTTTTGTCATTACATAATGGTTATTATGTAAAATGTGATGATGTTGAATATCCGGTAAGTATACAACGGTTTGAAATCAATGGTAAAGAACCTAGAAATTTTGAAGAGATAAAAAAGGCCGTTTGGGAACATTGGGATTATGATGATGAAGGTGTTTTGTGGATAGAAAAAGACGGTGGCTTAGAGCCGGGAATGCATAAAATAGAATTACAACAATCCATTTTAGCACAGTATGGTTATATGCCTTGGGACCAAGAGTGGCTAGAGAATCCGCCTGTTCCAGGAAAAGGATTAGGAGCGGGAAAAAATACAACGGTCAGTCAATTTAATCTAGAATTAAAATAGGAGGCGAAAACATGGGAATTAAAAGAGGTGTTTCCTTTTATAGTTACCAGCAAACACAATTTTTTAAGCAAATGAATTGGAAAGATATGATTCGAGAAGTTCACGATAATCTCAAAACAGACGGTGTTGAGATTGTAGACGAAGCAATAATAAAAAAATATCCTTTTGCGACAGACGAATTTGTTTTTGACTGGAACAATGAAATCGCACGTTTTAATATGAATCCAGTAACAATGGATGTATATTTAGATGTTCATCAATTTAGAGACCATATTATGAATCATAGAGAAGCGGCAGAACGTTTAAAAAATGATATTAAACTTGCTTCTAAATTAGGATTTAAAAATGTAAGATGTTTGTGCTTGGTTCCAACAGAAGTTATTGAAATGGCGCTTTCAACGGCAGAAAAGTATGATATAAAAATCGGAAAAGAAATTCATGCTCCATTACCGATAAAACCCGGATTAAGTCATGAAAAGATTGATCCGGTCCTAGATCCGAGAATGGTAGATCAGATGATAGAACTTATTGAAAGAACGGGGACGAAACATGCAGGTCTAGTTCCTGACTTTGGGATTTTTCAACATTCACCGACAAAATTAGCCATTGATTATTACAAACGTCAGTATAGTTCGGAAATGATTGAGTTTATTCTAGATAAAGGAAAAGAAAATACTGTTGAAGAAGTACTCAAAATGATGGATAAAAAATATCCAAATCACGGAATGAATTTTATGACTCTTGGTGCCATAATTATGAAAGAATCAAGTGCAAGACCAGAGGATATAAAGGATATTATTCCATATATCGTAAGTATTCATGGAAAGTTTTACCACATGACAGAAGTAGCAGGTCAGTTGGGGCAATATGAAGATCAGGCGATTGAATACGAAAAGCCGATTCAGTATTTGGTTGAAAATGGATTTGACGGATATATCAATTCTGAATTTGAAGGTCAAAGATACTGTCAAGATTTAGATAAGGTACAAATGATTGATGAAGTAGAACAAGTTCGACGTCATCACGAAATGCTTACACGATTAATTCGAAAATACGAAAAATAAAGAGGTGGTTAAATGTTTCCAAAACAAATGTTTGATAAAAATAGCTTTAAAAATGTGAATGAAAATGGAAAAATCATTGGGTTTTCCTTTGATATGAAAATACAATATTATCGGGGGATTACACTCTCAATCATTCGAAATATAGAAGTTGAAGTTGATGAAAAATCGTATCCCAGGGATAGTATCTTATTCACAGTAAATAATGAAACCTTTACTTTAGATGAAATGCGTACGGTTATTAGTAATCGATGGCTTTTTGGACAATATGCAAGGGTGACGGTTTTATGTGAAAATGGGTTGAGTCAAGGGCAACATCACATAAAATGTATTCAAACGATTGCGCCATCCTATATGCCATTTCAAATTGTAGGTCCGGGAGAATTAGACTTTGAAATACAGGAGGACATGTAAATGAAATATAAAATTGGTAGAAGTGTTTCTTTATATAGTTATCAGCAAGAATATTATGAAGGAAAACTTGATTTAGAAGGATGCATACGAGAAGCTACAAAAGCAGGTGCAAGAGGAATCGAACTTTTAGCAGAACAAATGATGGATGATTTTCCGATTGTAACACCGGAATTTAAAGAACAATGGTTTGGATGGATGGAGAAATATAATGCAGAACCAACCTGTTACGATGCCTTTTTAGAAAATCGCATCTATGATAATCGAACATTAACTTTACGTGAACAAGTGGACATGATGAATCGAGATATAAAAATAGCAAGTGAACTTGGATTTAAAACATTAAGAACGTTAGTAGCAACACCGCTTGATGTGATTGAAGGAAGTCTTTCTTGCGCAGAAGACCATAATATTAAAGTTTGCATCGAAGTACACTCACCCTTTTCCTTAAATTCCGGATGGGCAGAAGGTTACTTAAATATGATTGAAAAAACAGGAACCAAAAATTTCGGCTTTATTCCTGATTTTGGAATCTTTTGCAAAGAGATACCGGATGCATTACGTGAACAAGCCTTAAGAAAAGGGGCGAGTAAGGAAGGTGTTAAAATTGTTGATGATGCATTTAAATCAAGGGTAGAAAATGGATTTGTAAAAATTGATTATGACCTAAATTTAGGTAGAGCTCATAAAGCTTATATGGAAGCAAATGGCTATCCACAATTAATGGAAGCACTTAAGAAGGCAAATGCTAATGAAGCGGATTATTTTTATGCCGGTGAATCATTTGCATATACATGGAATGACCCCAAAGACATCATTGATAATATTAAATATATTTACCATACACATGCAAAATGTTATAACTTAACAAAAGATTATATAGAACCATCGATGCCTATAAAAGAAATTGTTGATGCCTATAAAAAAGCAGGACATCATGGGTATCTTTCAACAGAGTATGAAGGTAATCGAATGCTTAATGATGCATTAGAGGTTGATTCGATTGAACAAGTACGAAGACATCAAGAAGCCTTAAGACGTGCAATTGAAGACGAATAAATGGAGGAAATACTATGTTAGAATATAATGCACAAATTGCTGTAATAGCAGCTGGACCTTCTGGACTATCTGCCGCAGTTCAAGCGGCAGAAGATGGAGCCAGTGTTATTGTACTTGAAAAAGCTGCAGCTGCCGGAGGCGCGGCTAATATGGGTATGGGACCCCTAGGAATTGGAACCAAATATCAGAAACAGCAAATGATTGATATTAGTGTGGAAAAAGCATTTAATATGTTTATGGAATATACGCATTACAACGTGGATGCAAGATTAGTAAAAAAATATTTTGATTTATCTGCAGACACGATTGAGTGGCTTGAAGATATGGGCGTTGAATTTGAAGGTGCATTTAAATATTTTCCAAAGTCAGAAGCTACATGGCATATAGTTAAAACAGATGAAGGCATTGGTCCAAGAGCAGCGTCTTTTATGAATCGAATTCTTTTTGAACGTGCGAAAGAATTAGGTGTAGAATTTTTATTTGAAACACCAGCCAAAAAAATACTCAAAGAAAATGGAGACGTTGTAGGTGTATTGGCTACCAATCAAAATGATGAAGAAATAAAGATTAACTGCAATGCAGCCATTATATGTACAGGTGGAGCAGGGGCAAATAAAAAAATGATAAAAGATGAAACAGGATTAACGCATGAAGAAGATCTTTTTAGCTTTGCTATTCCCGGATTAACTGGGGATGGATTGAAGATGGCATGGGAAGTTGGGGCAGACAAAACTCAAATTCGCATAGAGATGGCAGCAAGTATTGAAGGATTAGAGGAATTGCCACAAAGCTTATCTAATGTTTTTGGACAACCGAATCTTTTGATTAATCAATTTGGTAAGCGCGTTATGAATGAAGATTATATGCAAAATTCAACATATTTATCGAATGTTGCCATGCATCAGAAAGGAAAAGTTTTATACAGCATAATAGATACATCAATAGCAAAGTATTACATGCGTAATGGTGTTGATAATGTAAGCTTAGTACGGACGGATCCTGATGTATCTGATTTTTTAGATGCGATTCAAATGGCACAAGAGAATAATAACAAAGATTTAATTGTTGCAGATACCATTGAAGAGTTGGCGGATAAAATTGGCGTTGATCCTGAGATACTCGAAGAAACGGTTGAAATGTATAATGATTTCTGTGATGAAGTTGATGAAGAGTTTTTTAAGGACAAGCGTTATCTTAGACCTTTAATTAAAGCGCCATATTACTGTGCAAAAATTCGACCGGGTGGATACGGAACAGTTGGCGGAATACGCATTAATGAAAATTGTGAAGTGATAGATAAGGAGTTTGAACCGATCTCCGGACTTTATGCAGCAGGTGCGGATTCGTGTAACATTTATGATGATAGCTATATGTTCTTATTACCTGGAAATTCAATGGGATATGCTGTAAATACAGGAAGAATAGCTGGAATGAGTGCTGCTGAATATGTTGAAGAGTAAGTGAGTTAGATCATTTGGAGGCAGATATGGTTACTATAACGATTAATGGAAATCAAATACAAGTTGAAGAAGGAAAAAATCTTTTACAATGTGCTCTTGATGCAGGAATATATATACCGCATTTGTGTTATCACCCAAGCTTAAAATCACTAGGTTCATGCCGAATGTGTGTCGTTCATGTTGAAGGGCAAGAAGAAATTACGACATCATGTACATTAAAAGCAAAAGAAGGCTTAAGTATTACAACAGAAAGTGAACGACTCAAATATTTACGAATGATTGCCTTGGAATTATTGTTGGCAGGCCATCCTGAATGTACGTCATGTCCGAAGTATGGCAATTGTGAACTACAAATGTTAATTCAATACATTGGGCCTAAAACAGGACGAATGCATATGCGTACTAAAGGATTTAAAGTTGAAGAAGATAATCCTATCTTGGTTCATGATATGAATCGATGCATTCTTTGTGGGCGCTGTGTTAGAGCCTGTAATGAACTACGGGGCGTTAAGGTATTAAGCTATCAACAAAAAGATATGGAAACGTATGTTGGAACCATACACGATCGCTTATTAAAAGATGCGGACTGTAGATTTTGCGGAGCCTGTGCCGAAGTATGTCCTACAGGAACAATTCGAGACAAGATTCAATTCATTGATTTGAAACAATCAAAAGAAGATGCAATAGTTCCCTGTCGATATGCATGTCCTGCACATACAGATGTTCCAAGATATGTGCGTTATGCAAAAGAAGGAAAATTCGACGAAGCAGGAGCGGTTATTCGAGAAAAAGTTCCTTTTCCAAAGGTATTAGGTTATATCTGTAACCATGTGTGCGAAACTGAATGTAATCGGGAAAAAATAAATAGTCCAATATCAATTAGAGACATAAAAAGATTTGTGGCAGAAAATGATACAGGTTTATACTGGAAGAATAAAGGAAAACATTTACCGGAAACGGGAAAAACTGTTTGCGTTGTGGGTGGTGGACCGGCGGGAATGAGTGCAGCCTACTATCTTCAAAAACAAGGACATCAAGTTACGATTAAAGAAGCTTATCCAAAGCTTGGTGGAATGTTAAGATATGGCATTCCCCAATATCGTTTACCCAATGACATTGTCGACGAAGAAGTCCAAATGATGATTGAAAGTGGCATCCATATTGAAACAAATAAATACGTTGGTCAACCTTCAGAACTTTTAAAAGATTATGATGCAGTTCTTTTTGCAATAGGAGCACATCAAGGTGTACGCTTACCGATTGAAGGCAATAACTTAGATGGGGTTTTATTAAATACAGACTTTTTGAGTCGTGTTGAAGGCCAAGAAGAAATCAGCTTAGGCAATCGAGTCGCCGTTCTTGGTGGTGGAAATGTTGCATTTGACTGTGCACGAACGGTAAAAAGACTAGGAGTAGAAGTTGTTCATGTTGCGTGTTTGGAAAAAGGAAATCAGATGCCGGCGGACACGGAAGAAATCGTCCAGGCTCAAGAAGAAGGCATCCATATTTATGATGGAGTTACTTTTGAAAGAATTATAGGCCAAAAGCAAGTGACAGGTGTTGAATTTATCAAAGTTAAATCCTTTACGTTTGATGAAGGTGGACGACCGATCATTGAAAAGGAAGAAGATTCAGATTTTTCAATTGATGTAGATACAGTTATTTTTGCAGTGGGTCAAAAGCCAAAGTTATGTGAAAATATTTCACTTGATTTAGATAGGCAATATATTATTGTGGATCAAAATCAAAAGACAAGTGAAGAGGGAATCTTTGCTGCGGGTGATGTTGTATATGGAACACATTCTGTAATCAAAGCGATTGCTTCAGGGAAAGACGCAGCTCGTTATATTGATGTTTTTTTGGGAGGCGATGGGAATATTGAAGAAAAATTCATCCCGCAAGAGAAAAAAGATCCATATATTGGTCAATGTATCGGTTTTTCTGAATTACAACGTATTGAGCCAGAATTCGTAGAAGCAAAAGTAAGAGTCGATAATTTTAATAAGGTTAATAAAGGATGTTCTCGAGAAGCAATTCAATGTGAAGCGAATAGATGCTTGCAATGTGACTTAAGACTTGATATTGAGCAAGCTAAAACATGGGCTGATTTTTCTGAGTTAAAGGAGGTCAATAAATCATGATAACAAGCTTTACAATGACAGAGAATGAAAAAAACAGTTTACTTAATAAAATTGAAGAGATTGACTTAAAAGAATATGGGATTTATGGACGACCAATCCTTGACGTATGGAATGAAAACAAGAAACTGCTTAAGGATATTGAAAAATCAGAATTGATTGTTGGCCTTGAAAATAGTGATTTAGATGGTCATTTATTAGAGTTAGTAGATAATTATACTGAAAAAATATTACAAGGAATTCGTCTGGTAGGCAATCTTCTTTCGGTAGATGAAACAAAACTTTATATTCCTAAATATAATCATAAAATATGGGACAAGGTCAATTGTTTGGCCCAAGATTATGAGATTCAAGTCATTAATGACATGATTGATGTACGAGAACATGAATTATCTGTTTTTTGCCATTTAAGTGTGATATCTTCAGTCGTTGATATATATAATAATTGCTATCGTCCGGGAACATATTTATCCGTTGATGGTAACTCCTTAGATTATGTGGAGCCAAGTCAACAACTTAATGAGTTGATCAAAATAGACCGCGATGAAATTAAAGGTATAGAGGTTGGATATTCTGCTTATTCATTAGATAGAATGAACGAACCCATTTCAAACTTTATGATTACAAATGGTCATATACGGACAATAAAAAAGGATGAATGTGCGGTTGATAACACAATGATTCAAACATTAAAATATCAAAAGGCAAGTTGTGGAAAGTGTGTTTTTTGTAGAGAAGGACTTATTCAGATGCAATATATGACAAGGGCGATTACAAAAGGAAAAGGTGATGTCAAAGCATTAGATCTTATAAAAGAAATCGGAAGCTTAATGGCTGACCACACATTATGCACTGTTGGACAAAAAGCGCCTCTTTACATGTTGTCAGCAATAGAAAATTCACATCAAGAATTTATCATGCATATTAAGAAAGGCAAGTGTCAAGCGGATGTTTGCCAAGCATTAAATATTATTTATATTGATCCGCATTTGTGTACAGGATGTGGGGATTGTTCGGAAGTCTGTCCGGAGGATTGTATTGAAGGAAGGGCAAAATATATACATATGATCGATGAATTTGATTGTACAAGATGCGGAAAGTGCATAGAAGTTTGTGACGAAGATGCGATTATTAAAACATCAGATCGTTTGCCAAAGCTTCCAACACGATTAACAAAGGTTGGACGATTTAAAAGAAAATAATAATAAGATTATGGAGGGATTGATATGGTTATCGGCATTGGAGTTGATATATTAAAGTTAAAACATCTTGAACCAATAATAAACAATTTCAACGATCCCTTCTGGAAAATTACATTCACATCAGATGAATATTGCCAAGGGATTAATGCAGTTAATCCTTTGGCCTTTTTTGCATCTAGATTTGCAGCCAAAGAAGCAGTTTTTAAGAGTTTGAAGGTAGATGGAAATGCAGTTCGACTTAATGAAATAGAAGTCACGAATATGCAGGAAGGCTATCCGGTTGTAAAACTTTTAGGTCAGGCACAAATTATTGCAGAAAAGAAGAAAATAAAATCTATCGAGCTAAGTATTTCTCATGAAGATGATTGTGCCATTGCCTATGCGATAGCCTTGCAAGATAGGAGTCAAGATTGTAAATTAACATTATATCGGTTATAATAGATACATAAAAATTTAACGAGGTGAAAAAATGAAAGGTAAAAAAGAGCATATCGGAACGATATCAGGAATGGACTTGATAAAAAACCGTAAAGGTAAGGTAAACAAAAGTCAACCAATCGTTCACAGTGGAACAGGCTATCAAAAAAGTGACAAACATTATAACAGAAAGAACAAGAAAAACCAGCAACTCAAAGCAAAGTTGAAAAACTATGGATTTGAGAAGGCTGGTTTTTTGTTATAAGAATATGCCCTTATTAGAAGCTAGTATCAAGAATCATCAAGTGGTATAATAAGAAACAACATTACAAATATGCAGTTGCTCTTGTTTTTACTAGACCAGGAGGTGAGAAAATGCATATCAGAAAGTATAATAGCCTACAAGATGATGAAAATTTAATGAAGATGATTGAAGATGAAGAAGGGTGGACCTATGCGGAGAAGGATACATCGGAGAAGTACAAGTTAGATTTAGCTCAATCAATCACATATGTTGCATACGAAGATAATGAGCTGTGTGGTTATTCACGTTCGGTCAGAGATGGTGATTTCTATATATATGTTTGTGATTTATTAGTTAAGCCGAGTCATCGAGGAAAAAATATTGGACGAAAACTCATGGAGTGTATATATAATGATTTTCCAAATCATGTCGTTTATGTTATGTCTGATGTTGATGCTTATTATGAAAAACAAGGATATAAATGTGTCGGTTCAATCTTTGAAGTTCCAAAGGAGGAGAAGGGTATGGTAAAACTTGAAAATCAAGCATATGAGGTAGTCATTCAACATAAAGGGGCAGAGCTCATAAGTTTTAAGGAAAAGAGCAATGGGATTGAGTATATTTGGACAGGAGATGCCAACTATTGGGGAAGACATGCCCCCGTCTTGTTTCCGATTGTTGGTAAAGTGGTGAACAATACCTATCGAATTGGAGATAAAACCTATCATTTGAATCAACACGGTTTGGCAAGAGATCAGGATTTTGACTTAATTGAATCGAATAAGGAAAGTGCGTCTTTTCGACTTAAGTGGAGTGAGGAAACACTTCAAAAGTACCCTTATCGCTTTGAATTAGTGATTAACTATCGACTCTTGGGAAGTGTCTTAAATATATCTTACAAGGTTGTTAATCACGATGATCAGATCATGTATTTTAATATTGGAGCTCATCCCGGATTTAATTGTCCGCTGACGGATGATGAGACATTTGAGGAGTATGCAATAATCTTTGAACATAAGGAAACGGTCGATAAAATACCACTCAATAAAGAAGGATTACTTCTTAGGGATAAAATGTCTTATCTCGAAAATGAACGTCAAATATCATTAAATGCTGAGACCTTCAAAAACGATGCGCTTATATTTGAAGATCTAAACTCGAATAAAGTTTCATTGATCAATAAAAAGAGTGGTCGTGGCTTACATGTGAATTTTACCGGTTTTCCCTTCCTTGGACTTTGGACAAAACCGGAAGGAGCGCCGTTTGTATGTATAGAGCCTTGGTACGGACACGCGGATTATGTCGATTTCAAAGGAGATTTTCGAGAAAAAGAAGATGTCTTACGATTAGAACCTAAAGAAATATTTCCATGTCAATTTAGTATTCAGGTGGTGAAATAGGAGGAATGTTTCATGAAAAGATTACTTAGTTGTTATGCTAGCGACTGTCAAAAAATGTCAGCTGCTGAACTCAAACTTTCGATTCAAGCAAGTGCCGGAAGGACTATTGTCGGTGAGACGGTTGTCGTGGGCGAGCCACTTATAGAAGGGGTGACAAATGCTGAAATGATGGCTGCTTTTGGTGCTGATTTGATATTGCTCAATGTATTTGATGTCTTTGAGAAAAGGATTGTGGGAATGTACGCCTGTGACAACCCAATTGCTGAGATTAAAAAACTTACCGGACGACCTGTTGGCATCAACTTGGAACCGGTGGATCCAACAGCTGATTTTATTGAGAATAGATTAGAGATTGGGGCTGGACGAAGCGCTTGTCAAGAAAGCTTTGTACAGGCTCAAGAACTCGGTGTTGATTTTATCTGCCTTACTGGGAATCCGGCTACAGGCGTATCCAATGCATCGATTAAAGAAGCCATTACGCGTGCAAAAAAATATTTTTCGGGCTTAATTTTTGCCGGAAAAATGCATGCGGGTGGATTATCAGAAAGAGTACTTGATGAGGAGCAAAGTATTGAGTTTGTTCGTCTTGGAGCCGATGGTGTTCTTATACCTGCTGTTGGGACTGTTCCCGGGGTGAGGGAAGAAGAAGCGGCAAGAATTACACAAAGCGTTCATGAACTTGGCGGGCTGGTTATGAGTGCAATCGGAACAAGTCAGGAAAGTGCTGATTCCTTTACGATTAAACAGATTGCTTTAAGCAATAAACGTGTCGGTGTTGATATTCATCATATTGGTGATGGAGGCTATGGAAAAATGGCAGACCCGGAGAATATCATGGAGCTTTCCATCACTATTCGTGGCAAACGACATACCTATTTTAAAATGGCGCAATCGGCAATAAGGTAAGATGCAATATGAAGTGATAATTTTGGTAGCAAGAAGGAGGAGAATAAAATGCGACTTGCAAAAGGAATCGGATGGATTGGATTCATAGCAATGACGGTTGGCTTGGTCAATGCCTTTATAAATGGTGATTTTTTAATTGATGGTGGTGCTTTGATGGATAATCCATGGGGGATCATGTCCTTGATTGATTTATATGTTGGCTTTACATTGTTTTCAATTTGGATTGTTTATCGAGAAAAGAAAGCCTGGAAAGCCATTATCTGGGTTATACTTATGATGATTTTAGGCTTTTTTACAGGAAGTATCTATGTTTTGAAAGCATTATATGAATCCAAAGGAGACTGGTCAATTGTTTTTCAAGGATTACCGGAGATAAGAGAAAATGGAAAAAATTAAAGAATGGTTGGAACAACTCAAATTAGTTTTCGAAAAAAGAACGGTTGATGCTATTTTTCCACCATTAATTTTTTATCTGATGAACCAATGGCTTTCATTAGAATATGCCAGTGGAATTACGCTTGGCCTTCTTATCGTGCTTATTATATATAGAAAAGTCAAAGGTCACACTGAAAAATATGCTTTAGTTGGTGTTGGGGGTGTTTTTTTATCGATTGGATTTAGTCTTTTGTCTGGAGATGCCATAGACTATTATATTCCGGATCTCATTATGACAGGGCTGATTGTCCTTGCCTGTTTTGCTTCTCTTATAATCCACCGTCCCCTTGCGGCTTTACTGAGCCACATTACAAGAGGATGGCCAATAAATTGGTATATGCGAGAAGATATTCGACCGGCCTATAGAAATGTGACAATTATATGGGGAATTTATTTTTTGATTCGCCTCTTATTGCAAGGCTTTCTATTCTTAAGAAGAGAATACACCGGTTATTTTTTAGTGAATACAGTATTAGGAATGCCGATGAATATTTTTATATTAATCCTCAGTTATGTATATGGAGTGGCAATCTTGCGAAAATTGTCGGGTCCAAGTGTTGATGAATACACAAATGAGAAAGAGCCTCCGTATGAAGGACAAAAAAGTGGCTTTTAAAGTTAGATTCACAGTACTTGTTAGATAAACAAAAGAAAATGGCCACGAACTTAATATTAGAAAAGATTGTTGTCAAAGCACCAACACCACAAAATCAAAAATCCTTTTGGTTTCTAATATTTCGAATGTATTCAAAAATATTAAGTTCATTGACTTGAGAGACGACTTCTTCCATAGAATTGCAATTAAATTTTTTTAAAATATTATTGATTTGGGTTTTGATGGTTGACAATTCAACACATCGAATCTTACAAATTTGTTTTCTTGTATAACCCTGACTCATCAAATCTAAAAGATCAAGTTCGGTTTGTGTAAGTTGAGTGACTAAGTGAAGACAGTATAAAAAACTGCTTTCACTTTTTTTTACGCGTTGAAACTCTCGACGAATTTTTTGCGCGATGGTGGGTCGAATTGGTGAACGATTATTATATGCATCATTAATACATGTCACCATTTCAGTCGGAGTTGAATTTTTAAGAAGATAATCGGTAACACCTAATTGGAAAGCTTTAAAGACAGTTTCATCATCTTCATAAACAGTGAGTATTATTATTTTCGTATTTGGGAATTTTTCTAAAATATACTTTGTTGCATCTAGACCTGCTGTGCGTGTTTCCATTTCTACATCCATTAATATGATATCAGGCTTGTGAATAGCACAGTTCATAACGGCTTCATAGCCACTATGAACTCTTGCAACAACTTTAAAGTTGTCTACTTGATTCAAAAATTGAGTGTATTTTTTTGCAATTGGAACTATATCATCTACTACCATAATTGTTATCAAAATAATCCATTCCTTTCTATGATTTGAGGGAGTTTAGGGATAACGATTTTCACAGTAGTTCCGATACCCTTTTCACTTTCGATTTCTATGTGTCCTTCATGAGCTGTTATAATTTTATGAGTTAAAGTTAATCCGACACCCCAATGTTTAGCGATGGGTTGCGTTGAAAAAAATGGGGTGAAAACATTGTCTATGTTTTCAGGATCAATTCCAGCCCCAGTATCTTTAACTAAAATAGTGACCCAATTATTAATTACGTTTAATCGAATAGTGAGTTGTCGTCTTTCCTTGTGTAAGTTATTCATAGAGTCAATAGCATTTGAAAAAATATTATGCAAAGCTTGTTCAAAATATATTGGATCTAGAAGGACATAAATACTTGAAGTTTCACTAATAATAGAAGTTGCGATATCTTGAGTTTCGTAATTAAGATGCGAAAGACATGATTCTAAATATTGATTTAATTCTATTTTTTTTAAATTCAGCTCGGAAGCTTTGGTTTTTCTATGCACATCATCTAAGCGTTCGTATAAATAACTACAGCGTTGAACGACGTTTTCGAGGGCGTTTTTTGTGGGAGTTTCAATTGTCTCTAACTCCGATTGAATTGCGAGCAACTCATTCTTCATATAATGGCAGAAAACTTTTGAAGTTGTATCAGAAGCTGCAATTTCTTTTGATAAAGAAAATGTTTGCTTTGAGATATTGCGATTAATGAGTGAAGTTCGATACAAAGTATACCCAATGAGCAGTAATGAAAAAATAAGATAATAAGGAAATAAATTATAAAAAAATGTATTTTGATTAAGTGGTATTGTTAAAAAAGTTGTTGTATTTGCAACTTGAGATACTTTAATGAGGTTCATAGGAAAACGAATAAAGATAAAAGCATAGGACATCATAATTAATGTATAACAAATTAAAACATTCATTAAATTAATTCGAATAATGCGCAGTGGCGATGCGATAGAATAACTATAAAATAAAATAAAAATGCTGGATAAAATGATTGAACTATTTATGAGTATGGTTAAATAATTTATAATACTTTGTAAAGAATCATACTGAGCGTGAGAAAAAACTGTATAAATAGTATTGAGATAAAACCAGCGTTGTACGACGGGATTATATATAATAAATTGTAGCATTAAAATAAGAAAAACGATTTGTTTTATTTTGGCTATTTTGGAGAAGGAATAATGGGCATAAAAAGTTAAAACAAAACAAAAACTAAAAAATAGCGTAAGTAAGCAAGAAGCATTCATAATATTCAAAATAATGAAGCGATTCAAGGGCGTAAACATCATAAACTTCCATACACTCGATGGAATAGAAAAATAATTATAAACCGTATTGTAATAATAGGTGTCTTTTGACAAATAAAACATCATTGAAAAAAGTGCGACAGTATATGAAGTCAGTGAAAAAATCAAATATTTCACTGAAATAATAGGGCGTTCTTTTTGTATTAATAATAATGAAATAATCAAAAAAACAAATGTAAAATAAAACATAAATGATCTTTTCAATGGTAATATAAGTATTATGACACGGAGAGTAAAGCTTTTCAAGCCCATTGGGGTTGAAAAAAAGTCAGCCTAGGCAAGTTTCAAAATATATGATATGTTTAAAAGATGAATATATGGAAAGAAAAAACTCAAATCATTGTAGTATTAAGCGTTTTATTTTTACTGATTATGTGTATATTATTAGGTGCATTTATTATGACAAAGCAAGCAAACATGGAAGGAGGCAATGGAAATCATTATCAAAAGCAGGACGAGGAGAAAGTCGTTCTTGATTTTTACACATGGGGAGATGAAGGCTTTTATGTTAATGCAATTGCGAATGAATTCAATCAACTCCACCAAAACATCGAAGTTAAGGTACACCTTTTAGATACCGGTGATTATGAAATTGAAATCCTTGACATGCTTGAGACAGAAGCGAAGATAGATATTATTGGAGCTAGAGGAATTTCGAAAATGGTTCAATATAAAGAAGAAGGGTATTTGTATGATATAACTGAAAACATACAAAATTCAAATATTGACATCACAGCATATGGAAATATGTATAATAATATCTCTATAAATGGACAATATTATGGCCTCCCGACAAGAAGTACTTGCTGGGTTTTGGTATATAATAAGGCTATCTTTAATCGTTTAAATATACCATATCCAACAAAAATGACATGGAATGAATATCGTCAATTAGCTAAAAACATCACTGAAAAATCAAATGGAGAATTTTGGGGTGGCTATTGGATCGATTGGATTTATAATTTTATGGGTATTCAGCAATCGAATTATTTGTATGATGATAACCTACAACACACAAAAGAATCCTTAGAATTTTTGTATCAGCTTATGTATAAAGATAAAAGTCATATGACTTTTGAAGAAATTCAGAAAAGAGAACAGGATTGGTTAAATAACTTTGAAGAAGGCCGGATTGCGATGATGCCTCAAGGCGAATGGTTCGTTGGAATGATACTTGAAGACGAAAAACAAGGAAAATCATCAATCGATTGGGACTTAGCTCCAATGCCTGTACCAGATGGACAAGAATACAATACAACTTTGGGACAGTATCAATTTGCCGGTATCGTTAATCGGTGTAAGAACAAAGAAGAAGCATTTGTATTTCTCAAGTTTCTTTATGGGAGAGAAGGCGCAGAAATTCTTGCAAAACATGGAATGCTCAGTGCCTATACCAATGATTCTATTCAGAATTTATACCGATTAAAAGTTGGTGCAAAAAATACAAATGTTTTTTTTGATGCGAGACGTATTCAGGAGCAACCTGTTTATGCAGCATATTCAGATTTAACAGAAAAATTCATGAAACTTAGTGAAGCGTATTTTTATGATAATGCACCAATAGAGGAGGTGTTTGATGCTTTTATAATAGAACGTGAAAAAATAATAAAAAAATATAAATAGGGTTGATTTTTTATACACCAAAGCTCAAATTTTGAGAATTGGTGTTTTTTTTCGTCCTATTCATAAAGTGAATAAGCAACTACAATGAGGTTGTCAATAATTAATCATGAAAAAGGGAGGTCAACAATGAAAAAAAGAAAAGTAATAAGTATCGTATTATGTATGGCAATGTTAATGACAACATTAAATGGATGTGGACAGTCATCAGAAAAAGGAACAAATGACAATTCAAACGGAGGAACAGAACAAGAAAATAGTAATACAAATTCAAATGAAGGGAATGAGGAAAAGATACAATTATCTTTTTATATTTGGCAAGATGAAGAAGCATATATCAGTGATGTCGTTGAGCAATACAATGTGTCACAAGATAAAGTTGAAGTGGAGTTAACTGCTTTGCCAAATGATGAATATGACGATAAATTAAAAGTGTTATTAGCAGCAGATTCAGATGTTGATATTGTTGATATTCGCGGTATGGCTCAAGTAACAACATATGCTAATTCAGGAGCTTTATTGGATATTACAGATAAGATTGATGCTAGTGATCTTAATACAAATTTATATGGAGAAATGTGGAATGCTAGCCAAAATGATGGCAAACGCTATGCACTACCGACGAGAAGTACATGTTGGGCGTTATTCTACAATGCAGATTTATTTGATGAAGCAGGAATATCATATCCGGAACAATTGACTTGGGATGAATATGGTGATTTAGCGGTGGAACTCATGGATGCGACAGGTGAGTACGGCGGATATTGGGTTCCATGGATTTTCCCATTTGCTTCTATTCAAGCAGGAAAATATGTTAATGATGAGGATACGTCTATGTTAGCGGAATCACTTCAGCTTCTAAACCGATTTTATAATGAGGATGAGTCACATATGAGTTATGCAGAGATTGTGGCAACAAATCCAGATTACATTAGTGAATTCACAAGTGAGCGAACAGCAATGTTGCCGAATGGTGAATGGTGTGTTCAAATGCTAAAAGAAGATGAAGAAAACGGAGAGATTGATTTTAATTGGCAAATTGCACCCATGCCAATATCAGAAGGGGTAGAACCTGGAACAACTTGGGGACAATTCCAATTTGCAGGAATCACGTCAACAACGGATTATCCCGAAGAAGCATTTGACTTTTTAGAGTATCTTTGTGGTGAACCGGGAGCGGTCGTTTATTCAAATCATGGAATGATTCATGCATATTCAGGAGAAGCAACTAAAGATGCATATACACAGTACGTTGGGAAAGAAAGCGCATCCTACTTTTTTGAGGCGAATAAAATTTTAGAACAACCAAATACCGCTGGATACGGTGAAGTATTAACAGCATTTAATGAACATGCAGAGTTGTATTTAATTGGAGAAAAAAGTATTGAAGAAACGATAGAAGCATTTGAATCACAACGGAAAAGCATATTAGAGAAATACTAAAAATTATACAGGAAAGTCTTTCGTATAGACTTTCCTGTATGTTTATAAAGGAGAATTTTTATGAAATGGAAAAAAATAAAAAAATATAGCAAAGGATATTTGTTTTTGCTGCCGAATTTTTTGGGTTTTTTCTTTTTTATGTTAATACCTATTTTCATGGGAGCGGGAATATCTTTAACGGATTATGATGGATTTAAACAATTAAATTTTGTGGGATTAGAAAATTATATAAATCTCTTTAAGGATGAATATTTTATTGTTTCTTTAAAAAATAATTTTCTTTATACGGCAGTAACTGTACCTGGAACGGTAATTATAGCTATATTATTAGCGGTTGCATTAAATTCAGAAATTAAAGGTCATCAAATATTTAAAACATTTTTCTTTTTTCCATCAATTAGCTCAATGGTGGCTGTAGGGATTGTTTGGGCAGTGCTGTTTAATCCATCGAGAGGACCGATTAATGGGTTCTTAGAATTTATAGGCATAGATACACCACCCTTATGGTTGGCTTCTACAGATACAGCATTATGGTCTGTTATGATTGTGGCGATATGGAAGCAGGTTGGATATTATATGGTTATGGTTCTTGCCGGGCTACAGTCGATTCCAAAACAATTATATGAAGCGGCAGACATAGATGGTGCTAATAAAGTAGTGAAATTTTTCAAGATTACTTTGCCCATGTTATCGCCAATTACATTTATGGTTACAATTCTAACGATTATCAGCTCGTTTCAAGTGTTCGATTTAATAAATGTGATGACAAAAGGGGGGCCAGGAAGAGCGACAAACGTTCTAGTATATCGAATTTATCAAGAAGGCTTTAATTATATGCGATATGGATATGCTTCAGCAATGGCTTATTTTTTATTCGTCATTATTCTTATCATAACACTGATTCAATTTAGAGGCCAAAAAAAATGGGTTAATTATATGCAATAATGGAGGTGCAATATGCAATACAGTACTAAAAGAAAAATTGAAAGAGCTTTTTTGTTTATATTGCTTCTTAGTATAGGAATAACAATGATGCTACCTTTTATATGGACACTTTCCGCTTCATTTAAGTTTAACAAAGATATTTTTGAATTCCCAATAAATTGGATTCCAAAAGACATTCGACTTCAAAATTATGCGGAAGTTTGGACAAAAGTACCGTTTTTAACATATTACCTCAATACAATCAAGCTATCAGTTATTGTAACATTGGGGCAATTACTAACATGTTCTCTTGCAGCATATTCCTTTGCTAAGATGGAATATCCAGGAAGAGACAAACTATTTCTAAGCTATCTAGCAACATTAATGGTACCTTGGCACGCAATTATGATTCCACAATTTATTATAATAAAAAACATGGGATTATATAATAACCATCTTTCACTCATATTCATTCAATTATTTAATGCATTTGGTGTTTTTCTTATGCGGCAATTTATGCTAGGAATATCCAAAGAATTATCCGAATCGGCAAGAATAGATGGATGTGGCGAGCTTCAAATATTTGCTCGTATTATTTTACCTTTATGCAAACCAGGGCTTGCAACACTGACGGTTTTTACCTTTAATTTCATGTGGAATGATTACTTAGCTCCTATGATTTATTTAGACTCAGACAATTTAAAAACAATTCAGATTGGACTTGCTGCATTTAGATCAATATATAATACGGAATATAATTTAATTATGGCAGGAACGGTTTGTTCTATGATTCCGATTGTACTTATATATGTAGTAGCTCAAAAATATATCATTCAAGGATTGGCGTTTTCAGGTATTAAAGGATGAAAGCATTTAGGGATTGGAGGGAAATATGGAATTTGTAAAAATACAATCAAAAAGATTTACATATAAAGATAAATGCATTCGGCTGCGAGGGTTCGGAATTGGAACTTGGTTGAATTTAGAACATTTTATGATTGGAATACCAACGCCAGAACAATTGATAAAGAAAAGCATCAAGGAAGTATATGGTGCTAATATACAAAATGGTTTTTTTGAACGATTTTATGATAACTTTGTGCAAGAAGAAGATTTTATCTTTTTGAAAAACATAGGGGTAAATTTCTTGAGAGTCCCCTTTAATTATCGTATGTTTTTAAAGGATAATGATGCTACATCATTCAACTATGGAGGCTTCAAACACTTTGACCGATTAATGGCACTTGCTACAAAATATGAAATATTTATAATGCTAGATTTGCATTCAACCATGGGAAGTCAAAATCCGGATTGGCATTCAGATAATACCAACGGCGTTCCATTGTTTTGGGAATATGATATTTTTCGTGATAAAATGACTGAACTTTGGAAAAAAATTGCCAAACGATATGCTAATGAGCCGTTTTTGTTTGGATACGATTTAATCAATGAACCGGCGATGGCATCTTGGGATATATTAAATACCTTTTACAAAAATACGATTCAAGCAATCCGTACAGTTGATCAGAATCATATTATTGTTTTAGAAGGAGATCATTTTTCAATGGATTTTAGTGGGTTAAAAATTATGGATTGGGATCAAATTGCAGTGAGCTTTCACTACTATCCAACAGTATGGTATCCTAATATTTTGAATGAATCAAATACGCGTCAAGAACGTAAAGATAAAATTAAAGAGGGCTTACAGAAATTACTGATAGCTAAAGAAACATTAGAATGTCCCTTTTTTTGTGGTGAGTTTGGCTATGGCAAAGATTGTGGTGAAGCAGAAACTATTCTTGAATTAACAGAGGATACCATTGAGATTTTTGAAGCAATGAATATCGATTGGTTAATATGGAGTTATAAAGATGCCGATTTTATGAGTATTGTATCACCAGCAAAAAATGGAAAATGGATGGAATTAGTCAATCGAATTGGGAAAAAGTGGTCTCAAGATATTGAAAAAAAGCAGGCTGAACTTATGATAAATATACTTGAGAAAAATGGTTTCCCGGATATTACCGATGAGGAAAAATATTTGATGCAATTTAGAGTAAGGGCAGCAATCTATGCAGCACAAAAGAATCACATTATTAAACCAGAATTAGAAAAAATAGATAAAGAAAGCTTTATGATGCTGGCGGAAGAGTTTAATTTTAAACAATGCGATGTGAATAAGGAATTAGTTAAGGTAATTGGTAAGTATTTTGAGAGAAATACTGACATTACTCTTTCTAAATGGAGGATGATATGATTAAAATCGGTGTAGATTATTATCCGGAACAGTGGAATAAAAAAGAGTGGGAAAGAGATGCAAATCTCATGCAACAAACCGGAGTTAGAGTAGTTCGCTTAGCTGAATTTGCTTGGAGCAAATTAGTGCCAGAGGAAGGGGTTTATGACTTCGATTGGCTTGACCGAATCATAGAAATTTTTGAAGAGAAAAATATAGAATTGGTCTTATGTACACCTACTAATTGTCCACCTTTGTGGTTTTATGAAAAATATCCTGAAGCAATCCAAATAGGGCGTAATGGTGAGCCTATTGCTTTAGGTATTCGAGGACATCGATGTTATAATAACAAAATATTTCGTCAGTATGCTCAAGATATTATTGATAAAATGACACTACGTTATAGTCATAAAACATCAGTGATTGCTTGGCAAATTGATAATGAAGTAGAATCAAACTTCTGTTGCTGCAAAAACTGTAGCGACGCCTTTCAAGACTGGTTAAAGGCAAAACATCATACGATTGAAGCGGTGAATGAGGCTTATGGAAATAATATTTGGAGTGGCGAGTACTCTGATTGGAGCCAGATTAAACCACCTTTCGGAAGTTATCCTTTGAGATGGTATAATCCGGGTTATATGTTGGATTTTCATCGTTATGCAGCGGAGAGCATTACGAAGTATGTTGATTTTCAAGCAAGTATCATTCGTAAGAATATTCCCCATGCAATGATTACTACAAATACTTGGATGTGTGAACACATCCCCGATTATCATAAATTATTCAAGAATCTTGACTTTGTTTCTTATGATAATTACCCTACAACGTCAATACCTGAGGATTCTGAAGCCTATTATTCTCATGCCTTTCATCTCGATTTAATGCGTGGTATTAAACAGAAAAACTTTTGGATCATGGAGCAGTTGAGTGGCACGCCGGGCTGTTGGATGCCGATGCAAGCAACACCGAGGCCCGGTATGATTAAGGGTTACTCCTTGCAAGCTATTGCTCGAGGAGCAGACACAGTTATCCATTTTCGATGGAGAACGGCAGTGAGTGGAGCAGAGATGTTTTGGCATGGAGTAATTGATCATTCCAATGTACCGGGGAGAAGATGGAGTGAATTTAAAGACCTATGCGATACGGTAAATGAATTGAATGAAGTGGAAGAAAGTCAAATTACAAATCAATGTGCAATGATTTATACTCATGAACAAGATTGCTCATTACGAATACAACCTCAAACAGAAGGCTTTCACTATTATCACCAAATGAAAGCGATTCATCATGGATTAACATCTCTAGGAGTTGGTGTAGATATTGTCAGTGAGGAGGTTGAACTAGAGAATTACAAAGTAGTTATACTACCTACGGTATATATTGTGAATCCGGAGTTTGTACAAAAAGTATATGATTTTGCAAAAAATGGCGGAATAGTAATTATGACAAATCGTAGCGGAGTAAAGGATCAAAATAATAATTGTATTATGGAGCAGCTTCCTACAGTCTATAGGGATCTTACCGGCTGTGTTGTAGAAGAATATGATGCGATCGGATTCAAAAAAGTAAGAGTGCAAGATAAAACCGGAATAATCTACGAATGTAAGCAGTGGTGCGATATACTTCTTCCAATAAATGCTGAGATTATTGCGACATATATGGATTTTTTTTATTCCGGGAAGGCAGCAGTAACCTATAATAAATATCATAAGGGGGGAGCCTACTACATAGGAACTGTTGGAAATAAAGCTCTTTATCGCTCTCTTCTAAAGGATGCATTAAATCAAGGGGGCGTTAACTATTTTGAAAACTTGCCGGAAACAGTTGAACTTAATGTAAGAAAGTCGGATAAGGCAAACTATATATTTCTTTTTAACAATTCAAAAAATAAGCAAAATTTTATTTTTATGGAGCAGAAAATAGAAATGGAGCCGTTCGACATGTACATACATAAAGCAATAAAAGGATAAAAGCAAGGTTGTTATTTAGAATAGATACTTATTGTCAGTCCTTGAGGGCGCTATTTTGAGAAGATTTTATCTTTGAAGATTTATTAATGCTAACTTCCTGTTAATAGGAGCAAATACTGGTTATAAAAAAGACTTCTCGAAAAAAGAAGTTTTTTTTGTGCAAAACATGACATATGTCCTGTTTTATACGCTTAAATGCGCTATAATCAATATATGATATGATATATATATAAATCACGATGGGAGGTGCCACCTTGACGGATAAGAAAACAGTGGTTAATCAGCTTCAACAGATGAATGACAAGTTTAGATTTTTGTCGAAAGCAGAAGTTATAGATAACAGCCATATTATAAATATTGATAAAAAGACAATATTCTTAAAACCGGATGAATATATTGACGGGATCTATATTCTATATTCAGGAAAAGTAAAGATTAGCATGCTACAGCCTAATGGTAAATCTCTTTTGCTAAGATTTTCAAATCCTCCGGGAGTGCTTGGGGATATCGAAGCGCTTCACCCCTTTAAGGTAAGGACCTATGTCGAAACGGTTTATGAGTCGACCTTATTGCATGTTCCTAAGAGCCTTATCAACGCCTATTTAAAAGACGATATTGATTTTTTGCATTTTATTATAGAACAACTCAGCTATAAGTTATACAGTATATCGGTGGCAAGTGGTATGAATCAGAACAATACCGCAAAAGCTCGGCTGGCAAGTTATATCCTGTCAGTATCCGATGAGCGACCTTATTTTTCTGATAAAATCGAAGGGAAATCTAATGAACTGGAAACGGAATATCTGATTGAGATTGCTGAATTAATCGGCAGTAGTTACAGACATTTAAGCCGTATTCTTAGGGAGTGGCAAAAGGATGAAATTATAGGTAAAGAGGGACGGAACATATCCATTATAAACCGTCAAATGTTAATAGAACTATCGGAAGGAAATCTATATGAATAATGCGCTGATGAGTAAGAAAGGGAAAATAATGATTGGTATTTTATTTGCATTTACTGCAGGACTTTGTATTACTTTACAAAATGGGTTTAACACAAATGTTAGTGGTAAAATTGGTGTTTGGGAGCTTACAACTTTGGTTCATGGCGTTGGCTTTGTGGGCAGTCTGTTTCTTTTGTTTACAGTCGGCGGAGGCGGAAAGGGGTTTATAAATATATCACAAGCAAATCCGATTTATCTTTTAGGCGGTTTGTTTGGAGTATTTATTGTTTTTTCTATTACTTCCAGTATTCATATTCTTGGTGTTGCTTTTGCAACAATGATTATGCTCATGGTACAATTATTTCTGTCCGTATTCATGGATACTTTTGGTTTGTTCGGCTTAGATAAGGTTCCTTTATCTGTCAACAGAATATTAGGTCTAAGTATTATGATTATTGGTATTTTGATATACAAGTTAAAATAATGGGATGTATCAAGTAAAAATCTAAAATTGTAAGAAAAAAGAAAGAATTTTAATATGAAATTCTTTCTTTTTATTTGTTATAGTATTTCTAATGATGAAACGTTAGCTGTTTGTGGGAAAAATGTGTATAATGGTTTATAGTTTAAGCGTC